>JADJPR010000023.1:0-300000 GCA_016713135.1 Rhodanobacteraceae bacterium | reverse complement strand
GCGCGTGCGCTGGCGCGCGAGGCGCAGGCGGGGCGCATCGATCCGGAAGCCATCGACCAGCCGAGCTTCGAGCGGCATCTGTCGCTCGCTCCGCTGCCGGAGCCCGATCTCTTCATCCGCACCGGTGGCGACGCGCGCATCAGCAACTTCCTGCTGTGGCATCTCGCGTACACCGAGCTGTATTTCACGTCGGTATTGTGGCCGGATTTCGATGACCAGGCCCTCGCGGCCGCACTGGTCGAGTTTGCTCAGCGCGAGCGTCGCTTCGGCAAGACCAGCGCGCAGCTTCGCGGGGAGGGGAGCACGGCCCATGCCTGACTCGGCTCTGCTGCTGGCGCGATGGTTTGGCGAAGGTTTGCGCGCGCGGGTCATGACGGCGCTGTTCCTGGCGCCGCTGGCCATCGGCGGCGTTCTGTTCCTGCCGAGCACCTGGTTCGCACTGTGCTTCGGCTTGGTTCTGTGCTACGCGATCTGGGAGTGGACCCGTGTGATCGGCTTTCGCGGCCGCCGCTTGCGTGGCTTCGCGGTGTTCGTAAACGGCGGGATCATGGCTGCACTGCTGGCCTTTGATCCGGCCGGCTGGCTGCTGCCGGTGGCCTGGGTCGGGGTGGCGTGGTGGTGCCTCGCCATCTTCTGGCTGCGCGCCTTCGAATTCGGGTCGGCGCCGACCCGGCGCAATCGCGAGATCAAGCTGCTTGTCGGAAGTGTCATGGTGGTGCCCGCCTGGGTGGCCGCCTGGCTGATCCATCGCGAACCCAACGCGGGCCCCTGGTGGACGCTGTTCGTGCTGATGCTGATCTGGGTCGCAGACGTGTCCGCCTACTTCGCGGGACGGCGTTTTGGCCAGCACAAGCTGGCGCCGCGAATTTCCCCGGGCAAGACTCGCGAGGGCGTGTATGGCGCGCTGTTCGGGACCATCCTGTTTGCGGCGGTCGCCGGATGGCTGATCGAGCCGGTACCGGTGGGCCACGGCCTGCTGGTATTGCTCGCTACCGTGACCGTGCTGTTCTCGATCGTCGGCGACCTGTTCGAGAGCCTGATCAAGCGCCAGTCGAATCTCAAGGATTCCGGCTCGCTGTTGCCCGGGCACGGCGGCATGCTCGACCGTATCGACAGCGTGCTCTCCGCGCTGCCGATCTTCGTCTGTGGTCGCTACCTGATCGGCCTATGAGCTCGATCTGCCTGCTCGGCGCGACCGGGTCGATTGGCCGCAGCACCCTCGACCTGATTGCACGCCACCCGCAGCGCTTCCGCCTGCACACGGCGGTGGCCGCGCGCGACGATGCCGCGCTCGCCGAGATCTGCCTGCGCATGCGCCCCAAGCGCGCGGTGATGGCCGATGCCCAGGCCGCAACGCGTCTGCGCGCGCGGCTGGCCGATGCCGGATGCACGACCGAGGTGGAGCAGGGCATGGCGGCGATCGCCGCGGCTGCGGCGGAGCCGGGGGTCGACAGCGTGATCGCCGCCATCGTCGGCGCGGCCGGCCTGGAGCCGACCCTGGCCGCAGCCCGCGCCGGCAAGCGCATCCTGCTGGCGAACAAGGAATCGATGGTGTGCGCCGGTGCGCTGCTGATGGGCGCAGCGGACGCCGGCGGCGCCGTCCTGTTGCCGATCGACAGCGAACACAACGCGATCTTCCAGTGCCTGCCGCAAGGCCACGGGCGTCCGCCGGTGGGCGTGCGCCAGCTCTGGCTGACCGCTTCCGGCGGTCCGTTCCGCGGCTGGACCCGGGCGCAGCTGGAGCAGGTCACGGTCGCGCAGGCCTGCGCCCACCCGAACTGGACCATGGGGCCGAAAATCTCGGTGGATTCGGCCACCTTGATGAACAAGGGCCTGGAGGTGATCGAGGCCAGCTTCCTGTTCGGCCTGCCGCGCGAGCGGATTCGCGTCATTGTGCACCCGCAGTCGACCGTGCATTCGCTGGTCGAGTATGTCGACGGCAGTTTCATCGCCCAGCTCGGCAGCGCCGACATGCGCATCCCGATAGCACATGCCCTGGCCTGGCCGGAGCGGATCGATTCCGGCGCGCCCGCGCTGGACCTTGCGGCACTCGCCCGGCTGGACTTCGCCGAGCCGGATATCGACGCCTTCCCCTGCCTGCGCCTGGCCTGCGAGGCCCTGGAGGCCGGTGGCACCGCGCCGGCCATCCTGAATGCCGCGAACGAGGTCGCCGTGGCGGCCTTCCTGAACGGCAGGCTTGGATTTGCCGGCATTGCCGCCATCGTTAACGAGGCTTTAAATCGAATTGCACTATCGTCGGCCGAGTCGCTGGAAGCGGTACTGGCGGCCGATGCGCACGCGCGCAGGGTGGCGCAGGCTGTGATCGACTCGAGAATGCGGAGCTGAGATGGAAACGGTGCTGGGCTCGATCTTCTGGTTTCTGGTGGCGACCAGCCTGCTGGTCACTTTCCATGAGTTCGGGCACTACTGGGTGGCGCGCCGCTGCGGGGTCAAGGTGCTGCGCTTCAGCATCGGCCTCGGGCGCCCGCTGTGGGTGCGCCGCGGCAAGGACGGCACCGAGTACGTGATTGCAGCGATTCCCCTCGGCGGCTACGTCAAGATGCTCGACGAACGCGAGGCCGAGGTTGAAGCCAGCGAGCTCCAGCAGTCCTTCAACCGCAAGTCGCTGCCACAACGAATGGCGATCGTCGCCGCCGGCCCGATCTTCAACCTGGCCTTCGCGCTCGCGGCGTTCTGGCTGATGCTGCTGGTCGGCGTGCGCGACTACGCCCCCTACATCGGCGAATCCACCGGCCTCGCGGCACGTTCCGGCCTGGAGCGCGGCGATCTGATCCTCGCGGTGGACGGCAATCCGGCCAGCAACTGGACTCATGTGCTGGTCGACCTGACCACCAGCGCCTACCGCGGGAAGACGGTTCAGATAGAAGTGCGTCGCGCCAACGGCGATGTCGCGACGCGTCAGCTGGCCACCAGCGAGATGGGCGGTGTGGACGAAGAGCGGATCTTCGACCAGTTGGGCCTGAAGCCATGGCACTGGGAGCCGCCGGCGACGGTCGGCAGCCTGCGCGCAGGTGATCCGGCGGAACTGGCCGGCCTCCAGCCCGGCGACCGCATCGTCAAGGTCGGCGACACCGAGGTCGACCGCTTCGCCGCGATGAGTGAGGCGATCCAGGCCGAAGCCAAGGCGCAGGGTGGCACCGTCAGGCTGCTGGTCGAGCGCAACGGCGGCATCCGCGAGACCCTGCTGATCAAGGCGCGCAGCGAGCAGCGCGGCGAGCGGACCTTCTGGTTGATCGGCGTGGCGCCCGAGATGCGCGAAGCCACCCGGCGCTACGGTCCGCTGCAGGCAGTCCCGCAGGCCATTGCGGAGACCTGGCGCCTGACCACCGGCAGCGTGCGCGTGATCTGGCACATGCTGGCCGGCGATGCAAACTTGAAGAATGTCTCCGGGCCGATCAGCATCGCGCAGTTCGCCAACTACTCGGCGGAGGGCGGTTTCACCCAGTTCCTGCGTTTCCTCGGGTTGATCAGCCTTTCCTTGTGCATCATGAACCTGCTGCCGATCCCGATTCTGGATGGCGGCCATTTGTTGTATTACTTTATCGAATGGGTGAAGGGCAGCCCGCTGAGCGATCGCGCGCAAGCCGTCGGCCACTACCTGGGGTTGGGAGCACTCCTGGCGCTGATGTGCCTGGCGTTCTTCAATGACCTCAGCCGGCTGATGTCCTCCTGAGTTAGCCTCTCACCCATCGAGACCACGCACGCGAAACGACAATCACAACGCGTGGCTCCCCTGACGACGATATGCCCTGAGGCTTTGCGCGCATGAAAAAACTGGTCGCGTCCATACTGCTGGCACTCTCCGGAGCCGCCGCCCTTGCCGCCGATGATTTCGTCATCAGCGACATCCGCGTTGACGGCCTGGAGCGCATCTCCGCCGGTACCGTCTACACCTACCTGCCGGTGCAGAAAGGCGATCGCCTCGACCGCGGCCGCGCCGCGGAGGCCCTGCGCGCCCTGTACAAGACCGGGTTCTTCAAGGACGTGCGGCTGGACCGACAGGGCGACATCCTGGTGGTCACGGTGGTCGAGCGCCCGGCGATCTCGACCATCACCTTGGTAGGCAACAAGGACATCAAGACCGAGGAGTTGCAGAAGGGCCTCAACAACATCGGCCTGGCCGAGGGCGAGACCTTCGACCAGCTCAACATCGAGCGGGTCACCCAGGAACTCACGCGGCAGTACAACAACCGCGGCAAGTACAACGTCAAGATCACGCCTTCGGTCAAGGCGCTGGACCGCAACCGGGTCGACGTGACGATCACCATCGCCGAAGGCAAGGCGGCGAAGATCAAGCACCTCAACGTGGTCGGCAACAGCACGTACACCGACGAGGAAATCCGCGACGAGTTCGAGCTCGACACCACCAACTGGCTGTCCTGGTACCGCCGCGACGACCAGTACTCGCGCGAGAAGCTCTCGGGCGACCTGGAGAAGCTGCGCGCCTATTACCTGGACCGTGGCCATGTCGACTTCGACGTCGAATCCACCCAGGTCAGCGTCAGCCCGGATCGCCGCAATGTCTACATCACCGCCAACGTGGCCGAAGGCCCGATCTACACCGTCGGCGACGTGCGCCTGACCGGCAAGTTCGTGGTCGAGGAGTCGGTGCTCAAGCGCCTGGTGGTGTTCAAGTCGGGCGAGACCTTTTCGCGCAAGAAGCTGGAGCAGACGAGCGAATACATCCAGAAGCTTCTCGGCAACTTCGGCTACGCCTTCGCCAATGTCTCGCCGATCCCGAAGGTGGACCGCGAGAAGCGGATCGTCGACATCACCATGCTGGTCGACCCGGGCAAGCGCGTCTATGTGCGCCGGATCAACTTCGAGGGCAACACCAAGACGCTGGATGAGGTGCTGCGCCGCGAGATGCGCCAGTTCGAAGGCGGCTGGTTCAACCAGGCGGCGATCGACCGCTCCAAGGTGCGCCTGGAGCGCCTCGGCTTCTTCAAGAAGGTCGAGGTGGAAACGCCCAAGGTCGCGGGCAGCGAGGACCAGGTCGATATCGTCGTCAAAGTCGAGGAACAGCAGACCGGAAACTTCCAGTTCGGCGTCGGCTACTCGGAGTTGCAGGGCGCGATCCTCTCGGTGGCGCTGAGCTTCGACAACTTCCTCGGCACCGGCAACCGGGTCGGCTTCGCGGTCAGCAACAACCGAATCTACAAGCGCTTCGATGCCTCGTACTACAACCCTTACTACACCGACGAAGGCGTGTCGCGCGGCTTCAATGTCAGCTACCGCGAGCTCGATTCGGCCCAGGCCAACCTTGCCAGCTATACCAGCAACGTCGGCCAGCTTGGCCTGACCTACGGTCTGCCGCTCAGCGAGTACGACCGCATCCAGTTCCGCCTGGCGGTTGACCACACCCAGATCGACATCTTCCCGGGACTGACGCCGGATGAGTACATCCCGTTCGTCTACGACAACAAGACCTTCAACTCCTGGCGCCTGGAAACCAGCTGGTTCCGCGATAGCCGCAACCGCTTCTTCTCGCCTACCGACGGTTCGCTGACCAAGTTCGTAGGTGAGGTTGTCCTGCCACCGAGCGAGTTGCAGTACTACAAGATCACCGCGCAGTACCAGCGCTACTTCCCGTTGACCCAGAGCTTCACCCTGATGATCAACGGCGAACTCGGCTATGGCGACACTTACGGCAGCAGCAAGACCGATCCGACCCTGATCGGCGATCCGCCCGTTGCGCGCGGCGGTCGCCTCGGTTTCCCGTTCTGGGAGAACTACTACTCAGGCGGTGTGCGCTCGGTGCGCGGCTTCCGCGACAACACCCTGGGACCGCGCCTGCAGTCGGGCGGCGAACTGCTGCCGGTAGGCGGCGCGTTGAACGTGATCGGCAACGTCGAGTTCCTGTTCCCGACGCCGTTCGCCAAGGGCGCGGACACCATCCGCCTTGGCGCCTTCTTCGACATCGGCAACGTCTACAAGGACTTCGATTCCTTCGATGCGGGCGAATTGCGTTATTCGACCGGCCTGACGATGCAGTGGCGCGCGCCAGTGGGTCCGATCGTGATCAACCTGGCTTATCCGCTGAATGCGAAGGACGGCGACGACGTGGAGCGCATCCAGTTCTCCTTCGGCAACCAGTTCTAGCGCGCATCGCGACGGACCATGGATGCATCCTCGCGATCGCGGCTCCGGCGCCTGTATCCGGCGCTGGTCGCGGTCGCGTCCTTGCTGACCATCGGACCTTCCGGGGCCCAGACGGGCGCATCCAGTGGCGCCGCGCGGATTGCCGTGGTGGACACTGAGCGGATCATCCGCGAGTCGGATCTGTTCACTGTCGGTCGCCAGAAGCTCACCGAGGAATTTGCCGCCCGCGACCAGGCGCTGACGCTGGAAGAAGCCCGCCTGCGCGAACTTGAAGCGCGGCGCGACCGCGAAATGGCGACGCTGTCCTCGCAGGACGCGCTCGACCTGCGGCGCGAGATCGAGGCCCTGGAGCGCAGCCTGCAGCGGCGTCGCACAGAGCTGGCCCTGGCGCTGAACCGCCGGATCAAAGATCTCACCGAGACCATCGACCGACGCATCCAGGAGGAGATCGGCGCGTATGCGCGCGAGCAGGGCTTCGATCTGGTGCTGACCGATGGCGTTGGCTTCGCCCATCCGCGGCTGGACATCACGGTCGAAATCCTCGACCGGGTCAACGCCCATGCCGAGGAGTTGCGCCAGCCATGAGCGAGCGCACGCTGGCGCAGATCGCGGCGGAATCAGGCCTGGTGCTGCACGGCAACGGGGATCTGGTCATCGATGGCGTGGGCACGCTGGAGTCGGCGCTGCCGGGCCAGCTCGGATTCCTCGCCAATCCGAAGTACCGGGCCCAGCTCGCACAGACCCGCGCCAGCGCCGTGGTGGCGGGGGTCGACGCTGTGGACGGCGCGCCCTGCGCCGTGTTGGTCAGCCGCAACCCCTATGCCGATTTCGCGCGCATCGCCGCGCAGTTCGAGCCGCGCCCCGTGCGCCCGCCCGGGATCCACCCGAGCGCCGTGGTGGATCCGTCCGCGCGCATCGATGCGACCGCCCACATCGGCCCGCTGGCGTGGGTTGCCGCTGGCGCGACTGTGGCCGCCGGTGCGGTGGTCGGGGCGCAATGCAGCATCGGTGAGGACTGCCATGTCGGGCCCGGTTGTCATCTGGTCGCGCGGGTCACGCTGGTTACGCGCGTGCGTCTTGGCGCGCGCGTGCTGATTCACCCCGGCGCCGTGCTCGGGGCCGATGGCTTTGGCCTGGCGATGGACAAGGGCCATTGGCTCAAGGTGTCGCAACTGGGCGGCGTGGTCATCGGCGACGACTGCGAGATCGGCGCGAACACCACGATCGACCGTGGTGCGCTCGGCGACACCGTGCTGGAAGAGGATGTGCGCCTCGACAACCAGATCCAGATCGCACACAACGTGCGTGTCGGCGCGCATACGGCGATGGCCGGGTGCGCGGCCGTGGCCGGCAGCGCGAAGATCGGGCGCTACTGCCTGATCGGTGGCGCCGCGGGCGTGCTCGGCCACCTCGAGATCTGCGACAAGGTCACGATCACCGCGATGAGCCTGGTGACCCACTCGATCCGCGAGCCCGGCGAATACTCGTCGGGGACGCCGCTGATGGATAATCGCAGCTGGCGCAAGAGCGCCGTACGCTTCAAGCAGCTCGACGACCTGGCGCGCCAGGTCACGACCAACAAACGGGATTCCTGATTCCATGAACGACACTGCCGCACGGGTCGAGTTGCCCGTCGATGTGCGCCGCATTGCGCAGTTGCTGCCGCATCGCTATCCCTTCCTGCTGGTCGACCGCGTGATTGCCTTCGAGCCGGGCAAGCGCCTGACCGGGCTCAAGAACGTGACCGTCAACGAGCCCTGCTTCACCGGCCACTTCCCCGACAATCCGGTGATGCCCGGCGTTCTGATCCTGGAAGCGCTGGCGCAGGCTTGTGGATTGCTGGTGCAGTTGTCGGCGCAGGTGCTGCCCGATACCCGCCCGCTGTTCTACCTGGTCAAGATCGACAAGGCGCGCTTCAACCAGATCGTGCGGCCGGGCGACCAGTTGCACCTGGAAGTCGAGCAGAAGCGCATGGTGATGAAGATGGGCCAGTTCCTGTGCGCCGCCAAGGTGGACGGCAAGGTAGTCGCCAGCGCCTAAGTGCTGTGCGCGGAACGGGAGGCCTGATGGCGATCCATCCCACCGCGCTCATCGACGCCAACGCCGAACTCGACGATTCAGTCGAAGTTGGGCCGTTCTCGGTCATCGGCGCCGGCGTGCGCATCGGCGCGCGCACCCGCATCGGCGCGCACTGCGTCATCGAGGGGCCGACGACCATCGGCGAGGACAACCACATCTACGGCCAGGCGTCGATCGGCGGCGCGCCGCAGGACAAGAAGTACGCCGGCGAGCCGACCGAGCTGATCATCGGCAACGGCAACACCATCCGCGAGTTCGTCACCATCAGCCGCGGCACCAGCCAGGGCGGCGGGGTCACGCGCATCGGCGACGACAACTGGATCATGGCCTATGTGCACATCGCCCACGACTGCATCGTCGGCAGTCACACGATCCTGGCCAATTCGGCGACGCTCGCCGGCCACGTCACCATCCACGACCACGCGATCCTCGGCGGCTTCTCGCTGATCCACCAGTTCTGCAAGGTCGGCGCGCATGCCTTCACCGGCATGGGCAGCAAGATCAACTGCGACGTGCCGCCGTATGTGATCGTCGGCAGCGAGATGAGCGCCCCGCGCGGGATCAACGCCGAGGGACTCAAGCGCCGCGGCTTCACCGCCGCCCAGATCGCCTCGATCAAGCGTGCCTACAAGACCCTGTACCTGTCCGGCCTGCCGCTCAAGGAAGCCCGCGAGCAACTCGCCGCCCAGGCGGCCGAGGCGCCCGAAGTCGGCGTCCTGGTCGAGTTCATCGATCGCAGCGAGCGCAGCATCCTGAGGTGAAGCAGGAGCGGGGCACCGCTTCACCATCCTCCCGACCGGCCGTGACCACTCCCCGTACTCTCATCCTCTGCGCCGGCGAAGCCTCCGGCGATCTGCTCGGCGCCGGGTTGATCGCGGAGCTGAAGCGGCGGCGCCCCGACCTGCATGTCGCCGGCATCGGCGGCCCGGCGATGCGCGCGGCAGGGATGGAGTGCTGGTGGGATTGCCAGGAACTGGCGGTGATGGGGCTGGTGGAGGTGCTCAAGCATTTGCCACGGCTGCTGCGGCTGCGCCGGGAGTTCGTCGCGCGGATCCAGGCCAGCGGCGCGGCGATGTACGTCGGCATCGATGCGCCCGACTTCAACCTCGGGGTCGAAAAGCGCCTCCGGGCCACAGGGCTGCGCACGGTGCACTACGTCAGCCCATCGATCTGGGCCTGGCGCCAGGGCCGGGCGAAGTCGATCGGCGAGTGCGCGGACCGCGTGCTGTGCCTGTTTCCCTTCGAGCCCGAGTTGTATGCGCGCCATGGTGGCGATGCGCGCTTCGTCGGGCATCCGTTCGCCGATGAGATGCCGCTCGATGTCGATCGTGGCGGCGCGCGCACGGCGCTCGGGCGAGGCGAGGCCGAGGCCCTGCTGGCACTGGTGCCGGGCAGCCGGCGCGGTGAGATCGAGCGCCTGGGGGCCGATTTCCTGGGCGCGGCGGCCCTGCTGTGCGCCGCGCGCCCCGGGCTTGGGGTGCTGGTGGCGGCCGCCAATGAGCGGATTGCCGCGCGCCTCAGGGAACTGGCGGCGCAGCATCAACCCGGGCTGGTCGAGCGGCTGCAGATCGTGGTCGGCGACATGCGCCGGGTGCTCGCGGCCTGCGATGTGGCGCTGGTCGCATCCGGCACGGCGACGCTGGAGGCCCTGCTCAGCCGGCGCCCGATGGTGGTCGGCTACCGCATCGCGCCGCTGACCTATTGGATCGTGCGCACTTTCGGCTTGCTGAAAGTACGCCATTACTCGCTGCCGAACGTGCTCGCCGGGCGCGAGCTGGTGCCGGAGATCAGCCAGGATGCGCTCACGCCGCAATCGCTCGCGGCGGCCCTCACGCGGTGGCTCGATGATCCGGTGGCGGTCGCGGCTCTGCAGCAGGAGGCCGATGTGATCCACCGCCGTCTGCGCCAGGACGCGTCGGCGCGTGCGGCCGATGCGGTGCTGGAGTGGTTGCCGTGAATGCGCTGGTCGCCGGCGTGGACGAGGCCGGCCGCGGCCCGCTGGCCGGTCCTGTGGTGGTGGCGGCCGTGATCCTGGATCCCGCGCGCCCGCTGGCGGGCCTGGGCGATTCCAAGGCACTCAGCGCCGCGCAGCGTGAGTCGCTGGCGCCGCAGATCCGTGTCGCGGCGCTGGCCTGGTCGGTGATCGTGGTGGACGTGGACGAGATCGACCGGCGCAACATCTTTCACGCGACCATGGCAGGCATGACGCGCTCGGTACTGGCCCTGGCGACGGTGCCCGATGAAGTCCTGATCGACGGCAACAAGGTCCCCAAGGACCTCAGGCTGCCAGCGCGCGCGATCGTCAAGGGCGATGCCAGCGAGCCCTGCATTTCGGCGGCGTCGATCCTGGCCAAGACCCATCGCGACGCGCTGATGCGCGAGTACGACGCGGCGCATCCAGCCTACGGTTTCGCCCAGCACTACGGCTACCCGACGCCGGAGCACCTGGAACGCCTGCGCCAGCACGGTCCTTGCGCCATCCACCGGCGCAGCTTCGCGCCGGTGCGGGCGCTGCTGCAGGGCGGGCTGTTCTGACGCCTGCCCGTTGAACGGGAGCCCAGGCCGAGAAAAGCGTTCAAACGCGGAGACGCCGAGAGCGCAGAGACGCCAGGCCAAAGCGTTCTGCTCTCCTCTGCGTCCTTTGCGCCTCCGCGTCTGCGCGTTGAATGGGACCGTCAGAAGAACAGCTTGGCCAGCTCCGCGCCTGGGTCCGGTGCGCGCATGAAGGCTTCGCCGACCAGGAAGGCATGCACGCCCTGCGCGCGCATGTGCTCGACGTCGGCGCGCGTGGCGATGCCGCTCTCGGTGACCAGCAGGCGATCGGCGGGCACGCGTGACTTCAGCGCCAGCGTGGTGTCCAGGCTGGTCTCGAAGGTGCGCAGGTTGCGGTTGTTGATGCCGATCAGGCTGGCGCGGGTCGCGAGCGCGCGGGTCAGTTCGTTGCCGTCATGCACTTCCATCAGCACATCGATGCCGATCTGGTGTGCCAGGTCGGTCAGCTCGCCGAGGCGCGAGTCGGGCAGGGCGGCGACGATCAGCAGGATGCAGTCGGCGCCCAGTTCGCGCGCCTCGAACACCTGGTAGGCGTCGATCGTGAAGTCCTTGCGCAGCAGCGGCAGCACGCAGGCGCGGCGGGCTTGCTGCAGATAGCGGTCGTGGCCCTGGAAGAAGCGCTCGTCGGTCAGCACCGACAGGCAGGCAGCGCCCCCCGCCGCGTAGCTCGCCGCGATCGCCGACGGGTCGAAGTCGGCGCGCAGCACGCCCTTGCTCGGGCTGGCCTTCTTGACCTCGGCGATCACCGCCGGCTGTCCCACGCGCACACGGGCGCGCAGGGCGGCCTCGAAACCGCGGGTGGTCGGCGTGTCGGCGGCGCGCGCCTGGAGATCGCCGAGTGGCCGTGCGGCCTTGCGCGCAGCGATCTCCTCGGCCTTGCGGGCGAGGATGCGTTCGAGGATGTCGCTCATAGCTTGTGGGTCAGCGCAACGTACTGCTGCATGCGTTCCAGCGCGCGGCCGCTGTGCAGGATCTGGCGCGCCGCGGCGACGCCATCGGCGAGCGAGGACGCGCGATCCGCGGCGTACAGCGCGGCGCCGGCGTTCAGCGCGACGAAATCGGACGCGGCGCCAGCCTCACCGCCGAGCACGCGCTGCACGATGGCCAGGCTCTCGGCCGGCGACGACACCCGCATCGGGTCGATCGACGCGCGGGTCAGGCCGAAGTCTTCGGGCGCGATCGAATACACCCGCACCTCGCCGTCCTTCAGCTCGGCCACCTGGCTGGGAGCGGCGATCGACAGCTCATCCAGCCCGTCGAGCGCGTGCACCACCAGCACATGCTTGCTGCCGAGTTCTCCCAGCACCCGCGCCAGCGATTCCAGCCAGCGGCGGTCGAACACGCCGAGCACCTGGTGCGGCGCCTGCGCCGGGTTGGTCAGCGGCCCGAGCAGGTTGAACAACGTGCGCAGGCCGAGTTCGCGGCGCACCGGCGCGGCGTGCTTCATCGCGCCGTGGTGCATCGGCGCAAACATGAAGCCGATGCCGAGTTGCTCAACGCTCGCGCGCACCGCATCGGGACCCAGGTCCAGCCGTGCGCCGGCGGCCTCCAGCAGGTCCGCGCTGCCCGACTTGCTCGACACCGAGCGGTTGCCGTGCTTGGCGATGCGCGCACCGCCGGCCGCCGCGACGAAACTCGCGGCGGTCGACACATTGAAGGTGTTGGCGTGGTCGCCGCCGGTGCCGACGATATCGGTCAGGTGCTCGCTCGGCAGTTCCACCGGGGTCATCAGCGAGCGCATCACGCGCGCCGCTGCGGCGATCTCGTGGGTGGTCTCGCCCTTCATGCGCAGCGCCACCAGGAAGGCCGCGATCTGCGCCGGCGTGGCCTCGCCGGACATGATCGCGCGCACCGCGGCCTCGGCCTCAGCGCCGGTCAGGTCCTGCCCGCCGACCAGCTTGTTCAACACCTCGTTCAGCATGTTCGCTCCAGGAATGTGCGATTGCCGCGGATTGCCCCGGCCGGCGGTGCCGACGGGACCATCGATACGCCCAATCTAGCGCAGTCGGGCCGCGCTTGGGTCGTGCAGCGCCGGGTCAGGCGCAGGCGCGTGCCGCTGGCTGGCTGGCGCGAACGAAATTGCCCAGCAGTTCCTTGCCCACGCGGGTCAGGATCGATTCGGGATGGAACTGCACGCCTTCGATCGCCAGCCTGCGGTGGCGCAGACCCATGATCTCGTCGACGCTGCCATCCTCATGCTCGGTCCACGCGGTCATTTCCAGCACCTCCGGCATGCTCTCGCGGCGCACCACCAGCGAGTGGTAGCGGGTCGCCTCGAAGGGATTCGGCAGGCCGGCGAATACCCCGACATCGGCGTGGTGGATCATCGAGGTCTTGCCGTGCATCACCCGGCGCGCGCGCACCACCTCGCCGCCGAAAGCCTGGCCGATGCTCTGGTGCCCCAGGCACACGCCGAGGATCGGGATGCGCCCACCGAAATGGCGGATCACCTCCAGCGAGATCCCCGCCTCTGAGGGCGTGCACGGCCCCGGCGAGATCACGATCCGGTCCGGCGCCAGCGCCTCGATGTCGGCGCAGCCGAGCGCATCATTGCGGAACACCCGCACATCCTCACCCAGCTCGGACAGGTACTGCACGAGGTTGTAGGTGAAGCTGTCATAGTTGTCGATCATCAGCAGCATGGCGATACCGGGATTCGAGCCTGTGCATCAGGCTAGCACGCGGCGACATCCCGCCTGCTCGGTGGCGAACGCGCCACGCATCGATCCGTTACCTCCCGGTCTTGGGTCGCGACTCCGGTGGACGCCTTCACGTCGAGTAGACTCATGGGTCCAAGGTCGGCACCGCACGAGGGGACGCACGGTGAGTCCGCGCTGGCAGCCATTCCGGGATCCCTGGGTCATCGCGCATCGCGGTGCCAGCGGCATCCTGCCCGAGCACACGTTGCCGGGTTATGCGCTGGCGATCGAGCAGGGCGCCGATGTGATCGAGCCGGACCTGCTGGCGAGCGCCGATGGCGTTCTGTATGCGCGGCACGATCTGGGCCTCGCGCGCAGCACGGATGTGACGATGCGTCCGGAGTACGCCGCGCGCCGACGTGCCGGGGACGACGGCGTCGCGGACTGGTGGATCAGCGACTTCCGCGCCGGAGAGATCGACCAATTGCGTGCGATCCAGCCCTGGCCGGGCCGCCCGCACCATCGCGATGGCTGTTTGCGCATTCCACGCTTCGGCGAAGTGCTCGACCTGCTGCTGCAGGAGCGCGCCCGGCGCGAGCGCCCGCTGCTGGTCTATCCGGAACTCAAGCATCCGGAGCACTACCGCGCGCTGGGCATCGACCTGGTCGAGCTGTTCGCTGCCGAAGTCGCGGCGCGCGGCCTGACCGGTCCCGCGGCGCCGGTGTGGGTGCAGTGCTTCGATGCTGGAACGCTGGCCAGGGTGCGCGAATGCACCGGGCTGCCGGTGGTTCTGCTGAGCGTCGGCCTGCCGGACGCGGCGAATGATGTCGATGGTTTCGGCGTCAGCAAGCAGGCACTGCTAAGCCGTCCCGATGGTGCCGAGTTCATCCGCGAGGCGCATGCGCGCGGCAAGTGCGTCCACGCCTGGACCTTCCGCGACGACCAACCCGCGGCCGGAACGGACCCGTCGGCCGAATGCGTCGCGGCGTTTGCAGCGGGTTGCGACGCGCTGTTCAGCGACTTCCCGGCCACCGCGCTTGCGGGTCGCAAGGAGTGGCGGCGGGTGCCGCGGGCCTGCGCATCGAGTGCGTGAGCGGCGCTGCCATCGCACCTTGCCTGCCGGCGCTGGCGGCGCTGCGGATCCGCGTGTTCCGCGATTGGCCCTATCTGTACGATGGCGACCTCGATTACGAAGCCGAGTACCTGAAGACCTACAGCCGTTCGCCGCGCAGCCTGTTCGTGCTCGCCTTCGATGGCGACACGATCGTCGGCTGCTCCACCGCGGTGCCGCTGGCAGACGAGAATCCCGAGTTCCAGGCGCCGTTCGTCGCCGCCGGGATCCCGGTCGAGGACGTCTATTACTTCGGTGAGTCGGTGCTCGACCGCGAGTACCGCGGGCGTGGCCTCGGCCATCGCTTCTTCGATGCCCGTGAAGCGCACGCGCGCCAGCTGGGTGGCTTCGCGCTGACCGCATTCTGCGCCGTGCAGCGGGATGCGGATGATCCACGCCGACCGTCAGGCTATCGCCCGCTGGATGCTTTCTGGCGCGTGCGGGGATATGCGCCGAGGCCCGACCTCGTCACCACCTTCGACTGGAAGGAGGTCGCGCACGAGGCTGCGAGTGCGCACCCGATGATGTTCTGGCTGCGGGCCTGCGGATGAACGCGCCGTCGCCGGACCGGGATGCACGGATCGCCGAGCTGGAAGCCCAGCTGGCGCTGGTCCAGCGCGAAAACCGGGCACTGCGTGAATCCCACGGTGTGGGTCCGGTGGCCCAGATCGATGTCGACGTCAAGGGCCGCGTGCTGTCGGCGACCCGTCGAGCGCTGGACCTGTTGCAGCGGGATTGCGCGATTGGCCGCGAACTGTGCGACTTGTTCCCCGAACACGATTGCGCCCAGTCGCGCGCATGCATGGCGCTGGTCGGCGAGGATGTCGATGCCGAGCATTACTGCCTGGTCCAGGTGCCTCGCAGTGATGCAGAAGAGGCCACATGGCTGCGCGTGGTGCTGGCGAGGGCTGGCGGGGCGCACCCGGGCTTCACCCTGGTGCTGACCGATGTGACCGACCTCGAACTGCACCGGCGGGAGCTGGCCGACGACGCCGGCATGTTCGAGGCGCTGCTGCAGGTGGCCGGCGTCGAGTTCTTCGAGTGGCACGTGAGCGGCCGTTTCCGCTGTTCCCCGGGATTCCGTGAATTGCTCGGCCTCGGTACCGATGTGCCGCTGGGCAACCCTTTGAGCGACTGGACCCGCTGGGTGCATCCGGAAGACCGCGAACGGATGGCGGAGCGCTGGCGGATGCCCCGGAGCGGAGCCCTGGCGCCGGCCGAGTACCGCCTGATCGGCGCCGACGGTCGCCTGCGCTGGCTGCGCTCGTCGGCCATCATTCGCGTGGACGACACCGGCAATGCGGTGACCTCGATCTCCGGCGTTGTCCGCGATGTCAGCCCGGAGCACTCGGCACGCGCTCTGGTGGCCGAACGCACCGCGATCCTGGACGTGATTCCGGACATCGTGGTGCAGTTCGATGCCGCGGGAAACTTCCTTTACCTCAATCCGGTCGCCGAGCGCTTCTTCCACGAGAGCGGCTTCGCCCGATTGCCGCGCTGCCTCGCGGACCTCGATACCCTGGATCCGCAATTGCCGCTTTTCGAGGCCAATCTCAAGGACGTTTTCCGCGACGGCGAGCGGCGCCATTTCCGCCTGGTCAGCGAGCTGCACCCTGCGCGACCGACGCTGGACATCGTTGCCTCGCCGGTGCGGGATGAGGCCGGCGGCATCGGCGCGGTACTGATCGCCGCGCGCGATGTCTCGCGGCTGGTGCAGGCCGAAGTGGAGGCGCGCGCGGCGCTGCTGCGCCTGCAGACGCTGGTGGATACTGCGCGCGGTGCGATCCTGGTGGTCGCCGATGACGGCAGCATCCGGATGGCGAATCGCGCCTTCTGCGAAACGGTCGGTGAATCGCAGTCGGCGGTGATTGGCCAGCAGACCCGGCGTTACTGCTTCCTCGAGGACGCCGAGATTCGTCGTGAAACCGTGCGCAAGGTGCTCGACACCGGCGCCTGCAGCTTCCCGTGGCGCCTGCGGCATGCAGATGGCAGCGAACGCTGGTTCCAGGTCGATGGCAGCACCTTCGGCGAGGCCCCGGACGGGCGCCGCGAATTCGTGTTCATCGCCACCGACATCGCCGCGGTCCGGCGCGAACGCGACGCAATGCTCGAACGCGAGCGTTGGCTCGACCGGGTGCTCGACGATGCCGGCATCGGCGCCTTCCGTTTCGACCGCGCACTCGGTCGCGGCGAGGTGGTCGGCGCCTACGCCCGCTTGATGCGCCAGGAGCAGCCGCATGTGGTCGACCGTGCCGAACTCGAGAGCTTGCTGCCGGTGGCGTATCGCCAACCTGTCAGCGTCCAGCTGGAGCGGCTGCTGGAATCCGCCGGCAAGGCGACCATCGATTTTCCGCTGGACTTCAGCGACGGCGAACGCCGTTGGCTGCGCGCTTTCCTGCGCAACGATTGCGACTACCGCGAAGGCCGCGGCACCCTGAGCAGTGTGATCTTCGACATCACGCGCGACCGCCAGCAGGCGGCCGAGCACGAGGAATTGCAACGCCAGGTGTACCAGGCGCAGAAGACCGAGAGCCTGGGTGTGATGGCCGGCGGTATCGCGCACGACCTCAACAACATGCTGATGGCGGCGCTCGGTCAGCTCAACCTTGCGGTCGCTGCGGTGCCGCCGCAGAGTGCGCTGGGTCACTACCTGTCCACTGTCGAAAGCGTGCTCGGGCGCATGGAAGGCCTGACCGAACGCATGCTCGCCTACGCCGGCCAGTCGGCCTCGCGCATGCAGCCGCTGGACCTGGCGCAGTTGCTGGAGAAGATCGAGCCGCTGCTGCGCGCCTCCTGCGGACGTCACGCGCGCTGGCGCATGGAAATCAGCGATCGCCCCCTGGTGCTGAAGGCGGACAGCACACAGATCGAGCAGGTGGTGCTGAATTTCGTGCAGAACGCGGTGGATGCGCTTGGCGATCGCGGCGGCAGCGTGCGCCTGCGCCTGGGCCGGGCGGCCGCAGACGGCATGCCGATGGCGCACCTGCAGTGGCCGCTGGAAGCTGCCGGCGACTATGCGGTGCTCTCGGTGCGCGACGACGGGCCGGGTATCGATGGCGACACCCTGCGCCGCATATTCGAGCCCTTCTACACCACCAAGACCACCGGTCGCGGGCTCGGGCTGTCGGTGGTGCAGGGCATCGTCAAGGCGCATGGCGGATCGATCCGCGTGATCAGCGAGCCAGGGATCGGTACCGAATTCCGTGTGTTCCTGCCCTTGCTGCCGGATCAGGCGGTCACCTTGGGGACCGAGACGCCTGAGGTACCCGCGGCGCTACCGCGCGAACGCCGGCCGTTGCTGGCGATCGACGACGACGAGGACGTGCTGGCCATCACCGTGGTCATGCTCGAGCAATGCGGATTCGAAGTCGCAGCCTTTCTCTCGGGCGACGACGCGGTGCTCGAACTGGCCCGTTCGCCCGAGCGCTACGGCGGCGCGATCGTCGATCTCACCATGCCGGTCAAGGATGGTGTCACGATCGCTCGCGAACTCCGCCAGCAGGCGCCTGCGCTCCCGGTGCTGTTTGTCAGCGGTTACGCCAAGGAACAGCCTGGCGAACCGCTGGCCTTGATCGACGGCGCACAGTTCCTGCGCAAGCCCTTCCGGGTAGAGCAACTGGGACGGGCGCTGGAGGAGTTGTTGCGGTGAAGCGGTGAGTAGTGAGTGGTGAGTAGTGAGTAGCAGCGAGACGCCATGCACGCTCGCCCGCGCGGCGCCAATCCCAAGTGATTGAATTCGATTGCATCCTGCCGCGACCCGCACCGGCCGCTACTCACCACTCACTACTCACCACTCACCGCTCGTCCAGCCGTCCATACGTCCGCAGTCCGTGGTTTGACGCATCGCAGCACTTCGTGATCTAGTCGGCCCGCATGGCTTTGCGAGCATGCGCTCTAGGACGGTCGGCGAAGCTCCGGATTCGGGGCAGCGGAGGAGCGACATGGGACAGGGTGCGGGCGGTGCCGATCTTTACGATCCGGCATTCGAAAAGGACAGTTGTGGCTTCGGCCTGATCGCCCAGCTGGACGATCGCCCGTCGCGCGCAATCGTCGATGCGGCCCTGGACGCGCTGCGGCGCATGACCCATCGCGGCGCGGTGGCGGCAGATGGCAAGAGCGGTGACGGCTGCGGCCTGCTGCTGCGGCGTCCCGAGGCTTTCCTGCGCGTGCTCGCCCGCGAGGCGGGCATCGCGCTGCCCGAGAGCTTCGCCTCCGGCATCGTGTTCCTGCCCCACGACGAAGCCGATGCGATGCGCGCGCGGGTCACGCTGGAGGCTGAACTGGTCGCCTGCGGGCTGCTGCTGGCCGGCTGGCGCGAGGTGCCGGTGGACGTGGAGGTGTGCGGCGCCGAGGCGCGCCGGACCATGCCCGCGGTGGCCCAGGTGTATGTGGGCGTGCGCGAGGATCTCGACTTGTCCGCGCTCGAACGCCTGTTGTTCCAGGCGCGCCGACGCGCCGAGATCGCGCTGTCCGACCTGGCCGATTTCTACGTCGTGTCCCTGTCGGCGCATGTGTTCGCCTACAAGGGCATGGTCATGCCGGGCGACCTGCCGGCCTTCTTCAAGGACTTGGCGCGGCCGGAACTGGCTACCAGCGCGGTGACTTTCCACCAGCGCTTTTCCACCAACACCATGCCGCGCTGGCCGCTGGCCCAGCCCTTCCGCTTCCTCGCGCACAACGGCGAGATCAACTCGATCCAGGGCAACCGCAACTGGATGCGCGCGCGCGGCCCGCGTTTCCGCTCGCCGCTGGTGGACTTCCGCGAGCTGCAGCCGGTGGTGTCGATGACCGGTTCGGATTCGCAAACCCTCGACAACATGCTCGAGTGCCTGCTGATCGGCGGCATGGACCTGCTGCAGGCCATGCGCATCCTGATCCCGCCCGCCTGGCGCGACCGCGAGGACCTTGACGGCGACATCAAGGCCTTCTACGAGTACTACCAGCTGCACATGGAGCCCTGGGACGGCCCGGCCGGCATCGTGCTGCTGGACGGTCGTTACGCCGCGTGCACGCTGGACCGCAACGGCCTGCGCCCCGCGCGCTA
The DNA here is from genome assembly GCA_016713135.1 of Rhodanobacteraceae bacterium. NCBI lineage: Bacteria > Pseudomonadati > Pseudomonadota > Gammaproteobacteria > Lysobacterales > Rhodanobacteraceae > Rhodanobacteraceae bacterium. The sequence continues at coordinate 280,451 of JADJPR010000023.1, read as the reverse complement.
CCTGGTCACACGCGACCGCCATGTGGTGATCGCCTCCGAGGCCGGTGTGTTCGACGTGCCGGCGCATGAGGTGGTCGAGAAGGGCCGCCTGGGCCCCGGCCAGATGGTCGCGGTGGACCTGCTGCGCGGCGAGTTCCTCAAGAGCCGCGATATCGACGCGATCAACCGCGCGCGGGCGCCGTTCAAGCGCTGGATGAAGACCGGCGTGCGCTATCTCAGCAACTCGCTGATCGATCCCAGCCTGGCCATCGAGCCCTGGGATGCGCCCACGCTCGCCGTGCACCAGAAGCTGTTCAACCTGTCGCGCGAGGAGCGCGACACGGTGCTGAAATCGCTGGCCGAGAGCGAGTCCGAAGCCACCGGCTCGATGGGCGACGACACCCCGGTCGCGGTGATGAGCGGCAAGGTGCGCTCGCTCTACGACTATTTCCGCCAGTCCTTCGCCCAGGTCACCAATCCGCCCATCGACTCCTTGCGCGAACACCGCGTGATGTCGCTGATGACCCAACTTGGGCGCGAGTGCAATGTGTTCGAGGCGGCGCCGCAATACGCGCGCCAGATCGTGCTGAACTCGCCGATCCTGTCGCAGCGCAAGCTCAAGCAGATCCTGTCGATGACCGATTTCGGCGGGCATGTCGAGATCGACATCAACTATCCGGCGGGCGAGACTCTGGAAGCTGCGCTGTCGCGCTTCTGCGAGCAGGCCGAGGATGCGGTGCGCCACGGCACCCTGCTGGTGTTCCTGACTGATCGCCACACCGCGCCGGACAAGGTGCCGGCGCATGCGCTGCTGGCGGTGGGCGCGGTGCACCAGCATCTCACGCGGGTCGGCCTGCGCGCCGCGTGCAACATCGTGGTGGAAACCGCCACCGCGCGCGATCCGCACCATTTCGCCTGCCTGATCGGCTTCGGTGCCACCGCGATCCAGCCTTACCTCGCCTATCAGAGCCTGCTGGCGTTGGTGCGCGCAGGGCAGATCAAGCGCCGCTTCGGCGAGCCGCTGGAGCTGGGACGCAGTTTCCGGCGGGGCATCCGCAAGGGCATGCTGAAGATCCTGTCGAAAATGGGCATTTCCTGCGTCGACAGCTACCGCGGCGCGCAGCTCTTCGAGGTGGTTGGCCTGGCGCGCGAGGTGGTCGAGCGCTGCTTCACCGGCACGCCGAGCCGCATCGAAGGTGCCGGTTTCGCCGAGATCGAGTCCGACCAGCGCCAGCTCTGCGCCCAGGCCTGGAACGCGAACTCGCTGGTCGAGCCGGGTGGGCTCCTGAAGTTCATGCACGGCGGCGAGTACCACATGTACAACCCGGATGTGATCGCGCGCCTGCAGGCGGCGGTGCGCAGCGGGGATTACGAGCTCTACCGCGAGTACGCGGATGTGGTGAACGCGCGCCCGGCCTCGGCATTGCGCGACCTGATGCTGCCGGTCAGCGATCGCGGGCCGATTCCGCTGGACGAGGTCGAGCCGGTCGAGGCGATCCTCAAGCGTTTCGACTCCGCTGGCATGTCGCTTGGCGCGCTGTCGCCGGAGGCACACGAAGCGCTCGCGATCGCGATGAACCGCCTCGGCGCGCGCAGCAATTCGGGCGAGGGTGGGGAGGATCCCGCGCGCTACGGCACCGAGCGCATGAGCAAGATCAAACAGGTGGCCTCCGGGCGCTTCGGCGTCACCCCGGAATACCTGATCAATGCCGAGGTGCTGCAGATCAAGATGGCGCAAGGCGCAAAGCCGGGCGAGGGCGGCCAGCTGCCCGGACACAAGGTCGACGAGACCATTGCGCGGCTGCGCTTTGCGCGCCCGGGCATCGGCCTGATCTCGCCGCCGCCGCACCACGACATCTATTCCATCGAAGACCTCGCGCAGCTGATCTACGACCTCAAGGAGATCAACCCCGAGGCGCTGGTCTCGGTCAAGCTGGTCTCGCACGCGGGCGTCGGCACCATTGCCGCTGGCGTGGTCAAGGCCTATGCGGATCTGATCACCATCTCGGGCCATGACGGCGGTACTGGCGCAAGCCCGCTGTCATCGATCAAGTACGCCGGTACACCGTGGGAACTGGGCCTGGCCGAGGCGCACCAGACGCTCAAGCGCAACAGCCTGCGCCACAAGGTGCGGCTGCAGACCGACGGTGGCCTGAAGACTGGCCTCGACGTGATCAAGGCCGCCGCGCTCGGCGCCGAGAGCTTCGGCTTCGGCACCGCGCCGATGGTGGCGCTCGGCTGCAAGTACCTGCGCATCTGCCATCTGAACAACTGCGCGACCGGTGTCGCCACCCAGTTGCCGGCGCTGCGCAAGGCGCATTTCATCGGCCTGCCGGAGATGGTCGAGCACTATTTCCGCTTCGTCGCGATGGAAGTGCGCGAGCGTCTGGCGCAGCTCGGCCTGCGTTCGATGGAGGAACTGATCGGCCGCACCGAGTTCCTGCGCCTGCACGAAGGCCATTCGGCCAAGCAGCGGCGCCTGGACCTCACGCCGCTGCTGAGCCAGGACGGCATGGCGGCTGACGCGCCGAACTGCTGCATCGACCCGCGCAACCCGCCGCACGACAAGGGCGTGCTCGCTGCGCGCATGCTCGACGACACCCGCGCCGCGATCGCCGGCAAGCAGGGTGGCGTATTCACGTACGCGGTCAGCAACCGCGACCGCAGCATCGGTGCGCGCTTGTCCGGCGAGATCGCGCGGCGCCACGGCAACCTCGGCATGGCCGAGCAGCCCCTGACCCTGAAACTGACCGGCTCGGCCGGGCAGAGCTTCGGCGCGTGGAATGCCGGCGGCCTGATTCTGGACCTGACCGGCGAGGCCAACGATTACGTCGGCAAGGGCATGGCTGGCGGCAAGATCGTCGTGCGTCCGCCTGCGGACGCCGGCTTCGTCGCCCGCGAGACCGTGATCGTCGGCAACACCTGCCTCTACGGCGCCACCGGCGGCGAGTTCTTCGCCGCGGGCCGCGCCGGCGAGCGCTTCGGCGTGCGCAATTCCGGCGCGCTGGCGGTGGTCGAAGGCACCGGCGACCACTGCTGCGAGTACATGACCGGCGGCTGCGTGCTGGTCCTCGGCCGCACCGGCCTGAACTTCGGCGCGGGCTTCACCGGCGGCTTTGCCTATGTGCTCGACATGGAGCGCGATTTCGTCGACCGCTACAACCCCGAGCTGATCGACATCGTGCGCATCTCCACCGAAGGCATGGAGAACCACCTCTCGCACCTGCGCCAGCTGCTCAAGCGCCACCACGCCGAAACCGGCAGCGCCTGGGCGCGCGAGCTGGTAGACGACTACCGCGAGGCCCTGCCGCGCTTCTGGCTGGTCAAGCCGAAGGCAGCGAGCCTGGAGAGCTTGAGCGAGACGCTGAAGAGGGCGGCGTGATGGAAGAGCGGTCAAACGTGAAACGTAAAACGTCAATTGGCGCCGACCCTCCGCGCTCGTTGGCCGATCGCGCAGAGTCATTGACGTTTGACGTTTGACGTTTCACGTTTGACGCATGAAACCTTTCTGTCCGCCGAACTCCCATGACTGATCCTCTCAAGTTTCTCAAAGTCCAACGCCAGATGCCGGCCGAGCTGCCGGTGGCGGTGCGCGTGCTCGGCTATTCGGAGATCTACGGGCAGTTCGCGCCGGAGCAGGCGACCGACCAGGCCGGGCGCTGCCTGGACTGCGGCAATCCCTATTGCGAGTGGAAGTGCCCGGTCCACAACTACATCCCGAACTGGCTCAAGCTGATCGAGGAAGGGCGCATCGTCGAGGCCGCGGAGCTGTCGCATGAGACCAATCCGCTGCCGGAGATCTGCGGCCGGGTGTGCCCGCAGGACCGGCTGTGCGAGGGCGCCTGCACGCTCAACGACGGCTTCGGCGCGGTCACCATCGGCGCCATCGAGAAGTTCATCACCGATGAGGCCATCCGCCTCGGCTGGAAGCCCAACCTGTCGGCCGTACGCCGCACCGGCAAGCGGGTCGCCATCGTCGGCGCCGGCCCGGCCGGCCTCGCAGCGGCCGATGGCCTGGTGCGCCGCGGGATCGACGTGGTGGTGTACGACCGCCAGCGCGAGATCGGCGGCCTGCTGACCTTCGGCATCCCGCCGTTCAAGCTGGAAAAAATCGTCGTCGAGCGCCGCCGCCAGTTACTCGAAGGCATGGGCGTGCAGTTCCGCCTCGGCGTCGAGATCGGCCGCGACATTGCGTTCGACCAACTGCTGGCCGAGCACGATGCCGTGTTCCTCGGCATGGGCACCTACCGCGCGGTCGACGGCGGCCTGCCGGGCCTGGACCTGGGCGGCGTGCACCCGGCGCTGCGCTATCTCGTCTCCAACGTCAACCGCGTGATGCAGTGGCAGGACGCGGAGCCGGCGATCCACCTTTCCGGCCAGCGCGTGGTGGTCCTCGGCGGCGGCGACACCGGCATGGACTGCGTGCGCACGGCGATCCGCCAGGGCGCCACCGAGGTCAGCTGCGTTTACCGCCGCGACGAGGCCAACATGCCTGGCTCGCGCCGTGAGGTGAAGAACGCGAAGGACGAAGGCGTGCACTTCCTGTTCAACCGCCAGCCCCTGGAGATCATCGGCGTGGATGGCCAGGTCAGTGGCGTGCGCGTGGTCGAAACCCGCCTGGGCGCCCCCGACGCCAAGGGCCGCCGCCGGCCCGAGAACGTGCCGGGCAGCGAGGTGGTGATCCCGGCGGATGCGGTCATCGTCGCCTTCGGTTTCCAGCCGGACCCGCCCGCCTGGATGGCGCAAAACGGAATCCGCCTGCACGCGGATGGCCGCGTCGACGTCCGCGACGAAACCGCTGTCCCGCTGCCGTTCCAGACCAGTTCGCCCAAGGTGTTTGCCGGCGGCGACATGGTCCGCGGCGCGGACCTGGTGGTCACCGCGGTCTACGAGGGCCGCGAGGCCGCGAAGAGCATCGCCGGCTTCCTGCTGGGCTGACCCGGAGGATCAGGCGGCGCGGCGCGGCTCTTCGACGGAGAAGCGCGGTTCTGCGGCAGGGGGCGCCACACTGGCCGCCGGCTGCAGGCTGGCGCTCACGCGCATGCCCACCTGGTAAGGCACCAGCGCCTCGATCCCGAAGCGCGCGATGTACGCGTAGATCTCGTCGTCTGTGGCATCCACGAAGCTGCGCATGATTGTTCTCCTGGCGCCCACAGTCGATCACGTCCGTGGGTGCAGGGGATGACGGCGGCGTGGCGTTTCGCGGGCGCCGCTGCCGTCGGTCGGGGCGCAGTAATCCTGGCTAAACGAACCCGCGCGGACGAGTGCTTCGCAGTCGCATTTCGCGCATGCTCTGCGCAGATATTCCGCGCATGGAAGACCCGATGTCGAAGCACCTGCTTGCCCTGGGAGCGGCCGCGCTGATGAGCCTGGCGGCCGCCGATGCCACCGCGATGAGCGAACACGAACAGGAAGTCGCCGCCTGGCGCACCGGTCGCATCGAGCGCCTGACGGCAGCCGACGGCTGGCTGTCACTGGTCGGCCTGCACTGGGTGCCGGCCGGGACCGCGCAGACCCTAGGCAATGGCGAGGGCAATGAGGTGGATCTCGGCGTCGGCCCGCCGCAACTCGGGCGCATCGAGTGGGAGGCCGGTAAGCCCTGGTTCGTCGCTGCCGACGGCGCTGGCGCGACTGTCGCGGACGCACCCGCAAACCGGGTCGAACTGCTTCCCGAACTGGCAAACGCGCCGGTCATCGTCCGCTTCGGCAGCGCCAGCCTGCAGATGCTCGAGCGCGGCGACAAGTTTGCCCTGCGCATCCGCGACAGCGAGGCGCCCACCCGGCTGAAGTTCAGCGGCATCCCGCATTTCGACGTCGATCCCTCCTGGCGCATCGAAGCGCGCTTCGAGCGCTATACCGAGCCGCGCACGATCGAGGTCGCCACCGTGGTCGGGACCCTCGAGGCCTATCCCAACCCTGGGCGCATCGTGTTCGAGCGCGAGGGCAAGACCCACAGCATCGAGGCGCTGGTGGAGGAGGGCACGGAGCAATACTTCCTCATCATCGCCGACCGCAGCAGCGGCAAGGAAACCTACGGCATGGCGCGCTATCTCTACGCTGGGCCACCCGAGGGCGACCGCATCGTGGTCGACTTCAACAAGGCTTACAACCCGCCGTGCGCCTTCACCGCCTACGCCACCTGTCCGATGCCGCCCGAAGGCAATCGGCTGGACCTGTACGTTTCCGCCGGCGAGAAGAAGTACGCAGGCGCCCACTGACCGCTGCTCCCCCGCGGAGGCACCCGATGACCGCTCGCTGGACCTGGTTGTTGCTGCTGGCGCTGCACCTTCCCGCGATCGCGGACAATGCCGATGGCGAGGCGCCCATCGAGCGCAAGTCGAGCGTGCTGATGCTCGGCAAGGTCGCCGGCAGCGAAACCTACTTCCTGCAGGGCGACGATCAGGTCGCCCGCTTCAAGTATGACGACCGCGGCCGCGGACCGGAGATCGAGGTGCGCTGGCGCCTGGATGCGCGCCAGTTGCCGGTGTCCATCCGCATCAGCGGCAAGGATTACCTGAAAGCGCCGGTGGACGAGTGGTACACCAACGAACGTGCAGTGGCCAACTGGAAGAGCGGGGCGGAGCAGGGCTCGATGGCCGGCGCACGCGAGCACTTCTACATCCCGATCGAAGCGCCACCGATGTTCATGGGCGTGCTGGCGCGCGCACTGCTGGCGGACGCGGACGGCGAGATCGATTTGCTGCCGGCTGGCCGCGCGCGCATCAGCGAGGCGCTGACCATTCCCGAGCCGGTCGCCAAGGGTAAGCGCAAGCGCGAACTGGTCGCCTACCAGATCAGCGGCATCGGCTTCACGCCGGACCTGGTCTGGTTCGACGCCGACGGCGCCTATCTCGGGGTGGTCGGCGAGTGGATGAGCGTGCTGCCGGAGGGCCGCGAGGCATGGCTGCAGCCGATCCTCGACGCGCAGGCCGGTTACGAGCGCAAGCGTGCCGCCGAATGGGCCGCGCGGCTCGCGCATCCACACAAGCGGCCGCTGCTGATCAACGGGGCGAAAGTGTTCGATCCGCGCACCGGCCAGGCCGAACAGGCCTGCGTGCTGGTCATGGGCCAGCGCATCGTGGCCGTCGGCGACGAGCGCCAGATGACCCTGCCGGCGGATGTCGAACGCCTCGATGCCAGCGGAAAGTGGCTGTTGCCGGGGCTGTGGGACAACCACGTGCACCTGGGCGGTGTTGATGGCCTGCTGCACCTGGCTGCCGGCGTGACCAGCGTGCGCGACCTCGCCAACGACCAGGACCAGTTGCCCGCGCGGGTCGAGCGCTTCGATGCCGGCAAGGAAATCGGTCCGCGCGTGGTCATGGCCGGCTTCATGGACGGCCGCGGGCCATTCGCCGGACCGACCAAGGTCTTCGTCGACACCCCCGAGGAAGCGCAGCAGTGGGTCGAATGGTATGCCGACCACGGCTACCAGCAGGTCAAGGTGTATTCCTCGCTGAAGCCGGAACTGGTGCCGCTGATCGCACGCCTGGCGCACGCGCGTGGGCTGCGGCTCTCGGGCCATGTGCCGGCCTTCATGACCGCCGAGCAGTTCGTCGCCGCCGGTGCCGACGAATTGCAGCACCTGAACTTCGTGTTCCTGAACTTCCTGGCGAAGGAAGCTGCGGACACGCGCGATATGACGCGCTTCACGGCCATCGGCAAGTTCGCCCACCGGATCGACCCGGAAGGCGAGCGCGAGCGCAAGTTCATCGCGATGCTCGCCGGTCGGCGCACGGTCGTTGACCCCACCATCAACATCTTCGAGGGCTTCTTCGAGGCCGCCGCTGGCGAGATGCATCCCGGCTACACCAGCGTCGCCACGCGCCTGCCGCCGCAGGTACAGCGCAGCCTGCGCCTTGGCGGCCTGGCGCCGCCGGAGGGCGAGCAGGAGCACTATGCGAAGGCCTTCCCGTCGATGCTGCGGATGCTCGCCGCGCTGCACCAGGCGGGCGTGCCGATCGTTCCAGGTACCGATGGCCTGCCCGGGTTCGCGCTTTTGCGTGAGTTGGAACTCTACGAGGCGGCCGGCATCCCGCGTGCCGACATCCTGCGCATGGCCACCTTGGGATCCGCCGAGGTCAACCGGCGCTCGCACGAGCTGGGAATCATCGCGCCCGGCTGGATGGCGGACCTGATCCTGGTCGACGGCGATCCGCTGGAATCGATCAGCGCGCTGCGCAAGGTCACGCGGGTGGTCAAGGACGGCGTCAGCTACCTGCCTGCGGAGCTGTACTCCACGGTTGGCGTCAGCCCGGCACCGTGAGCCGGGAAGTCGCGATCATCGTGGCCTACGATCGCCAACGCGCGATCGGCCATGCGGGTGGCTTGCCCTGGCACCTGCCGGATGATCTGCGACGTTTCAAGGCGCTGACGCTGGGCCAGCGTGTGCTCATGGGGCGCCGGACCTTCGAATCGATCGGCCGGCCACTGCCCGGGCGCGAGAACTGGGTGCTCTCGCGCGACGCATCCTGGACCCACCCAGGTGTGCACACCGTGCGCGACTGGCGCGCGGCGCTCGACCGGCATCAGTCAGGCGTGCTCTGGGTGATCGGCGGCGGCGAGATCTACCGCCTTGCATTGCCGGAGGCCGATCGCATCGAGGCCACCGAAATCGATACCCAGGTGGCTGCGGCCGATGCCTGGTTCCCGCAGATCGACGATGCCCAGTGGACGATTGCCGCACGCGAGCATCATCCCGCCGACGAGCGCCACGCCCACGCTTTCGACTTCGTCAGCCGGATGCGCCGGGGCTGAACCTCAGTCGCGGTCGCCCATCTCGTCCAGGCTCTGCGGATCGGCGTCGGTGCTGCGCGGTTGCGCGCAATCGACCGCGATGAATTCCGGCTCGCCTTCCAGACGCAGCGCAGTCAGCTTGCCGCCCCAGACACAGCCGGTGTCGAGGCCGTACACGCCCATGCCCTGGAAGCGGCCGAGCGCCGACCAGTGGCCGGCAACCACGCGGTACTCGCGCGGCTTGTGGCCCGGCGCCTCGAACCACGGGTAAAAGCCCGGCGGCTGCGTGCCGGGTGCGCCCTTGGAATCGAACGAGACCTGTCCGCGCGGATCGCAGTAGCGCATCCGGGTGAAGGCGTTGATCGTTGCCCGCGTGCGGTCCAGGCCCTTCAGCCGCCGGCTCCAGCCACCCGGCTTGTCGCCGTACATCCGCAGCAGGGTGTTCTTGAAATCCTTGCCGCGCAGTTCTTTCTCCACCCGCTCGGCCTCGATGCGCGCCCGTTCCAGCGTCCATTGCGGCGACAGGCCGGCGTGCACCATGACGAAGCGCAGTTCGTGGTCCACGTGCAGCAACGGCCGCATGCGCAACCATTCGATCAGTTCCGGGCCGTCGTGCGCTTCCAGCACGCGCTTGAGGTCCTGGTTCTTCTGCCGCCGCTCGGTCGCCTTGACGCTTTCGGCGACCAGATGCAGATCATGGTTGCCGAGCACCGCGACGGCGGCATCGCCAAGTCCACGGATGAGTCGCAGCGTCTCCAGCGACTGCCCGCCGCGGTTGACCAGGTCGCCGGTGAACCACAGGCGATCCACCTCGGGGTCGAAACGGAGTTTCTCCAGCAGCTTGCGCAAGGTGTCATAGCAACCCTGGACGTCGCCGATCGCATAGGTACTCACAACGGGTTGCTCCAGGGATCGATCGCCGGAGGGCGGCAGGGGCGCGATGTTGCCACGTCAGTGCAGCGTGCGCGGAACCGACAGCGAGAATGCGTTGATCGGCGCCTCGAACAGGGTGCCGTCGTCCGCAAGCATCTGGTAGCTGCCGCGCATGCTGCCGACATTCGTTTCAAGCACCGCGCCGCTGGTGTACTCGAATTGCTCGCCTGGCGCCATGTGCGGCTGCTCGCCGACCACGCCTTCGCCGCGCACCTCCTGGACCTTGCCATCGGCATCGACGATGCGCCAGTGGCGTGTCATCAGCCGCGCGCCGACCGCGCCGCTGTTGCGGATCTGGATGGTGTAGGCGAACACGAAGCGACGCTCGTCGGGCCGTGACTGGTCGGCGACGTAGTGCGTTTGTACCGCGATGTCGATCTGGTAGCGCTGTCTGCTCATGGGGCGATAAATAGCGACTGGGGGGCCCCGGAACAAGTTCCGCGAGGCGGGAGGGCAGTTCGGCCACGAACGCCGGGCAGCGGTTGGCTGAACACGCAGGCGAACCAACCGTCGGATGGTTTCACGAGTGCTTGACTTGATTTTGCTCATAAGTAGCATAATTAGGATCGGGTCGATTTCCGAACGCGCCATACGTGGCGTTATTGCTCTCCATGAGAAAAAGGTAGGTCGAATGAACTCTGCATCCGCCATCGCCCCGCGCGTTTTCGACGCCGAACTGGAAGCTCAGTACGCCGGTCTCTACCAGCGCGTCCGCGACCAGATCAGCCCATTGGACTGGAGTGTGCACCTGCCGTACATTGATGCGATCCGCACGTTGAAGACGGCGCGGCGTGCAGTGGTGCTGGCGCACAACTACCAGGCGCCGGAGATCTTCCACACGGTGGCCGACATCACCGGCGACTCGCTTGCGCTGGCGCAGCGCGCCGCCGATACCTCCGCCGATGTGATCGTGCTGTGCGGCGTGCACTTCATGGCAGAGACGGCGAAAATCCTGAATCCGTCGAAGACTGTGTTGATTCCCGACGCTGATGCGGGTTGTTCGCTGGCCGAATCGATCACCGCCGCCGACGTGCGGCTGCTGCGCCAGCGCTATCCCGGCGCGCCGGTCGTTACCTACGTCAACACCAGCGCCGAGGTGAAGGCCGAGTCCGACATCTGCTGCACCTCGGCGAACGCGGTGCACGTGGTCGAGTCGCTTCCCCAGGACACCGTGATCTTCCTGCCCGACCGCTACCTCGGCCAGTACGTCGCCCGCCAGACGAGCAAGCGCCTGATCCTGTGGGAGGGCGCCTGCGAGGTCCATGAGCGATTCTCCGGCGACGAGGTGCGCGCCCTGCGCGCGCCCGGCGTCGCCGTCCTGGCGCACCCGGAGTGTCCGCCCGATGTGCTCGACGCGGCGGATTTCGTGGGCTCCACCGCGGCGATGACCGAGGCCATCCGGCGCGGCGGCATCGACCGCGTGGTGTTGATCACCGAGTGCTCGATGGCGGACAACCTTGCAGTGGAGTTCCCGCAGGTCGAGTTCACGCGGCCCTGCAACCTGTGCCCGCACATGCGCCGGATCACCCTCCCGAAGATCTACCACGCACTGCGCGACCTTGCGCCTGCAGTCGAAGTCGATCCCGATACCGCCCGACGGGCGCGCAACGCCGTGCTTCGGATGCTGGATGTCGGCAGGCGCGAGGCGGCCTGACAATTTCCGTCACCAACGGACCCGCCCGGCTCATGTGTGCCCGGCGATGCGCCTAAAATGAGCGACACCTCACAACAGTGGTGCCGGCAGCAAGCGACACTGACACCAAAGCCAGGGCCTTCGGCTATGGCGAGCGATACAGGGGCGTAGACATGTCCGAACAGTACGATCTCATCGTCATCGGCAGCGGCGCAGCCGGACTGAGCGTCGCGCTCGGCTCCGGAGGCGTCCTGCGTGTGGCGGTGGTCAGCCGCGGAGTGTCCGGACTCGACGGCGCGAGCTGCTGGGCCCAGGGCGGAATCGCTGCCGCGGTGGGTCCCGGGGATTCCGCCGGACAGCATGCGGCAGACACGATTTCCGCCGGCGCACGCCTCAACAACAAGTCCGCGGTGCGCTGGTTGGCCGAGGGTGCGCCCGACGTGGTGCGCTGGCTGCTGGCGCTGGGGATGCAGTTCGACACGGTGAACGGCCGTCTCGCACTCGGTCGCGAGGCGGCGCATTCCTTTCCGCGCATTGCGCACGCCGGCGGGGATGCCACCGGCGCCGAATTGGCGCGGGTCCTGCGCGAGACAGCCGCACGCCAGTCGTGGATCGAACGCCATGAGTTCATGGATGCCTGCGAGTTGCTCCAGCGCGGCAACCAGGTGGTCGGCGTGCTTGCGCGCAATCGCCGCGGCGAACAGGTGCGGCTGCTGGCGCCGAGCGTGGTGCTCGCAACCGGCGGCATCGGGCAACTCTATCGCTACACCAGCAACCCGGCCGAGGCAGATGGCTCTGGATTGGCGCTGGCACACCAGGCGGGTGCGGAGCTGGCGGACCTCGAGTTCGTGCAGTTCCATCCGACCGCGATGGCGCCGAAGGCGGACGATGATGCATCTCAGCTGCCGCTGATCACCGAAGCCTTGCGTGGCGCCGGATGCCTGCTTCTGAATGACCAGGGCACGCGTTTCATGACTGCCGCGAGCACGCAGGGTGAACTCGCGCCGCGGGATGTCGTCGCACGCGGGGTCTGGGACCAGCTTGCGCACGGCCGCCGCGTTTTTCTCGACGCGCGCGGCCTGGGCGACGGCGTGCGGACCCGATTCCCGAATTTCATGCAGACCTGCGCCCAGCGTGGCATCGATCCGAGAACCCACCTGGTCCCGATCGTCCCCGCGGCTCACTACCATATGGGCGGCGTCAAGGTCGATTTGCACAGCATGTCGCGCGTGCCCGGGCTGTACGCCGTGGGTGAGGTGGCATGTACCGGAGTCCATGGCGCCAATCGCCTTGCGAGCAATTCGCTGCTCGAAGCGCTCGCTTTCGGCAAAGCGCTCGGCGAGCGTCTGGCCCAACGCGGCCCGTCGGCACCGATAACCCGCGTGGACCCCGTCGTGGGACATGCACTCCGTCCGATGTCCACCAACGATCACATGATCCTCGGGCGCCTGCGCCAGATCATGTGGAACGATGTCGGCATCATGCGCACCACCGAGGGTCTGCAATCGGCATTGCACCAGATCCAGGTGCTCGAGCGTCGTTGCCTGCCCGGTGCTCCGGTCCTGCGGCAGTTGCTGGCGGCGCAGTTGATCGTCGAGGCCGCATTGCGGCGCCGCGACAGTATTGGTGCCCACTACATGGGCTCCAGCGACACCAGCTGGTCTCAACAACACGGCCAGGCGGTGGCTTGAGGGTCGCGGCATCAGCGCGGTCGGGGTGGAGCTTGCTGTCAGGCAAGGGATGAAGCGGATGGAGTCGATACTGACGACCCTGTCCGCCACGTACCCTTGAACTTTCGAACCCGCGCCACCAACCGCTGACGCAGCCAGCGGCGTCCCGGTGGTGCCGCCGATCGTTGAACGATCGATCGCGCCCATCGGTGGCGGCACTGGCCGGCGAGCGACCAAGCTGCTGCCCCTTGGTGAATGCAGCTGAGTGCAAATTTCAAGAGCGGGGCTTGCAATTCTCCTCGCAGGCCTTCATGATTCAAGACCCGCCGGCGATGTCGGCAGGGAGCTGAACGAAACCTGTCGGTTTCTGAAGGTAGCGAAAGAGGGTGTTGACAGCCATCGATTTCGAAGTATGATGGGCGGCTCACACGGCGAGATGCTGGTGAGTAGGTCGAAGCGGGACGGTTCTTTCACAACGGATTCGGAGTGTCTTGTGTGGGCGCTTGGTCAGACGATGAGTCTGCGAAAGCGTCTTTCAAACAGCAACAGTAGTTTGAGCGGACAGCTTTAGATTCAAGACATTGTTTTTGAACTGAAGAGTTTGATCCTGGCTCAGATTGAACGCTGGCGGCATGCCTAACACATGCAAGTCGAACGGAGGTAGGGGCAACTCTACTTCAGTGGCGGACGGGTGAGGAATGCGTCGGAATCTACCCTATGGTGGGGATAACACAGGGAAACTTGTGCTAATACCGCATGATGTCGAGAGACCAAAGCAGGGGACCGCAAGGCCTTGCGCGATAGGATGAGCCGACGCCCGATTAGCTAGTTGGTAGGGTAATGGCCTACCAAGGCGACGATCGGTAGCTGGTCTGAGAGGATGATCAGCCACACTGGGACTGAGACACGGCCCAGACTCCTACGGGAGGCAGCAGTGGGGAATATTGGACAATGGGCGAAAGCCTGATCCAGCAATGCCGCGTGTGTGAAGAAGGCCTGCGGGTTGTAAAGCACTTTTGTTCGGGAAGAAAACGGATCGGTTAATACCCGGTTCGGATGACGGTACCGAAAGAATAAGCACCGGCTAACTTCGTGCCAGCAGCCGCGGTAATACAGAGAGGGCAAGCGTTGTCCGGAATGACTGGGCGTAAAGCGCGCGCAGGCGGTCTTTTAAGTTGGATGTGAAATCCCCGGGCTTAACCTGGGAATGGCATCCGATACTGGGGAGCTGGAGTTTGGGAGAGGGTGGTGGAATTCCCGGTGTAGCGGTGAAATGCGTAGAGATCGGGAGGAACATCAGTGGCGAAGGCGGCCACCTGGCCTAAAACTGACGCTGAGGCACGAAAGCGTGGGGAGCAAACAGGATTAGATACCCTGGTAGTCCACGCCCTAAACGATGAGAACTGGACGTTGGGAGGAATTCGCCTCTTAGTGTCGAAGCTAACGCGTGAAGTTCTCCGCCTGGGGAGTACGCTCGCAAGAGTGAAACTCAAAGGAATTGACGGGGCCCGCACAAGCGGTGGAGTATGTGGTTTAATTCGATGCAACGCGAAGAACCTTACCTGGTCTTGACATCCTGGGAACCCTGTAGAGATATGGGGGTGCCGCAAGGAGCCCAGAGACAGGTGCTGCATGGCTGTCGTCAGCTCGTGTCGTGAGATGTTGGGTTAAGTCCCGCAACGAGCGCAACCCTTGCCCCTAGTTGCCAGCACGTAATGGTGGGAACTCTAGGGGGACTGCCGGTGACAAACCGGAGGAAGGTGGGGATGACGTCAAGTCATCATGGCCCTTATGACCAGGGCTACACACGTACTACAATGGTCGGTACAGAGGGCAGCCAACCCGCGAGGGGGAGCCAATCCCAGAAAGCCGATCTCAGTCCGGATTGGAGTCTGCAACTCGACTCCATGAAGTCGGAATCGCTAGTAATCGCGGATCAGCAATGCCGCGGTGAATACGTTCCCGGGCCTTGTACACACCGCCCGTCACACCATGGGAGTTGGCTGCACCAGAAGCAGGTAGCTTAACCGCAAGGGGGGCGCTTGCCACGGTGTGGTCAATGACTGGGGTGAAGTCGTAACAAGGTAGCCGTATCGGAAGGTGCGGCTGGATCACCTCCTTTAGAGTCAGCGGACCAAAGTCTGATTCGAGCGCCCACACAAGACACGCGAAATGCCTGGAAGTTCTGACCGGAGGGTTAGGGCTGACGGGAGCACGAGCAACCTGCTGTCAGCCAAAAGCTGGTGGTGGGGACGATCAGCCGCACTGGGTCTGTAGCTCAGGTGGTTAGAGCGCACCCCTGATAAGGGTGAGGTCGATGGTTCGAGTCCATCTAGACCCACCAGTGCGAGGCTGGCGTTCTGGACCGCTGAGCAGCGGAGGCTGCGAAGGATTGATCCCGGACGGGGCCATAGCTCAGCTGGGAGAGCACCTGCTTTGCAAGCAGGGGGTCGCCGGTTCGATCCCGGCTGGCTCCACCATGGCATGACGCATTCCGAATCGTTGGGAACTGATCAGAGTATCGAGCTGAGCTGACGTGGCGTCGGTTGAGCTTGAGACTCTGGATGAGCAGTACGGCGGGTCGAACTGACCTGTTGCTGACCGCAAGGAAGCGGTGTTCTTTAAAAAATGAGCAGGTAGCCAAAGGCGTCTGAGCGCCGTGGTGGGAGGCTGTGCAAGCACGGGCGACTGCGACGGTGAACTCAAACAGAGAGAACCTGTAATGTAGTTTGGGCGACTGGTAACTCGGAGCGTGGGCTTCGGGTTATATGGTCAAGCGAATAAGCGCATACGGTGGATGCCTTGGCGGTAGGCGGCGATGAAGGACGTGGTAGTCTGCGAAAAGTGTCGGTGAGCTGACAACAAGCGTTAAAACCGGCAATGTCCGAATGGGGAAACCCGGCCCGTAAGGGTCATCCGCATCTGAATCTATAGGATGCGGAAGCTAACCCGGAGAACTGAAATATCTCAGTACCCGGAGGAAAAGAAATCAACCGAGATTCCCCAAGTAGTGACGAGCGAACGGGGATTAGCCCAAAAGTCTCGATAGCTTTAGTGGAACGGTCCTGGAAAGACCGGCCATAGAAGGTGATAGCCCGGTACACGAAAGGGCTATCGAGATGAAATTGAGTAGGGCGGGACACGTGGAATCCTGTCTGAACATGGGGGGACCATCCTCCAAGGCTAAATACGACCTACCGACCGATAGTGAACCAGTACCGTGAGGGAAAGGCGAAAAGAACCCCGGAGAGGGGAGTGAAATAGAACCTGAAACCGTATGTGTACAAGCAGTGGGAGCCCGCAAGGGCGACCGCGTACCTTTGTATAATGGGTCAGCGACTTATGGTTCGTAGCAAGCTTAACCGCATAGGGAAGGCGAAGGGAAACCGAGTCTGAATAGGGCGTAAAGTTGCGAGCTGTAGACCCGAAACCGGACGATCTAGCCATGGCCAGGGTGAAGGTGCGGTAACACGTACTGGAGGCCCGAACCCACGTCTGTTGAAAAAGACGGGGATGAGTTGTGGCTAGGAGTGAAAAGCTAATCGAGTTCGGAGATAGCTGGTTCTCCCCCGGAAAGCTATTTAGGTAGCGCCTCGAGTATTACTTCTGGGGTAGAGCACTGTTATGGCTAGGGGGGTCATAGCGACTTACCAAACCATGGCAAACTCCGAATACCAGAACGTATCAGCTCGGGAGACACACGGCGGGTGCTAACGTCCGTCGTGAAGAGGAATACAATCCAGACCGCCAGCTAAGGTCCCAAAATTATCGCTAAGTGGGAAACGATGTGGGAAGGCATAGACAGCCAGGAGGTTGGCTTAGAAGCAGCCACCCTTTAAAGAAAGCGTAATAGCTCACTGGTCGAGTCGGCCTGCGCGGAAGATTTAACGGGGCTAAGCGATGTACCGAAGCTGCGGGTTTGTAGCAATACAAGCGGTAGGGGAGCGTTCCGTAAGCCTGCGAAGGTGGATCGTAAGGTCTGCTGGAGGTATCGGAAGTGCGAATGCTGACATGAGTAACGATAAAACGGGTGAAAAAACCCGTTCGCCGAAAGCCCAAGGTTTCCTTGCGCAACGTTAATCGGCGCAGGGTGAGTCGGCCCCAAGGCGAGGCAGAGATGCGTAGTCGATGGGAAGCTGGTTAACATTCCAGCACCTCGTGTGGTTGCGATGGGGGACGGAGAAGGTTAGGTGTACCGGGCGTTGGTTGTCCCGGGGAGATGACTGAGGTGGATGTGCTTGGCAAATCCGGCATGTCAACACTGAGGTCAAGGACGAGCCCGCATGGGCGAAGTCACCGATATCACGCTTCCAGGAAAAGCCTCTAAGCTTCAGATCACACGGGACCGTACCGGAAACCGACACAGGTAGGCAGGATGAGAATTCTCAGGCGCTTGAGAGAACTTGGGTGAAGGAACTAGGCAAAATAGTACCGTAACTTCGGGAGAAGGTACGCCACCGCAAGGTGGCCGCAGTAACCAGGCCGCTGCGACTGTTTATCAAAAACACAGCACTCTGCAAACACGAAAGTGGACGTATAGGGTGTGACGCCTGCCCGGTGCCGGAAGGTTAATTGATGGGGTGCAAGCTCCTGATCGAAGCCCCGGTAAACGGCGGCCGTAACTATAACGGTCCTAAGGTAGCGAAATTCCTTGTCGGGTAAGTTCCGACCTGCACGAATGGCGTAACGACAGCGGCGCTGTCTCCACCCAAGGCTCAGTGAAATTGAAATCGCTGTGAAGATGCAGCGTTCCCGCGGCAAGACGGAAAGACCCCGTGAACCTTTACTATAGCTTCACACTGAACGTTGAGTTCGTCTGTGTAGGATAGGTGGGAGCCTTTGAAGGGCTGGCGCTAGCTGGTCTGGAGGCGACGTTGAAATACCACCCTGATGTGCTTGACGTTCTAACCTAGGTCCGTAATCCGGATCGGGGACAGTGTGTGGTGGGTAGTTTGACTGGGGCGGTCTCCTCCCAAAGAGTAACGGAGGAGCACGAAGGTGCGCTCAGCACGGTCGGACATCGTGCGTAGTGTGTAAAGGCATAAGCGCGCTTGACTGCGAGATCGACGGATCAAGCAGGTACGAAAGTAGGTCTTAGTGATCCGGTGGTTCTGTATGGAAGGGCCATCGCTCAACGGATAAAAGGTACTCCGGGGATAACAGGCTGATACCGCCCAAGAGTTCATATCGACGGCGGTGTTTGGCACCTCGATGTCGGCTCATCACATCCTGGGGCTGTAGCCGGTCCCAAGGGTATGGCTGTTCGCCATTTAAAGTGGTACGCGAGCTGGGTTCAGAACGTCGTGAGACAGTTCGGTCCCTATCTGTCGTGGGCGTTAGAGATTTGAGGGGGGTTGCTCCTAGTACGAGAGGACCGGAGTGAACGAACCTCTGGTGTTCCGGTTGTCACGCCAGTGGCACTGCCGGGTAGCTAAGTTCGGAAGCGATAACCGCTGAAAGCATCTAAGCGGGAAGCGCGCCCCAAGATGAGATCTCTCCCTCCTTGAGAGGATAAGAGCCCAGGAAGACCACCTGGTTGATAGGCGCGGTGTGTAAGCGTGGTAACACGTTGAGCTTACGCGTACTAATTGCTCGAAGGCTTGACCATATAACTCAAAGCCCATGCAAACGAACTACACTCGTTCCCTCGGCGCCAATGGCTACCTGCCCATCCCTTTTCCAATGCTTGGCGACCATAGCGGCGTGGTCCCACCCGATCCCATCCCGAACTCGGAAGTGAAACGCGCCAGCGCCAATGGTAGTGTGCATCCGCATGCGAGAGTAGGTCATCGCCAAGCACCTTTTGAACACCACAACGCCCAGCCAACAGGCTGGGCGTTGTGCTTTGTGCTATCTGCAATCTGGCACCGTGGACTCCGAGGGCCAAGCACATGACCGAGCGAATTGTCATTGCAATTCCGGCGCGCCATGGATCGACCCGGCTCCCCGGGAAACCACTCCTGATGGTCGCCGGCAAACCGTTGATCGCGCATGTAATCGAACGGGCTCGGCTATTGAGCGGCGGCGAGATCGTGGTGGCGACCGATGACGCCCGCATCGCGGATGTGGCGGCCGGTTTGGGGGTGCAGACCGCGATCACGCGTGATACCCACGCAACTGGTAGTGATCGCCTGGCTGAGGTTGCCGACCAACTCTGCTGGCCCGACGACCTGATTGTCGTCAATCTCCAGGGCGATGAGCCGTTGATGCCGCTGAGTTGCCTGCAGGCAGTCGTCAAGGCCTTGCGCGAAGATCCGGACGCTGCAGCGGCAACACTGGCGACGCCAATCACCTCGATCGATGAGATGTTCGACCCGGCGTGCGTGAAGGTCGTGTGCGATGTGCGCGAGCGTGCTTTGTATTTCAGTCGCGCTCCGGTCCCTTGGGCTCGCGATACTTGGAGTCAGGACAGGGGCATCCTTCCGTTTCCCCGCCCACTGAGACACCTCGGTCTCTACGCTTATCGCGCAAGTACTCTCCGCGCTTTCGCGGCGTTGGCGCATGGCCAGCATGAACGTATCGAGTCGCTCGAACAGTTGCGCCTGCTCGAAAATGGTCTGCACATCGCCGTGCGTCTGGCGCCTGAGGCGATTCCGCCCGGTGTCGACACGCCGGCCGATGTCGAGCGGGTGTCGCGGCTGCTCGGTGGCGGCCCGCAAGAGAGCCCTGCGCGCAGGAAGCTGTTGTTCGTCTGCATGGGAAACATTTGCCGTTCGCCGCTGGCGGAGGCCTACGCGCGACACCGGTTTGGTGAGCTTGGCGTCGCTGTTGAGGTCGCGTCGGCTGGCACGATCGGGCACCACGAAGGCGAGAGGGCAGATCAAGGGGCACTGCTGGTCGCAGCCAAAGCAGGTCTCGACTTGTCGTCGCATCGCGCGCGGCGCGTGCGGGATGAGGATTTCGCAAATTTCGACTTGATCCTGGCGCTCGACGATCGCAATCTGCGTGATCTGCACGCTCGCGCGAACCCCGAGCACGTCGGCAAGTTGAAGCGACTTCTGGACTTCGCTCCGGCCTGCGGGCATCGTGACGTTCCGGACCCGTACGGGCAGTCGCAGGCAGTGTTCGCGCACTCGCTGACACTGATCCGCTTGGGCGTCGATGGACTGGGGACGCACCTCAGTGCGTCATCGTAACTGCGATTCACTTCGGAGCGAGCCACATGGGTGGTGATATCTACCTGACCGAATTGCCGGCCGGGATCACCTGGGTGAACATGGATGAACCTCCGCGGCTGGATGCATTGCGGGGAAAGGCGCTGCTGGTGAACTTCTGGACGGGATCCAGCGTTGCTTGCGAACAGCAGGCCCAGGAGCTTCGTCAACTCGAAGGCCGCTTTCACGACGGGCTGGCCGTGCTTGGCGTGCACACCCCCAAACATCCCGCCGAGGCAGAAGATGAAGTCGTTCTGAAGACAACGAATCGCTGGCATCTCCGCCACCCGGTCGCGAACGATCGGGAGTGGATCTGGTGGCGCCAGCTTGGAATCGATTCGTGGCCTTGCGCCGTGCTGTTCGATCAGGATTTCCGCATGATCGGGGCCTTTCCTGGTGAGGGGCGCAAGGCCGAGATCGAGGCTCGGATCCAGCAAGTGCTCGACAAGGCGGCGGAACTCGACCAGCGCAGTTATGACCCTGCTCCGGTCGGGCGCAAGCAGGAACCGCGCGCGCCTTTGCGGTTCCCCACCAGGATCGTGGCCTCCGCCACCCACCTGTATGTAGCCGACACCGGTTACAATCGAATCCTCGAACTGGGCTTCGACGGCCGTGTGAACCGTCAGTTCGGTTCAGGGAATCCCGGGCAGTGGGATGCACGCGGTACCGAAGCCGGGTTCCGCAATCCGGTCGGCTTGGCGTTGTGGAAGGACTTCCTGTTCGTCGCTGACACTGGGAATCACGCGATCCGGCGAGTCCGCTTGCTCAGCGGAGATGTCGAAACACTTGCCGGGAATGGCAGCTGTGATCGCCCCGCAGCGACGGAAATCCAACAACCGCGTGCGACACCGCTTGCGACGCCGATCGATGTCGCGGTGCTCAATGACCGGCTGTACCTTGCGATGGCCGGCGCCCATCAGATCTGGCAATTGGACTTGGGCCGCGGTTCGCTCGGGCTTTTTGCAGGCAACGGCCGCGAGGATGGCGTTGACGGGACCGGGAGTTTCAGCAGTTTCGCGCAGCCGAATGCCCTGGCAATCGTGGGAGAAAATCTCTACGTGCTCGACGCCGCGACATCGGCGTTGCGCTCTATTCGAATCGCGGATACGCGAGTGGCGACGATCATCAATGGCGGGTTGTTTTCCGATGGCGCGAACGACGGCCCCGGCATGGCCGCACGCATGTGCCATCCAACCGCGCTGCACGCCGATCCTGCGCGCGGTGTGCTGTGGATCGCTGACACGCTGAACCACAAGCTGCGCGTCTATGGCATCGCCAAGAACGAACTGAAGACGTTGAATATCAACTACCGGCTGCAGTCGCCTGCCGGGATCTGCGTCGCGCAGCAGGCGGTCTGGATTGCCAACACCGACGCCCACGAGTTGCTGAAGCTGGATTTGAAGTCGGGTCGGTTGTCGCGACTTTCGATCACGACCTGATTGCGCCAGGGTGGCCATGCGCAGGGAGTCTGAGACGGACGCCGTCGTTTTTGATGGACGTGCCTTCGCGCGCACCTTGACCAGCGAACCAGGCGTCTACCGCATGCTTGGGGTCAGCGATCAGGTCCTGTACGTAGGCAAGGCGCGCAATCTGCGTTCGCGAGTCGAGAGCTACTTTGCGCGAGGAGCGCATGACGCCCGCATCACCAGCATGGTCATGCAGGTGATGCGCATCGAAGTGATCGTCACGCGCACCGAGGCCGAAGCCCTGCTGCTCGAGAGCCAGCTGATCAAGGCGCTGAAGCCGCGCTACAACATCGACCTCCGCGACGACAAGAGTTATCCGTGGATCCGCATGACTGCCGCGGACGAATTCCCGAGAGTGACGTTCCATCGCGGCGCCCGGCCGGCACCTGATCGCTATTTTGGTCCTTACCCGAGCGCCTGGGCGGTCCGCGAGACTCTGAACCTGGTGCACAAGGCATTCAAGTTGCGACAGTGCGAGGACAGCGTGTTTGCCCATCGCACGCGCCCCTGCCTGCAGCACCAGATAGCCCGCTGCAGTGCGCCTTGCGTGGGTCTGATCGACCGCCACGACTATGCTGCGAGCGTTCGTCACGCGAGCATGGTGCTGGAAGGGCGGAGTTCGGCGTTGATCGACGAGCTCACAGGTGAGATGGACCGCGCGGCCCGGGATCTGGACTTTGAGCGCGCGGCGCTGCTGCGCGACCAGGTTGCCGCGCTCAGGCGCGTGTTGGCGACCCAGTTTGTCCAGGGTGAGCGCGGCGACCTCGACGTCCTCGCGTGCGTCAGCCGGAACGGAAAGGCCTGTGTCGAAGTCCTGTTCTTCCGTGGTGGCATGAGTTTGGGCAATCGCAGCTATTTTCCGAAGTTTCTCGGCGAAGCGGCGGAGGCTGAGGTCCTGCGCGCCTTCATCCTGCATCACTACTCGGACCAGTTGCCTCCCAGCGAACTGCTGCTCAGCCACGCCATCGAGGACCAGGAACTGGTCGAACAAATGCTGGAGGAGCGTGCCACGCGTAAGGTCAGGCTGGTGGACAGTCCGCGGGGTGATCGTGCGCGTTGGGTCGAGATGGCCATGCGTACGGCTGAGGCCGCCCTTGCGTCGGAACTCGCAGCCCAATCCACCGCGCGCGACCGCCGCGAGGACCTTCGCCTGCTGCTGCAGTGCGATCAGGCGCCGTCACGCATCGAGTGTTTCGATATCAGCCACACTCAGGGCGAACGCACCGTGGCGTCTTGCGTGGTGTTCGGTCCGGAGGGTCCGTTGCGCAGCGAGTATCGGAGATTCAACGTCGAAGGGATCACCGGCGGCGACGACTACGCCGCGATGCGGCAGGCATTGCAGCGCCGCTTCGAACGCATTGGGCGAGGGGAGGGGATTGCCGCGGACCTGTTGCTCATCGACGGTGGTCGCGGCCAGGTGCAGCAGGCGCTTGACGTGCTGGCGGAACTGGACGTCAGCGGCGTCCGGGTGATCGGGGTGGCCAAGGGCCCCGAGCGGCGGGCCGGGGAAGAGACGCTGATCCTTGCGCCGGACATGCACGAGGTCCACCCTGGGCCGGCGTCGGCGGCCCTTCACTTGATCCAGCAGGTACGCGACGAAGCGCACCGATTCGCGATCACCGGACACCGCGCGCGTCGCGCCAAGGCACGCTCGCGTTCAGTCCTGGAAGACATTCCGGGCGTAGGTGCCAAGCGCAAGCGCGCCCTGCTGAAGGCATTCGGTGGATTGCAGGGCATTCAGACGGCGGGTGTGGAAGACTTGATGACGGTGGATGGCATCGATCGCGCGCTGGCCCAGCGCATCCACGACCTGTTCCACGAGAGGTAGGATCCGCCCGATGAGCTTAGCTGCGCGCACTGCGATGCCGTTGAACCTGGCGACCATCCTCACGCTCGGCCGGATCGCGCTGATCCCGGTGCTCGTGTTGCTGTTCTATGCTCCTTGGACCTGGACCCACCTTGCTGCTGCGATGGTCTTCCTCGCCGCGGCATTGACCGATTGGCTGGATGGTTGGGTGGCGCGGCGCTACGACCAGGCTTCGAGCTTTGGTGCCTTCCTGGATCCTGTCGCCGACAAGCTGATGGTCGCCGTTGCCCTGGTCCTGGTCCTGGAACGCGACCCGCAGCCTTGGCTGGCGGTCGTGTGCGCGGTCATCATCGGGCGCGAAATCAGCATCTCGGCCCTGCGCGAATGGATGGCGGAACTCGGCAAACGTGCGTCGGTGCGCGTCGGCGGTGTCGGCAAGATCAAGACCATCGTGCAGATGGCCGCGCTGACGATGCTGATCTGGCGCGATCCCCTGTGGGGAATGCCGATCTACTCGATCGGGTTGGGGTTGCTGGTGGCCGCGGCGGTGCTGACTTTGTGGTCGGCGGCGCAGTACCTGCAAGCGGCCTGGCGCGTCATCGGTGCGGGGCAACCGGGCACGGACGACTGACGCGTTTGCCCGGAGATTCGGTTACGGAAGTTTAAAAAAATCTATTGACGTGGCCTGAGGTTTCGCTATGATTGTCAGTCTCTTGCGGGAATAGCTCAGTTGGTAGAGCACGACCTTGCCAAGGTCGGGGTCGCGAGTTCGAGTCTCGTTTCCCGCTCCAGTTTCAGGGCGAAACCTCGGTTCACCGAGGTTTCGCTGTTTCTGGGGGCCGAAAAGCCCTTCGAGGTATGGCCAGGTGGCAGAGTGGTCATGCAGCGGCCTGCAAAGCCGTGTACGCCGGTTCGATTCCGACCCTGGCCTCCATTCCTCGATGTGTGTCACACGACACTGATGTAGCCTTGGGTGCGAATGCTCCGCCCGGATGGCGAAACCGGTAGACGCAGGAGACTTAAAATCTCCCGGCCAAAAGCCGTGCGGGTTCGAGTCCCGCTCCGGGCACCATCGTGATCGCGACGCAAAATGTGACGGAAGTTGCCGCGAGGGGCTTCTCGCCGTGCGGTTTGCCATCAACCAGTCATACAAGTTTCGCGAATCTGCCCCGACTTCGTGGCATCCTTGTGCGTGCGCTGGCCACCGGATGATGGCCGCGGCTGGCGCCTCCGCTTCAAGTGCACTCCCCAGCGGATGACCTTCGCAACCGCGACGGTGGCGACGCCGTCGCGGTTTTTTGTGGCTGTATCAGGGGCTGGCTCGGGTGTCGCGCTTCGGGCTTACCCACATGCTGATCTCGGCACTGAACACGGACTCGCCGGCGCGGTCCTTTACGACCACGTGTGCGATCCGCTCGGAACCGCTGCCGATCTCACCGATCTCGTCGAGGATGGCCTCTGCGCGCATGGGGCCGACGGCTTTCTTGAGGTAGCGCACCGTCATGCCCTTCGGGATCCAGCGCAACGCGCTGGTTATCGCGGCGTCGGTCGCCAGGCCGCCGACGAATTCCGCGAGGTTGCACAGCGCGATGGCATGCACGGTGCCGATATGGTTCTGCACCCGCCGGCGGTGCTGGATGGTGGCAACGCAGCTGCCCGGTTCCAGCGTTTCCAGCAGCGGCGAGATGCTGCCGAAGTAGGGCGCGCGGTTGCAGATCAGGCGCGAACACAGCCAACGGCCGACGCCGCTGCCACCAAACTTGCGGAACAGCGCCAGCGCGGCGCTGGCGGCTCCCGGACGGTCATCGGTGCCCATGGCGATGGCCTCAGGCGGCGCTGCGCAGTGCCGGCCGGCCGTTCTCGGCGCGGCGCCCGGCGACCAGGTCGGCAGTGTCGAAGTCGTCGACCGCGATGATTGCGGCGATGTCGGCGCGCGTGCGCACCAGCAGTGCGCGCTCGTCCTCAGTGATTACACCGTATTGCACCGCTTCGGCCAGTTGCGCTTCGGCACCCGGCGCGCTGATCGTCCCGCCCTTGATCGCCTTGGCGAGTTTGCGCTCGACAGGTTCCGCCTCGATGATGCCGGCGAGAGCGGCATTCACCTGGCCGGCCGGATGGAAGGCGGTCGGCGCGAGATAGCAGAACTCGCCCAGGCGGTCGCGCGCCTCGTTGGGGTACATCAGCAGGGTGGCCACGCGGCGGCCCAGGCGGTCGCCCGGCGTCGCTTCGCGACGGCCGATCGGGAACACCAGCGCGCGCAGCAGCCAGGACACCGGGCGCACCGGGAAATTGCGCAGCACGCCATCGAGCGCGGTCTGCATGCGATAGACGCACTCGTGCATGGCCCAGGCGAGGAATGGACGGTCCAGTTCCGGGCGGCCCTGGTCCTCGAAGCGCTTGAGCATTGCCGAGGCGATGTAGAGGTAGGAGAGCACGTCACCAAGGCGCGCCGACAGGCGTTCCTTCTGCTTCAGCTTGCCGCCGAGAATCAGCATCGAGGTGTCTGCCACCAGCGCCAGTGCGGCGCTGTAGCGCGACAGCTTGCGATAGTAGCGCTGCACGTAGCGGTCGCCCGGCGCACTGCCGAGGTGGCTGTGGGTGATGCCGTAAAGGAAGGCGCGACAGGCGTTCGACACGGCGAAGCCGACATGCTGGAACAGCGTCCGGTCGAACTCCTCGATGCGACGCTGCGGATCCGCCAGAGCGGCCGCCTGCATCAGCTTCAGCACATAGGGATGGCAGCGCACCGCACCCTGGCCGAAGATGATCATGTTGCGGGTCAGGATGTTGGCGCCTTCCACCGTGATGCTGATCGGCGCGCCTTCCCAGGCGCGCCCGAGGTAGTTCTTCGGCCCGAGGATAATGGTCTTGCCGCCGTGCACGTCCATCGCGTCCTGAATGATCGAACGGCCGAGTTCAGTCGCGTGGTATTTGGCGATCGCCGACGGCACCGCCGGCTTTTCGCCCTGGTCGACCGCTGCCGCAGTCATCCGCGAGACGGCGCTGACCGCATAGGACAGGCCGCCGATGCGCGCCAGCGCTTCCTCGATGCCTTCGAAGCGGCCGATCGACATGCCAAACTGCTTGCGGATGCGCGCGTAGGCGCCGGTGACCAGCGCTGCCATGCGCACGCTGCCAGTGGAACCGGAGGGCAGCGAGATCGCGCGGCCGACAGACAGGCACTCGACCAGCATGCGCCAGCCCTGGCCAGCGTAGGTCTGGCCGCCAATCAGGCAGTCGAGCGGGACGAACATGTCCTTGCCGCAGACCGGTCCGTTCTGGAACGGAATGTTGAGCGGCAGGTGACGGCGGCCGACCTCGAGACCCGGGGTATTGCGCGGCACCAGTGCCAGAGAGATGCCGATGTCCTCGCGATCGCCGAGCAGTTTTTCCGGGTCGAGCAGGCGGAAAGCCAGACCGATCACGGTAGCGACCGGCGCCAGCGTGATGTAGCGCTTCTCGAAGGTCAGGCGGATGCCAATGACTTCCTTGCCATCGACCACTTGCTTGCAGACGATGCCGTAGTCTGGGATCGAGGTGGCATCGGAGCCCGCGTAAGGATTGGTCAGGCCGAAGCAGGGGATCTCGCGGCCGTCGGCCAGGCGCGGCAGGTAGTGGTTCTTTTGCTCCTCGGTACCGTAGTGCAGCAGCAACTCGGCCGGGCCGAGCGAGTTGGGCACGGCGACGGTGGAACTCACTGTCGGGCTGACGCTCGACAGGCGCTGCAGCACCGCCGAATGCGCGTGCGCCGAGAAGCCGAGGCCGCCGTACTGCTTCGGGATGATCATGCCGAAGAAGCGGTGACGCCTGAGGAAGTCCCAGACCTGCGGCGGCAGGTCATTGCGCTCGTGGGTGATCTCCCAGTCGTTGACCAGAGCGCAAACCTCGGCCACCGGGCCATCGAGGAAGGCCTTCTCCTCGCCGCTCAGTTGCGGCGCGGGCTGCGCCAGGAGCTTGCTCCAGCGCGGCCGCCCGGAAAACAGTTCGCCTTCCCAGCCGACCGTGCCGGCTTCCAGCGCGACGCGCTCGGTCTCCGACAACTGCGGCGCGATCCGCTGGTAGATGTCGAGCATCGGCTGGCTGAGGAGGCGCTCGCGCAGCGGGCGATGGTTGAGTACCACGGCGACAGCGCCGAAGGCCAGCCAGGTCAGCCCGAGCGTGATCCAGGAGGCGCCGCTGTAGAGCGTGGCCAGCACCAAAGCCGCGGCGCTTGCTGCAGTCCAGGTGCGCAACGAGGTGCGATTGAAGCCGCACACCAAGCCGATGACGACGAGGCCGAGCAGGGGAATGAATCCGGACATCGTGAACTCCTCGAAACGGGGGTTTCGAATCAGGGTCTGAAACGCTCAAGGAACCGGGATATCTCCCGGGTGAACACGTCATTGCGGTCGCCGACCACCATGTGGGTGGCGTCCTCGATGCACACATGCTCGGCATGCGGCACCAGTTGCATGAATTCCTCGATGGTGCGCGCCGACACCACGTCGCTGCGACCGCCGCTCAGCAGCAGCACCGGACCTTCCACCTGGCGCGCCGCGGCCTGCAGCCTGGGGATGTAGCTCTCGGCCTCGCGCGCCACGTGCCCGAGCAGGCGCGGATCCCAGTGCCAGCGCCAGCGGCCGTCCGGGTGTTGGCGCAACTGGCTGCGCAGGCGTTCCGGGTTCTTGCGGTCGCGGTGCGGCAAATAGCGCGCGACTTCGTCGGCGGCGTGTTCGAGGGAGTCGAAGCCTTCCGGGTGCTTCGCCATGAAATCGAGGATGCGGCCGACGCCCTCGGTCTCCCAGCGTGGGGTCACGTCGACCAGCACCATCGCGCGGAACACGTTCGCCGGTGCTTCGCCCTCGACAAGCAGTCCCAGCAGGCCGCCCATCGAGGCGCCGACCAGGATCGGCAGGTCGGGCACCGAGCGGGCAATCGCGGCGAGGTCTTCGGCGAAGTGCTCCATCCGGTAGTCGCCCGCGGGCGCCCACTCCGAGTCGCCGTGGCCGCGGCCGTCGATCGCGATGCCGTGCCAGCCTTCCTGCCCCAGTTGGGTGGCGGTGCCGCGCCAGGCATGGCGGTTCTGGCCAAAACCATGGGCGAACAGCAGGGTGGGCGCGGCGTGCTCGCCATAGTGCTCGAGCGCCAGCGACAAATCGCCGCGACCGCGGTGCCGCTGCAGTCTGGACGGCAGGGGCGGGCGGGCGGCAGGCGGGGTGGCGCTTTCCATACGGTCGAGTATGTTGACGCGGGGCGGAGCTGTCAATACGCTTGCGTATGGATGCTTTTCACGTCTCTTCTACTCACCCATGACGAACGCACTTGCCAGCGCGCGGGTCGCACCCGAACGCGCCGAGAAACAACGACTGACCGCCCAGGACTGGGAACTCGCCGCGCTCGAGCTGATGGCCGAGGAGGGTGTCGCCGCGGTGGCGGTCGAATCCCTTGCGCGCCGGCTGGGCGTTACCAAAGGCAGCTTCTACTGGCATTTCAGCCAGCGCGATGCCTTGATCGAGGCGGCGCTCAAGCGCTGGGAGGAGACCGACACGCACAACCTGGTGGCGCGCGTCGAGTCCATCGAGAACCCCGGCAAGCGTCTGCGCGAGTTGTTCCGCCTGACCAGCCGCGAGATGCGCTCGCACAAGATCTACGCAGCGCTGCTGAAGGCCGCCGACCACCCGGTGGTGGCGCCAGTGATGGACCGGGTGTCGCAGGAGCGCATGGCCTACCTGGCGCGGGTGTTCCAGCAGGCTGGCATGGATGTCGAGTCCGCCACCCATCGCGCGCGCCTGGCTTACTCGGCCTATGTGGGCCTGTTGCAGCTGACCCTGCAGTTCCGCTCCTCGCGGTTGAGCACCGAGGCCTTCGATGCCTATGTCGGCCACATGATCGACACGCTGATTCCAGCCGAATAGCGGGCTGCCCGAGGGGACATCGTGGGCGGGCTCCCTCGCCATTCGCCGAATGTCGCATGCAAACGTATGCAGGCGTGCACACCCTGTTCATTGAATATTTCACGGTGTACCGCTATGTTCGCGGCCTCAGTGCCGTTAGCTCGGCCATAAGTCATTGAAAACACAGGATTTGCCATGGGCTCCCGCCTGGATGTGCTGAATCTTTGGGTGCAGGAAGTCGCGCAGCTGACCCAGCCTGATGCGATTCGCTGGTGTGACGGCAGCGAGAGCGAGCGTCGCGAGCTGGAGGCGCTGATGGTCGAACGCGGCGATTTGCTGCCGCTGAACCCGCAGACGCACCCCGATTGCTTCCTGCATCGCTCGCACCCGTCGGATGTGGCGCGCGTCGAGCACCTGACCTTCGTTTGCACCCGTCATGCCGAGGATGCCGGCCCGAACAACAACTGGATGGCGCCCGCCGACGCCCACGCCAAGATGGACGCGCTGTTCGAAGGCTGCATGCGCGGGCGCACGATGTACGTGGTGCCTTACTGCATGGGGCCGATCGATTCGCCATATTCGCGCTGCGGCGTCGAGATCACCGACAGCCCCTACGTGGTGGCCAACATGCGCATCATGACGCGGATGGGCAGCCAGGCGCTGGCGCGCATCGAGCGCGAGGGACGCTTCGTCCGCGGCCTGCATTCGATCGGGGAGCTCGATCCCGCGCGCCGCTTCATCATGCACTTTCCCGAGGATCTCACCATCGAGAGCTTCGGCTCCGGCTACGGTGGCAATGCGCTGCTCGGCAAGAAGTGCCATGCGCTGCGCATCGCCAGTTGGCAGGCGCGCGAAGAAGGCTGGCTGGCCGAGCATATGCTGATCGTCGGCATCCAGAATCCGCAGGGACAGACGCATTACGTCGCGGCGGCGTTCCCATCGGCTTGCGGCAAGACCAACCTGGCCATGCTGATTCCGCCGGAAACCCATCCGGGCTGGAAGGTATGGACGGTGGGCGACGACATCTGCTGGTTGCACCCGGGCCCGGATGGCCGGCTGTATGCGATCAATCCGGAATCCGGCTTCTTCGGCGTGGCGCCGGGTACCAGCCACAAGACCAACCGCAATGCCGTGAATACGCTTGGTCACGATGCGATCTTCACCAATGTTGCGGTGACGGCGGACAATCGCCCGTGGTGGGAAGGCCTTTCTGACGAGCGTCCGGAGAAAGATTGGCAGGGACGCGACTACGACCCGGCCAATGGTCCGGCGGCGCATCCGAATTCCCGCTTCACGGTGTCGATGCGCCAGTGCCCCAGCTTCACGCCGGAAGCCGACAACCCGGCCGGCGTGCCGATCTCAGCGATCATCTTCGGTGGCCGGCGCGAATCGCTGGTGCCGCTGGTGTTCGAGGCACGTGACTGGAATCATGGCGTGCTGGTTGGCGCGTCGATGGCGTCGGAAACCACGGCTGCGGCGACCGGTGCGGTCGGCGTGGTGCGCCGCGATTCGATGGCGATGAAGCCCTTCTGCGGCTACAACTTCGCCGACTACTTCGGACACTGGTTGTCGTTCAACGAACGCCTGACGCACCTGCCGAAAATCTTCCATGTCAACTGGTTCCGCAAGGACGAGAACGGCAAGTTCCTGTGGCCGGGCTTCGGCGACAATCTGCGCGTGCTGCAGTGGATCATCGGGCGTTGCACCGGCGCGGCCGATGCCATTGAGACGCCGATCGGCTACCTGCCGCGCCGCGAAGACCTGGACCTGCGTGGCCTGGAACACCTCAACGGCGCCCTCGACAAGCTGCTCGCGGTGGACGCGGAAGGCTGGCGTCGGGAAGCGGCGGAGATTGGCGGCTACCTGCAGAGCTTCGGCGACCGGGTGCCGGCGCCGCTGTGGCAGGAACACGCGAAACTGAGCAGCGCCCTGTCCTGAGCGCCCAGGCCCGCGCCGTGAATTTCGCAGCGTCCACGCGCAAGCTGCTGCGGGCCGGCATCGCCGGACTGTACTGCGTCGCGTTCGTCGGATGCGCGAGCCCGAAACTGCAGGAAACTCTGGCCGCCGGAGAAGTTCCCCGCGTCGAGATCGTGCCGCGTGAAGAACGCCGCGAATTGCCCCCGGGCACGACCGGGATGCGAATCGAGAACCCGCACGGCGATCTGCGCGTGCGCATCACGGATCAGCCGAAGGTCGGGTACTACGCCACGGTGCAGCGCATCGGCGAGCAGCCGCTCGAGCCGGTGTTCGACTGGCAGCAGCACGGCGAACGCCTGGAGCTGACCATCCGCTACCCCGGCGAAGAGAGTTGGCTGCGCACCCATGGCCATTCGCGCGGACGCGTGGATCTGGCCGTATTCGTACCCGCCGCAGTCGCCCTGGACCTGCGCACCACCGACGGCTTCCTGCAAGTGCGCAAGGCCAGGGCTTCGGTGAGGGCGCGCACCGAATCGGGCTCGATCGAGGTCAGCGGCGCGGCCGACCTCGACCTGCGCAGCGCTACTGGCGCGATCGCTGCAAGCCAGACCAGCGGGCACTGGCGCACTCCGATTGAACTGCACACGCGCTCCGGACGCATCGCTGTCGCGGTGCCGGTGTACGCGGGCATCAGCGTGGACGCAATGACCCGCGGGCGCATAGAACTGGAGCCAGGCTTCACTGGCAGCGTGTTCGAGAGTGGCGGGAAGCGTCGCTTGCAAGCGAAGTTCGGCGACGGCGGGCGTGCATTCAGGAGCCGCAGCGACTTGGGCGAGATCTTCCTGCGTGCGGGCATCCCGGAGAGCGTGCTGCAGCAGGCAGTCGACTCAGGAGACTGAGTTCTTCATGTTTTGTGCGCTGCACATGTTTTGGCGGCCGTTGTCGACTATCCTCCGCGGTTCCATCGTTCAGGCTGGAGTCGGAATGTCGCTCCGCCGCCGTGAGGAGTCGCAGTGTTCGTAGCTCATTCTCGTTGCCTGTCCGCGCTGGCTTTGTTGCTGGCGTCTCCCGTTGCCCTGGCTGAGCCGGAAGTCGTCCGCGGTGCCGACTACGTCAGCCCGCCGGTTGCGCCAACGTCGCTGACCGTCGACATGCAGCGTTTGCCGCCCGCGCCTGAGTGGAAGCCGGGCGACCCGATCAAGTCGATTCCCCGCCTGCTGTTCGGCAATCCGAATGCGCCGGTCCCGACCCCGGTCAATCCGGTCTTCGGGCCCGATCCGCTGGTCGCCCTGCAACAGGCGTTCCAGCCTCGCCAGCCGCGCGCCTTCGGTACCCCGATCATCAACCAGAACGTGCTCAGCGGGACTGCTCAGCCAAACGACCCCACCGGCGACATCGGCACCCTGCAGTTCGTTGCCGCGATCAACGGCCCCGGTGGCGGTCAGTTTGCGGTCTACGACAAGGTGACCGGCCAGCAGACCGTGGCGCCGACATTGATGGAATCACTCGGCAGCGGCGGTGCGTGCGCGTCGGGCCTGGGCGACCCGATCGTGTTGTTCGACGAACTGGCGAACCGTTGGGTGCTGACCGAATTCTCGACCCAGGCCGGCAACAGCCTGTGCGTTTACATCAGTTCCACCGACGACCTGGATGGCCCGGCGCCGGTCACCTGGACGCGCTACGGTTTCCAGATGCCCTCCTTTCCCGACTATCCGAAATACGGCGTTTGGACAGATGCCTATTACGTCGGCGCCAACGAGGGCGGCACCACGGGTCGCCGTCCGTTTTATGCCTTCGACCGGCAGAAGATGCTGGCTGGTCAGGCAGCAACTTTTCAGCGGCTGACCATTCCCAACCTGGCAGGCTTCAGCTTCCAGATGACCCAGCCGGCGGATCTGGCGGGTACCGATGAGCCGCCTCCGGGCGCACCCGGGCTGTTCATGCGCCACCGCGACGATGAGGCGCACAACGCCGGCTCCAACAATCCGGCGGCGGATTTCATCGAGTTGTACGAGTTTGCGGTCGACTGGACGACGCCGGCCAATTCGACCATCACCGGCCCGACCAACTTCACCGTGGCCGAGTTCAGCTCCAATCTCAACGGACTCACGGCATTCAACGCATTCGCGCAGCCCAGCGGGCAGAAGCTCGATCCCTTGCGCGAAACCGTGATGCACCGCCTGACCTATCGCCGGCTGGCGAACTACGAGGTGCTGGTCGGCAATTTTGTCACCGACCTCTGTGTCAATGTTCCGTGCGTACCGTCGCCGTATCCGGACGATACCGGCGCTGTGCGCTGGTTCGAACTACGCCGTCCGATCGGTCCGCCCGATGACTTGTTCGCCAATGGCTTTGAAGGTACTGCCGGCTCCGCCTCGCGCGGCAGCGCCCAATGGGTTTTGCACCAGCAGGGCACCTATGCGCCCGAGGACACCCCGGGGACGCCGGCGGAGCAGGGCGACCGCTGGATGGCGGCGAGTTCGGTCGATCAGGACGGCAACATTGCGCTGGCCTACAACCACGTGCGCCAAGCGCCGGCTATCTCGGCCGGATTGCGCTACACCGGCCGGCTCGCGGGCGATCCGCTCGGCATCATGACCGGTGGCGAGAATGCCATCGTCGCCGGCAGCAGTTCAGTCTCGGGTGAGCGCTGGGGCGACTACAACGACATGGGCATCGACCCGGTCGATGGCTGCACGTTCTGGTTCATCGGCAACTATTCCAGCGGCGGCGCGCGCACCAATCGGGTGGCTTCCTTCAAGTTCGATGAGTGCGGCGGCCCGAGCTCTGTGTTGAGTGCACCGGCGCCGTCCACAGCGGTGTGCGCGAACTCCCCGGACCCGACCAGCGCCGCGCCGATCACGCTCAATGCCACCTCGGTCAACGGCTTTGTCGGTGCGGTCAATCTGACCTACCCGAGTGCATTCGCCACCGGTCTCAGCGGCAGCTTCGATCCGGCCACGATCCCGACACTGCCCGGCTCCTCGCTGGCGCAGTTGAGTGCAACCAACGCGGCGACGCCGGGAACCAGCACGATCCTGGCGCGTGGCACTTCGGGTGCCATCATCCGCAACGTGCAGCTGTCTTTGACCGTGGCGACCGACAACCCGGCAGCGCCGACGTTGTTGACGCCAGCCAACAACGCCAGCGGCATCGGTGCGACACCGACCTTCACCTGGAGCGCCGCCGCACAGGCCGCGAGCTACCTGGTCGAGGCATCGACGGCAGCCAACTTTGCCACCACGCTGTTCAGCCAAAGCGTCACCGGCACCAGCCTGCTGTCGCCGGTCGCTTTGCCGACCAACCAGCAGATCTTCTGGCGCGTGACGGCGGAGAACATCTGCGGCGATACCGTCAGCAGCGTGTTCTCGTACAACGGTCCGACGTTCACGATGAAGACCACGACCCCGAGCGTGGCGCTGTGCGCGAATGCCGCCTCGCCGTCGAACGCCCCGCCGATCACCCTGGACCTGGCGCCGGTCAATGGTTTCGTCGGCAGCGTGCCGCTGAACTTCCCCGATCCGTTCCCGGCCGGTGTGTCGGGCAACCTGACGCCGTCGACCGTGCCGAGTGTTCCGGGCAGCTCGGTGGTCCAGTTGTCCGCCGACAACACGGCGACTCCCGGTGCAGCATCGATCGTGGTGCGCGGCGTGGCTGGCCTGACCACGCGCGACGTGACCCTGACGCTCAACCTGTCTACCGCCAACGCAGCCCAGCCGTCGCTGACGGCGCCGGCCGACGGCGCGGTCAACGTTGTGGCGACGCCTACCTTCCAGTGGGCGGCGGCTGCGCAGGCGACCAGCTATCTGGTGGAAGCGTCCACGGCCAGCGACTTCGCGACCACGCTGTTCAGCCAGACGGTCACGGGGACCAGCCTGGTGTCACCGGTGGCGCTGCAGACCAGCACGCAGATCTACTGGCGCGTGCGCGCGAACAACATCTGCGGCAACACCCAGAGTGCAGTGTTCTCGTTCACCACTCAGGCTGCGCCGGGCGACTGCCCGGCTGGTCCGGCGCCGACCATCGTCCTCAGCGAGGACTTCGAGGGCGCGGCGACCGGTTGGGGCCCACAGGCGGGCGGAACCGGGACGAACACCTGGGCGATCACGTCGGGCTTCCCGTTCGCCGGCACCAAGGCACTCCAGGGCGTCCCTGCCTTGACGGCGTCCGATCAGCGCTACACCAGTCCTTCGGTGGTCCTGCCCAGCCTGGGTAACGGATTGACCTTGTCCTTCTACAACTACCAGGTGATGGAGGACCGCACGGGTGGCTGTTTCGACGGCGGTTTCATCGAGGTCTCGACGGATGGCGGCACCTCCTGGACCCAGATCACGACCGGCCTCTTGACGGATCCGTACAACGGGCCGCTGGCTTCCGCCAATCCGGCCAGCAGCGGCGGCACGGCTCCGGCTTGGTGTGGAGACCCACAGCCCTACCTGAAGTCGGTGATCGACCTGGAACCCTGGGCCGGCCAGACCGTGCGTTTCCGCTTCCGCGTCAGTTCGGATGGCTCGGTCAACCGGCCGGAAGGCTGGAACATCGACAACGTCGAAATCAAGCGTTGTAACTGACCCGGCGCACGTTTTAACCAGCCACACCCCCCGGCACATCCGGGGGGTGTTCGTCGGTGAGGGCGGATTCCAGTGGACCTACGTGGCCGGGCCCCTGGTATGTAACCCCTTCCGCCGCGCGGGGGTAGCCTCGCGGTTGCCGCCAACATGGCGGTAGACGAAAGGAATGGACGGATGCGATTTCGCGTGACCCAGGTATGCCCTACGGCCGTGCTGCTTGCGATGCTGGCCTTGCCAGCGCTGAGTGCCGCCAACCCACAAGGGGGATCGGCGGAACCGTCGGATCCCATGATCGTTGTCCCGGACGATCCGAACCCTCCGACCCATCAGGGTCGGCCTGGCAACCCGGAAACGACGACCCTTGGGTGCGCCCTGATCGCGCAAGGAAGTGGAGCCGGCTACGCGGACGTCCCACCCCCCCGGTCCGCCCAATCCCGAATGGGTCCTCATCGAGTCAGGATCGACTCCCCTGGGCCGGGCGTCGCTGGGGTAGCCGGCGATTGTCGCTACCCTTTCCTTCACCCTGCGGCTGGGATGCCGGAAATCCGGGAATAGGAGCTGGCGGAGGCGTCCACGCTCAGATCAGGAACGCCGCCAGCACGGCGCGGCCTTCGCCAAGCAGAAGGTTGTAGGTCCGTGCAGCGGCGTCATTGCGCATGCACTCCAGGCCGCAACGGCGTGCCAGGACCTGCGCCTGCAGGACCGGCGGCAAGAGTTGCACCCGCGGCCCGGTGCCGATGAGGATCAGCTCGGGGCCGTGGTCGAGCAGACGCTGCAGGCTGGGCGCGTCGATCTCATCGAAGCGGCGCGGCGCCCACGGCTGCAACTGCTGCTGGCCGACGTAGAAGCTGGTGTCGAGCCAGGTCTGGCCGACCCGCACGCGCACGCCATCGACGCCGGTGATGGTCAGCGGGTGCTCGTCGAGTTCCCGGGTCAGCTGCATGGATCGGAACCGCTGGTGCTCAGGGCAGCTCGATCTTCGGCTCGGCGCGGTTGCGCCGGAAGATGCTCACCACATGGCCGATCTTGTGCACCAGTTCGGCGCCGGTGGACTTGAGCAACTCGGCGACCAGCGCGTCGCGCTCCTCGCGATCGCCCACACTGACGCGGACCTTGATCAGTTCGTGATGATCGAGCGCGATCTCCACTTCCTTCATCACGCTCGGCGCCAGGCCGCGATCGGCCACCATCACCACCGGATTCAGGCCGTGGGTCAGTCCGCGCAGGAAGCGCTTCTGCGCATTTTTGAGAGCCATGACTTGTGCTCCGGGCAATCGAGGGCGCGAAGGCTATCATGACCTGCACCGAAGCCCTGGACTGAAACCACGGATGGCGCGCAGCAAGAGCAGCGGTCGCTGGCTCAACGAGCACTTCAACGATCCCTACGTGCGCCGCGCGCACGTCGAGGGCATGCGCTCGCGCGCCGCCTACAAGCTGGAGGAACTGCTGGAGCGGGACCTGGTCCTGCGCCCAGGCATGGTGGTGGTCGACCTCGGTGCCGCCCCGGGTGGCTGGAGCCAGGTGGCGCAGGAATGGCTGAAGGGCAAGGGCCGGGTAATCGCGCTCGACATCCTGGAGATGGATCCGCTGCCTGGGGTCGAATTCATCCACGGCGATTTCACCCAGGACGAGGTGCTGGCGCAACTGGAGCAAACCCTGGGGGATGCGAAAGTCGATCTTGTGTTGTCCGACATGGCCCCCAACATGAGCGGTGTGGCCTCGGTGGATCAGGCGCGCTCGATGCTGCTGGCGGAACTGGCGCTCGATTTCGCCAAGGCGCACCTGCGGCGCGGTGGCGGATATCTGGTGAAGTTGTTCCAGGGTGAAGGCTTTGACGCTTACGTCAAGTTGATGCGGGCAGCATTCGACAAGGTGCACCTGCGCAAGCCCAAGGCCTCACGCGGTCGCAGCCGCGAGATCTACGCGCTGGCGACCGGGTTCAAGGATTCGGGTGCGTGACTTGCTTAAGGTCTAGTACAGTCCAAACGGGTTTACTCTGTGCGCGCGGCTGCGACACAGGCGCGATAGAGGCGATAGGAGCGTGTCTTGAACGACTTGATGAAGAACCTGCTGCTGTGGACGGTGATCGCACTGGTCCTGCTCGGCGTGTTCCGCAGTTTCGGGCCAAGCCCCGGCATCAGTGCCGGCTTGTCCTACTCCGACTTCCTTGCGAAGGTCGAGCGCGAGCAAGTGCTCGAGGTCAAGATCGCGGAGGACCGCAAGATCACCGGCAAGATGCAGGACGGCCAGCCCTTCGAGCTGTATGCGCCGGAAGACCCGCGGCTGGTCGAGACCCTGATCGCCAATAACGTCAAGGTGGTGCAGTCGGCGCCGGACACCGGCTTTTCGCTGCTCGGCCTGCTCCTGAACCTGCTGCCGGTGCTGCTGCTGATCGGTTTCTGGATCTTCGTCATGCGCCAGATGCAGGGTGGCGGCGGTGGCCGTGGTGCGATGAGCTTCGGCAAGAGCCGCGCGCGGCTGCAGGGAGAGGACCAGGTCAAGGTCACCTTCGCTGACGTCGCGGGCGTGGACGAGGCCAAGGAAGAAGTGCACGAGCTGGTCGAGTTCCTGCGCGACCCCGGCAAGTTCCAGAAACTCGGCGGCAAGATTCCGCGCGGCGTGCTGATGGTCGGCCCGCCGGGCACCGGCAAGACCCTGCTCGCCAAGGCCATCGCCGGCGAGGCCAAGGTGCCGTTTTTCATCATTTCCGGCTCGGACTTCGTCGAGATGTTTGTCGGCGTCGGCGCCAGTCGCGTGCGCGACATGTTCGAGCAGGCCAAGAAGCACGCGCCGTGCATCATCTTCATCGACGAAATCGATGCGGTCGGCCGTCACCGCGGCGCCGGCCTGGGCGGCGGTCACGACGAGCGCGAGCAGACGCTCAACCAGTTGCTGGTCGAGATGGATGGTTTCGAGGGTTCCGAGGGGATCATCGTGATCGCCGCGACCAACCGCCCGGACGTGCTCGACCCGGCGCTGCTGCGCCCGGGCCGCTTCGACCGCCAGGTGGTGGTCGGCCTGCCGGATGTGCGCGGCCGCGAGCAGATCCTCAAGGTGCACATGCGCAAGGTGCCGCTGGCCGACGACGTGCGCCCGAGCGTGATCGCGCGCGGTACGCCGGGCTTCTCCGGCGCGGACCTCGCCAACCTGGTCAACGAGGCGGCGCTGTTCGCCGCGCGCGACAACTCGCGTGACGTGGCCATGACGCACTTCGAGCGCGCCAAGGACAAGATCCTGATGGGTGCGGAACGCCGCTCGATGGTGATGAGCGAGGACGAGAAGCGCCTGACCGCGTACCACGAGGCCGGCCACGCGATCATCGGCCGCGTGGTGCCGGAGCACGATCCGGTCTACAAGGTCTCGATCATCCCGCGCGGGCGTGCACTCGGCGTGACCATGTTCCTGCCCGAGGGCGACCGCTACAGCCACAGCCGCACCTGGCTGGAGAGCCAGATCTGCTCGCTGTACGGCGGACGCCTGGCCGAGGAACTGATCTTCGGCCACGGCAAGGTCACCACCGGCGCCTCCAATGACATCATGCGCGCCACCCAACTGGCGCGGAACATGGTCACCAAGTGGGGCATGTCCGACCAGCTCGGCCCGCTGATGTACGGCGACGAGGAGGAAGAGCTGTTCCTCGGACGCTCGATCACCCAGCACAAGACCGTCTCGCCGGAAACCGCCGAGATGATCGACAGCGAGGTGCGCGCGCTGATCGACCGCTGCTACAACACCTCCAAGCAGATCCTGCTCGACAACATGGACAAGATGCACTCCATGGCGCAGGCGCTGATGAAGTACGAGACCATCGACGCGACCCAGATCGACGCGATCATGGCGGGCCGCGACGTGCCGCCGCCGTCGGACTGGACCGAAGGCGATGGCGGCAGCCCGAACACGCCGACCAAGCCCACCGCGCCGGTGACACCGACGGCGACGCCCGCGCCGCAGACCTGAGCGGGCCGGGCGGATGTTCGAAGCGCCCAAACCCACGCTCGATTGCCGCGGCCGGCTCCTGATCCTGGACCGGCCGCGGATCCTCGGGGTGGTCAACGTCACCCCCGACTCCTTCTCGGATGGCGGCCAGCATGCGGACACCGCGGCCGCTGTCGCGCACGCGCTGAGGCTGGTCGATGAGGGCGCGGATGCGCTCGACATCGGCGGCGAATCGACCCGCCCGGGTGCGGTCGAGGTGTCGCTGGACGAAGAACTGCGCCGGGTGATCCCGGTCATCGAAGAAGTTGCCGCGCGCTGCTCCGTGCCGATTTCGATCGACACGCGCAAGCCTGAGGTCATGCGTGCGGCCGTCGCGGCCGGCGCCGGCTGGATCAACGACGTGTCCGCGCTGCGCGGCGAGGGCGCGCTCGACGCCGCGGCGGACACTGGTGCGGCAATCTGCCTGATGCACATGCAGGGCGAGCCAGGCTCGATGCAGCAGGCGCCGCACTACGAGGACGTCTGCGCCGAGGTGCAGCGTTTCCTCGCGGATCGCATCCTGGCCTGCCAGTTTGCCGGTATCGACAAGAAGCGGATCGTCATCGATCCGGGCTTCGGCTTCGGCAAGACTCTGGCGCATAACCTGGAACTGCTGGCGCGGCTGGAGAGTTTTCGCGCGCTCGACTGCCCTCTGATGGCCGGCCTGTCGCGCAAGCGCAGCATCGGCGATCTGACCGGCCGTAGCGATCCCGCGCAGCGCGTGCACGGCTCGGTGGCCGCGGCGCTGATCGCGGCACAACGCGGCGCCGTCGTCCTGCGCGTGCATGATGTCGCCGCTACCCGCGATGCGCTGGCGGTGTGGGAGGCAGTGCGCGCGATTGCGCCGCTGGCGCCGCCCAAGCCGAAGTCGCCGCTGGCAGGGCTGTTCGACGACGACTAGCCCGTCAAGTCTTGCCCTCGCGCTTGCGAGCGCCCAGCATCCGGTGCATGACTGAACGACACTATTTCGGAACCGACGGGATCCGCGGGCGGGTGGGCGAGGAGCCGATCACCGCGGAATTTGCGCTGCGCCTCGGGCGCGCGGCTGGGCAGGTGCTGCGGCAGCGCTTCGAGCGCCCGCGCGTGCTGA
Source organism: Rhodanobacteraceae bacterium (assembly GCA_016713135.1). Taxonomy (NCBI): domain Bacteria; kingdom Pseudomonadati; phylum Pseudomonadota; class Gammaproteobacteria; order Lysobacterales; family Rhodanobacteraceae; species Rhodanobacteraceae bacterium. The sequence goes on along the minus strand of JADJPR010000023.1, from coordinate 239,650 downwards.
TCGGCAAGGACACGCGGCTCTCCGGCTACATGCTGGAATCGGCGCTGGAGGCCGGCCTGGCGGCGGCCGGTGCCGACGTGGTGCTGCTCGGGCCGATGCCGACGCCGGCAGTGGCCTTCCTCACGCGCAGCCAGCGCGCGAGCGCCGGGATTGTCATCAGCGCGTCGCACAATCCCTATGAAGACAATGGCATCAAGTTCTTCTCGTCCGACGGCGAGAAACTGGACGATGCAGTGGAACTGGGGATCGAGGCTGCACTCGACGCGCCGGCAGCGATGGTGTCGCCGCGCGACCTGGGCAAGGCCACGCGCATGCCGGATGCCAATGGCCGCTACATCGAGTTCCTGAAATCGCGCCTGGACAGCGGGCTGGATGCGCTGGTCGGCACGCGCATCGTGGTCGACGCCGCGCACGGCGCGGCTTACCGCATCGCGCCGCGGTTGTTCGAGGAACTGGGCTTCCATGTCGACGCGATCGGCGCGTCGCCCAATGGCTACAACATCAACGCCGGCCACGGCGCGACCGACCTGACCGCGCTGCGCGCCGAAGTGACCCGCACCGGCGCTGCGCTCGGGCTGGCACTGGACGGCGACGCCGACCGCCTGATGGCGATCACGGCCGACGGCCGGTTGGTCGATGGCGACGATATCGTCTACGTGCTGGCGCGTCACTGGCAGCAGCGCGGGGTGCTGCGCGGGCCGGTGGTCGGCACGGTGATGACGAATCTCGGGATCGAACTGGCGCTTCGTGCGCTCGGGATCGGTTTCGAGCGTGCCGCGGTCGGCGACCGCTACGTGCACCAACGCCTGCGCGAGACCGGCGGACTGCTTGGCGGCGAGGCCTCGGGCCATGTGATCTGCCGCCACAAGGCGAGCACCGGCGACGGCCTGATGAGCGCGTTGCTGCTGCTGGAAGTGCTCAACGACACCGGCCGCGCGCTGTCCGACCTGGTCGGCGATTTGCACCGGTTCCCGCAGAAGACGATCAATGTGCGGGTGGCGCGCAATGCGCGGCAGTTGCTGCAGGCCGTCGAGATCGCTCAGGCTCGCGACGATGTGGCGGCAGCGCTCGGCGCCGACGGACGCCTGATCCTGCGCGCCTCGGGCACCGAGCCGCTGATCCGCGTGACGGTTGAGGCGCGCGATGGTGCGATGGTGGAGCGCCACGCGCAGCAACTGGCCGACGTGGTGCGGCGAACGGCGGACGAGTTGGCCACGCCCTGAGCATGCCGCCGCAGACCGGACTACAGTGCCGCCGTGTGCGAGCGCTTGCGCCGGGTGCGCGTCCTGGCGAGTGCTTGCACCGCGGGTCACGAGGTACTTGCGGCGAGCACCCGGAGAACGCGTTGGCGCGGTTCTCCGGGCTATCTCCCGCGCTCAGTGCGCCGGCGCACCTTCGTAGCGCAGGCCTTTCTTCGCCGCCTGCTCCTTGACCGCGCCGAAGATCTGCACATCCAGCGACTGCGCGACGTTTGCGTCCTTCTTCAATGCGTTCTCGATGTACTGCTGGCGCTGCTCGGCGAGGGCCGCGATGTCGCCAGTCAGGGCATCGCGCTTGGCTTTCGTCTCAGCCACGCGCTGGCGCCGGTCCTCGCTCGACAAGGTCTGCAGTTCGGTCGGCAGCTGCTTCTCGTCGATGGCATCGAGGTCCACCCGGCCGCTGGCCACGTCGGCGACGAGTTCGCTGTCGCCGGCCAGGTTCTTCGCGCCCGAGGCCGAGGTGTTGAAGGCCGCGCGGCGGGCGAGCGAAGCTACCGAGGCGCTTTCGTTGAGCTTGTCGGTGGCGGCGAGCTTGCCGGCGGCGCGCGCCTGCGCCTCGCGGTCGCCGTAGTACAGCCGGGTGCTGTCGAGCTCGCGCGAGAGCCGCGCCATCTCCGCGTCGAAAGGCGTGGTCACCGCGATCGCATCGCCCTGCTGGCCCACCTTGAAGTGCGCGCCCTGGCTCAGCTGCGCGATCTGCACCCACTCGGCGTGGGTGGCCGGGTCGTCGCCGGCCTGGATCGTGTTGACGATGATTTCGCGGGCATTCGCTGCCTTGATCGTCTCCGGATACTTCACGTCGTCCGGGTAGTCCATGTGCGGCTGCGCATCGCCGACCAGGAAAATCGCCTGATAGGCCGCCGGGTCCTGGCTCCACCGGATGTCGTGGACCGCAGCGTGCAGGGCCTGGTTGACTGCTTCGGGGCCATCGCCGCCGCCGCCGGCCTGGAAGTCCATCAGCTGTGCGTACATCGAATCCAGGTCGTCGGACAGGTCGACCACGCGGGTCACGTAGTCATCGCCGCGGTCGCGGAAGGCCACCAGGCCTACGCGGATGTCCGGCGCCGGCTGCGCCGAGGCCATGGTGCGGGCGATCGACCAGATGTTCTCCTTGGCTGCCTGGATCAGGCCGCCCATGCTGCCGGTGGTGTCGAGCACGAACACCACCTCGACCACCGGGCGCGGCGCGGTGCTGGCAGGCGGTGCCTGCAGGGCCGCGACCGGCGGCGGATCGGCGGGGGCGGGCACTTCTGCGGATGGCCAGGCATAGACCAGCGCGGCGGTGGACAGCAGCAGGGCGGAAACCAGCAATCGGGTCTTCATCGGAATCTCCTTGGGGTTCATGCGCGCAGCGACAGTCGCCGCAGCGCGGCTTCTGCGGTACGGAAAGCAGCTTCGAAATCGTTCGGGTCAACAGCCGCCGCTGTGGGTTTCGCGCCCAGCCGGCGGGGCAGGAATGCGGCCAGTGCCTGCACCAGGAAATAGCACCACAGGCTCAGGAACAGGCTGCGCGTGTGCATCGCGGTGGCGACCGCCGCGGCCAGCGCAAAGCCGCAGAGCAGCGCGTCGGCGGCGGCAGGCACCAGGCTGTCGTAACGCTGCAGCGAGCGCAGCAGCCAGATGAAGCCGGTCTGCGCGACCAGCCAGATGGTCAGGTTGGGATCGACCAGTACCAGCAGCCCCGACAACAGCAGCCAGGCCGCCGCGGCGACGATTCGACCGCTGCGCGCCGGGTGCGTGGCGAGCAAGGCCAACACCTGCAGCATGGCCGCCGCGAGCACCACCATGCGCAGCGACAGCGCGCTGCCGACCAGGCTGGCGCACACCGCATGCAACACCCAGCCGGCCGTGCTGATCGCCAGCGCCAGGGCCACCGCGGGCCAGAAGCTCAGGCTCTTCATGACGCCCTCCGGGCCTGCTGTTCGCGCAGCAGCGCGAGATCGATGTCGGCCTCGCTGACGCAGGCATCGTCGCTGCCGACATGCGACTCCTCGCATCCGGGCGGTTCGACGTCGAACAGCGCCGCCTTCTGGCGCATCGCCTCCAGGCGCTCGCGTTGCTGTTCGATCTGCGGCGTCAGCTGGGCGACCAGCGCCAGCACCTGCTCGCGGCGCTGCGCATGCAGCCGCTGCATGCGTTCGCCTTCCAGCTTGCGGCGCAGGCAGCGGCGCACCAGCGCCTCGTTGCCGGCAGCGAAGCTGAGGTCCAGCTCGCCAGCCACGCCGGCCAGCGCGCGCTCGATCTCCGCGCTGCGCCGGTCCAGTTGCTCGCGCTCCAGCGCCAGCGCCTGCAGCCGGCGCACCTGCTCGGCCAGCGCCGATTCCATGTCGCGGATGGCCTGCCGCAGCAGGGCCTCGGGTTCTTCCAGGCGGTCCAGCACGGCGTGCACATCCGCCGTGAACAATCGGGTGATGCGGGCTGCTATCGCCATCGCGGCGCTCCTGCTGTGGACGGTGTGGCCATCCTCAGGCGGGCGCCGGCGCCATCACAGGCGCAATCGTGCAAACTCTGCGAGCGCGGGTTTACATCGAGTTTACGTGCGGTCTGCGGGCGGGCTTGGTAGGTTGGGGAAGCTGTTTTTTGTCCGCAAAGGACGCAAAGGACGCAAAGGAGAGCGAAGGACTGGCCGGGCGCCGTTTTCAGGTCGACCAGTCTCTCGCGGGCAAGGTCTCCGACCTCCATGGCTCTTCTTTGCGTCCTTTGCGGACCAAACGCTCTCTGACTCTCTTTGCCGACCCATGGCCCGCAAACTCCGCATCCTGATCGTGGAAGACGAACCGGCCATCCGCTTGGGGCTGGTGGATGTGTTCGTCTACCATGGCTTCGAGGTCGAGGCGGTGGCGGATGGCGAGCGCGGCCTGGCGCTGGCGCTGGGCGGGCGCTTCGACCTGCTGCTGCTCGACGTGATGCTGCCGCAGCGCAACGGCTTCGACATCCTCGCCGCGGTGCGCGCGCAGGACCGCGAGCAGGCGGTGATCATGCTGACCGCCAAGTCGACCGACGAGGACATCGTGCACGGGCTCAGCCTGGGTGCGGACGACTACGTGGCCAAGCCCTTCTCGATCGCACAGTTGGTGCTGCGGGTGCAGGCAGTGCTGCGGCGCACCCAGGGCCTGCGCGAAGAGCCGGCGCTGCTGAAGCTGCGCGCGGGCTTCGAGGTGGACGCGCACAACCTGTGCGCGCACACGCCGGACGGGGATGTCGCCTTCACCCGCCGCGAGATGGAGGTGCTGCAGTACCTCGCCGCCCATCCCGGGCGCCCGGTGCCGCGCGAGGAACTGCTGCACAAGGTCTGGGGCTATGCGCGCCACCTGGAGATCGAGACGCGCACCGTGGACATCCACATCGCAAAGCTGCGGCGCAAGATCGAGCCCGATCCGCGCCAGCCGGTGCACCTGGTGACGGTGCGCACCGGCGGATATCGATTGCTGCCGGATGGCGGCAGTGCGTAGCCGCAACAGCCCCACGCGCCTGCGCCTGCTGCTGGCCACGCTGTTGCTCGCGCTGGCGCTGCCGAGCGCGGTGCTGGTGTGGCAGACCCAGCAGCAGCTGCGCTTCGAGAGCCTGCACCAGTACCGCACGCTGGCCGAGGAGATGGCCACGCGGATCGACCTGGAGCTGCAGCGGCTGATCGCGCTCGAAGAGGCGCGCGCAGTGGGCGACTACCGTTTCCTGGTCGTCGTCGGCGACCCGGCCAGCTCCAACCTGGTGCAACGCTCGCCGCTGTCGCAACTGCCGGCGGACGCGGCATTCCCGGGTGTGCTCGGGCACTTCGTGGTGGATGCGCAGGGGCGCTTCTCGACGCCGCTGCTGCCGGATGCGCCGGCCAACGAGGCGGAACTCGGCCTGGATCCCGCGGAACTCGCGCAGCGCCAGCAGCTGCGCGAGCGACTGGTCGATGTGCTGTCCGGCAACCAGTTGCTGGCAGCGCGGGAACCGGCCGACCGCGATGCGCTGGCCCTCGCGAAGGAGGCCGCAGACAAGAACAAGCTGGCCGACAACGAGGACGAACAGTCCGCGTCCAGCTATCCCGCGCAGGCCGCCTTCGACCGCCTGAACAGCGTCGCCAGCGCCCCCGCACGCCAGGCGCAGGGCCAGCTCGGCCGCGTGGACGAGTTGAAGCTCGACCGTGCCTACGCAGAGGCGGGCAAGAAGGACCAGGCGCAGTCGCTGGATGTGCAGGGACTGTCCAACGCCGGCATGCGCGGCAAGCGGGTGGAGCAAGGCGCGGCGCTGGACGAGGTGGTGGCTGGCGATCTCGCCGAGTCGCGCGCGGCCACCGCACGAGTGCGCATCTTCGAGAGCGAAGTCGACCCCTTCGAGTTCAGCCTGCTGGCCAGCGGCCACGGCGTGCTGTTCCGGCGCGTCTGGCAGGGCGGCGAGCGCACCATCCAGGGCGTGCTGATCGACCAGCAGGCCTTCATCGACGGCGTCATCGCGCGCGCCTTCAGCGGCAGCGCGCTGTGGCAGATGAGCGATCTGGTGGTCGCCTGGCAGCAGGATGTGCTCAAGCTGATTCCGGGCGAGCGCGCCCGCCAGGTCATGAGCCGCGCCAGCGAGGTGCGCGGCGAGTTGCTGTACCAGACGCGGCTGTCGGCGCCGCTGGACCGCCTGCAGCTGATCTGGAGCGTGCGCCGGCTGCCCGCGGGCGCCGGCGCGCAGATCGTCTGGTGGGCCAGCGCGGTGCTGTTCGTGGTGCTGCTCGGCGGCTTCTGGCTGCTTTACCGGCTGGGGCTGCGGCAGATCCTGCTGGCGCGCCAGCAGCAGGATTTCGTCTCCGCCGTCAGCCACGAGCTGAAGACCCCGCTGACCTCGATCCGCATGTACGCCGAGATGCTGCAGGCCGGCTGGGCCAGCGAGGACAAGAAGCGCGGCTACTACGCCTTCATCTTCGACGAGAGCGAGCGCTTGTCGCGGCTGATCGCGAACGTGCTGCAGCTGGCGCGCATGGAGCGCAGCGATTTCGCGCTGGAACTCAAGCCGCTGGCCGCCGAAGTGCTGGTCGACCTGGTGCGCTCCAAGGTGCAGTCGCAGATCGAGCGCGCCGGTTTTGTGGTCGAGTACCGTATCGACCCCGGCTGCGCCGGACGGGTGCTGAACGTCGACGCGGATGCCTGCTGTCAGATCCTGATCAACCTGGTCGACAATGCGATCAAGTTCTCGCAGGCCTCGCCCGAACACCGCATCGAGATCTCCGCCACCGCGCCGCGCGGCGGCCTCACGATCGGCGTGCGCGACTACGGCCCCGGCGTGCCCGCCTCGCAACTCAGGAAGATCTTCCAGCTGTTCTACCGCGCCGGCGACGAACTGACCCGCGAATCCCTCGGCACCGGCATCGGGCTCGCCCTCGTACGACAGCTCGCGCGGGCGATGCGCGGCGACGTGGATGTGGTCAATCGCAATCCGGGTGCGGAGTTTCAGTTGTGGTTGCCGGGAACGAGCGTTGAGGCGTGACGGGGGCCCTAGTCTGTTCGCCTCACCTTGTGTGCCTACAGGAATGCCCCCGCGGGACGCCTCACGCTGGCCTACGACCGTCTGGACCGCCTGCAGGAAGTGCGCGACCAGAACCTGGCGCTGATCGAGGCGTACACTTATGACGCCACCGGCAACCGCCTGAGTCATCAGTTGGGCAACCAGCCTGCCACCAGCTACACCTATCCCGCGACCAGCCACCGGCTGGATGCGGTCGGCAGCACCGCGCGCAGCTATGACGCGGTGGGCAACACGGTGAGCGGCATCCCCGGCTACGAGACCGACAGCGCCAGCTACGATGCACGCAACCGCCTGGTGCAGGTGGGCACCCCGAGCGCGCAACTGCTGGCCAATTACAACGGCCGCGGCGAGCGTGTGATCGCCAGCCAGGGCAGCCCGGCCGCCGCGCTGCCGACCACCTCCGCCGGGTGGACCAGCGCCGCCGGCGTCCGCGGCTATGTCTACGACGAGTCCGGGCAGGTCATCAGCATGCTGATCGGCGGCAACCCGCTGAGCTACGAGGAAATCGTCTGGATCGACAACATTCCTGTCGGCCGTGTCGAGAGCAGCACCAGCGCCGTCACCGCCGTCCACGCCATCCACAGCGACCACCTCAACACCCCGCGCGCGCTCGCCAACGCCCAAACCCAGGGCGGCCAGTCAGCCGGCACCGTCGTGTGGCGCTGGAAGCTGAATGCGACATCGGCCAGCGGGTCGAATGCCTTCGGCACGCAGGCGGCGGAGGAGAACCCGGACGGGAACTCGGCGACCGTCAAGTTCGACCTCAGGTTCCCGGGGCAGCAGTACGATGCGGCGACGGGGGTGAATTACAACTACTTCCGGGATTATGAGGCGGGGACTGGAAGGTATGTGGAGAGTGATCCTGCAGGACTCTGGGGAGGCCTTGGTTTTGTTATTTCCGCTACGCCAACGCCCGACCGATGAGCTCATTCGACCGAACGGGTCTTTGGCCTGATGGTGGCACCCCGATGGATCGTCCATGTGGCGCCGTTCCTGGGAGGGGTTGCTCTCCGATTCCGCCCAACACGCCGCCCAATCCGTTAGACACACCTGATACTTCTGTCTGCAGTTACTATGATCGAGTGTGCTCGGAGCGCGGCTGCAACTACCACTGTTACTTGGCACCGCTCGTATGCCGCAATGCGGATTATCTGCATTACGGTATGGTCACTCGTGGTCGGAATCTCAACTGCGTCAGAAAGTGCTTGGTCATAGAAGACGAGCATTCACTTCCCGGAGTGAACAAGGCTTGTGAAAGAGGCCGGTGCAATACCGGAAAGCAGATCGATGAATACCATTCGAAGTGCTTTATTGAGTGTGGCGTTCCCGAGTGGACATATCCTGGGGTTGATTGGATACCGGGAATAGGGAAATAGAAATGCGCTGGATTGCATTCTTGCCAGCGACGTTCATCTCGGCTGCCTTTCTCTACTGGCTGATCTTGTTCGGGCTGAGCGTCATGCTTGACTGGTTACCCCGCGGGCCAGTGAGAGACTTGATAGGGATGCTTTGGGCGTGGATTTCACCACTCGTCCTTGGATGGCTTGTCATCCTTCTAATCTGGATAGCACTGCTCTTGCTTGGGCGTGGCCTAGTTCGGGGAAGGCCGTAAGGCGGGCAGAAATGGAAATGCGAGGACACCCGCAGATTCTGAACCCCAAGAACCTTGCCGCAGGCGTCTTTCGCAATCAATCCTCTCAGGGCTTCGACGAGCTGGTCCGACCAGAAACAACGCAGCCAGGCGCCCGCGGCGCCGAAAGGGCGGCGTGTCGTCGCTCAGTTGGCGAGCGAGCGCGCTACGCCTACGCCGCGGAGCCAGCGTTGTCCAATCTCGGCAGCCTTGGCGAGCAGCGCACTCTCGCTGCCAATCACGCGGCAGAACCCTCGGTCGGGTTTGACGGCACGCACGCGGTCGGTCCATTGACGGGCACCCAGACCGAGGCGTTCGAGGACGGCCGGCGGCTTGCCCCTGATTCGGCCACGTTTGGTCGGGTGCCACTGGCGGCCGGTGGCGTCGACCAATTGAACGTAATCGGTAGTGGGGAGCGCGGTCACGGACAGGCCGCGAATGCCCAGGAGGACCGGCGGATTTGTGCTGTCCTGGCTTCGGGCGGGGAGGGGCAGGGAGGACCGATTCTCAGCCCAGCAACTCGACCGGCGGCATCAGCGCAAGCTTCTTCGCGCGCTTGGCGAGTCGCTGGTCGAAGGTGGCGAAGCCGCTGAGGCGCGCACTTCGGGCGAGGTGGAGAGCATCCGCGAAGTCCAGGCCCTGGTCAAAAGCGTCCAGGGCTGCCAGTACCGCGTCCCGGTCTTCGAGCTTGATGTGCGTGATGCTGGCGAGCGCCCTCAGGATGTGGCCAACGTCCTTCGCGGGCAACTCGTAGAAGCCGCGAAGCACCCATTCAAGTTCCAGCAGCACGGTCACCGACACGAACGCGCGGTCCGACAGGGCTGCGATGGCCGCCGGCCGCTGTCGCGCCGCCTGCTCATCGTCGGGGTCGTCGACGAAGAACCGCGCCAGCACGTTGGTGTCCAGGGATTTCATGGCTGTTCGCGCTTGGCACGGGTCGCGACGACGGCCGGGTCGAAGTCCTCCAGACGACGGGGGGCACCCCGGCTCGGCGCCTTGACCATTCCGGCCAACTTCGAGACATCCGCTGCGACGACCGGCCGGACCACGCGTAGCTTCAGCCCATCTGCTTCCTCGACCACCTCCACCCTGGCCCCCGCTTCCATGCCGAGCCGGCGCCGCAGATTGGCGGGCAGAACGATCTGACCCTTCGACGAGACTAGAAGAGTGGACACCGCAATTCCCTGGCGTTTTGGCTGGCGCTCAGAGTAGGACGGCTTACGTGGTAAGTCAAACCGGCGCGCGCAGATGTCGGGGCGTCGCCCCAACTCTTGAACCCTAGGCCAAAACGCCGGCGGGACGCCGGCGCTCGCAGGCTCTCACCCCGCCGCGATCAACCGGTCCTTCTCCGTCCACAGGCCATTGACCCAGGCCTGGAAACGCTCGCGCACGGCGGGGTCGTTCTCGTAGCTGCCGCCGAGGAGGTCGTGCGGGATCTCGCGGCGCTGGATCTTGATGTGCACGCGTGACACGCGCCCAGAGAGCAAATCGATGAGGGTCGGCCTGCCGTCCGGGTAGATGATGGTGAAATCGATCACCGCCTGCAGCATGCTGCCCATGGTCTCCAGCACGAAGGCGACGCCGCCGGCCTTGGGCTTCAGCAGATGGGTGTAGGGCGACTGCTGGCGCGCGTGCTTGGCGCGCGTGAAGCGGGTGCCTTCGACAAAATTCATCACCGATACCGGCAGCTCGGCGAATTTCTCGCAGGCGCGGCGGGTCACTTCGACGTCCTTGCCGCGCAGTTCCGGGTGGCGCTCCAGGAATTCCTTCGAGTAGCGCTTCATGAACGGGAAATCCAGCGCCCACCACGCGAGGCCGAGCAGCGGCACCCAGATCAGCTGGCTCTTGAGGAAGAACTTCAGGAAGGGGATGCGCTTGTTGCAGACGTACTGCAGCACCAGGATGTCGACCCAGCTCTGGTGGTTGGCCAGCACCAGGTACCAGCCGTCGCGGCGCAGGTGCTCGCCCCCTTCGATGCGCCAGTCCTGGCGCCGGGTGAACAGCCGGATCATCAGGCTGTTGATCCCGATCCAGTTCTCCGCGACGAGGATGATCCCGTGGCTGAGCGCGCGGCGCACCGGCTTGAACGGCAGCAGCAGCTTGAAAATCGCCAGGAGCAGCAGGATCGGCACCTGGATCGCGGTGCTGAGCAGCGCGATTACCGACGTCAGCAGCAGGATCAAGGGACCGGGCAGGAAGGACAGCATCGTTGCGGGGTGGGGTGTTGCGGGCACGGCGAAGGCTACCACCCTGGGCGCGGACGGTTGCTCGGGCCAATGGCGCAGCAGCACGAGCGTCTCGAAGTGCATCGAGCGCGACAACATGGCGTAAACCGCGCGGCGTCGAGGCGATAGCTGGGCAGGGCGGCGAGATCGCGCGCCAGGGACGCGGCATTGCAATTGCAGTAGACCAGGGTGTGCGCGCCACTTCCCTCGAGCCAGCGGGCCGGTTACTTCCGGCACGTTCAATGGGTGAAAAAATGGCCAATTATTCACTCGTATGAAGACTCGTTCGAAACCACCCGCGGCGCTCGCCACTCACCAGGTGGAGTCAGCAACGCAGATCCGCGCACTGGCCTCGACGGTGCGCCAGGAACTTGTCGATGCGCTGCAGGCGCTCGGTGAAGCCTCTGTGCCTGAACTGGCGCATCAGTTGGGTCGACCCGCGGACGCACTCTATTACCACCTGCGGGCGCTCGTGCGCGCCGGGCTGGTGTGCCGGGTGGGGAGCCGCAGTCAGGGCCGGCATGTCGAGGCCGTCTATCGCACTGTCGCGCCGGACCGGGCGCTGCAGCTGCGCTACGCAACCGGTCCAGGCGCCGACAACGGAGCGCTGAAGAAGCTGGTCGGCGGCATGTTGCGCGCCAGCGGACGCGCCTTCGAGCGTGCCCTGGCTGATCCTGATCGAGTCACCTGCGGCCCGCAAAGGGAGCTGTGGGCAGGTCGGATCCAGGGCTGGCTGACGCCGGCCGGGCTGCTTCGGGCGAATGAACTGTTGAACCAACTCAGCGTGCTGTTCGCGCCGGGCCAGCGTCCACCCGATGGCCGTTTGTTCGCGCTCCAGATTTTGTTGGCGCCGGAAGCGCGCGGCGTGTCCACCTCCACCACTCCCAAAACCCGCATAGCCCGGAAGCCCAAGACATGAGTCGCTCCGCCTTGACCGCCGCGTTCTCCAGCCTCCTCGCGCTCCTGAGCGTCCCCATGGCGTTTGCAGGCGACGTCGAAGTGCGCTTCTATCCGGAGCGTGAGCTCTGGTCCCACGCGCTCGAGAGCCAGCGTCAGATGCACAGCGTCGTCGTTCAGAACACGGCGATCGTCAACCGCTCGGCTGAGCCAGTCACGGTTGAGCGGCTGCATTTCGAATTGTTGATGGACGATGCCGTGATCGAGTCGCGCACTTTGTCCACGGCAACGTTGGAACGCCTGGCCAAGGGCGGCGCGGCGTTGCAACAGTCGGGCATGTTCGACGTGCTCGCGTTCCAGTTCGCGCCGGAGGCGCTGTTCGGCGCGGCACCTCATGGCCTCGGCGGCAGCCGCACCTTGCCGCCCGGCGGCGCCTTGTACGTGCCCACTCAGTTGCTTGCATGGCAGGGCCAGGTGCAGTCGCTGCGCGTGCGGGCGGATCTCGCTGGCGTGAGCGAACCGGCAGTCGGGACGCTGCCGATTCGCAGCGGCGCCGCGCCCGGCACCTGGCGCTTTCCGCTTGCCGGCAACTGGTTTGTCGCTGCGGGTGCCACCGCACACAGTCACCACCGCTGGGCCGTGCCGGAGGAGTTTGCCCTGGATATCCTGCGCCTCGGCGTCGGTGGCCTGAGCTACCGCGGCAATGGCCAGAAAATGCGCGACTACTACGCTTACGGCGCGCCAGTGCTGGCCGCCGCGGACGGCAAGGTCATCAAGGTGCACGATCGCGAAGCCGACAATGTGGCGATGCTGCGTGCGCCCGATGAATCGCTGGCGGACTACAACACCCGTTTGCGCGCCGGCCAGGACGCGCTGCTGGCTGGCGGGCCGGATCGCATTGCCGGAAACCATGTGATCATTGAGCACATGGTCGGCACGACCGCCATCTATTCGGTGTACGCCCACCTGAAGCCGGACAGCCTGCGCGTCAAGGAAGGGTCGCAGGTCAAAGCCGGTCAGGTCCTGGGTGCCCTGGGTGGCTCCGGTAACTCCACCGAGCCGCACCTGCATTTCCACCTTTGCGACCGCCCGCAAGTGCTGCAATGCGCCGGTATCCCCGTGGAGTTCGCCAACATCGAGTTGCCTTGGAGCGATGCACCTCGCCCGATCCAGAGCGGCGACTTGGTCGAAGTTCTGACTGAAGATCAGGCCCCTTGAGAGAGGCTCCCACCGACGCTTCGGGAAGTGGCTCGGGCTAGTGTGGTGTTCCGTATTACCGATTATTTCCGCGCCTTTTGCGCCGATGCGGCGAGCAGCGACCTGCGTTCCCGCAACCAGTTGCGGGGTCACCGGCGATGCCGCGAAACGGCTGCGGAAACATGATTCATTACGGAACACCACACTAGCGCCGGGCGAGCAGCACCAGTCTCAGTGCGCGGCGATAGCCGGGCAAGGCGGCGAGATCGCGCGCCAGCGATGCGACATTGCAGCTGCAGTAGATCAGGGTGCGCGCGCCGCTGCCTTCGAGCCAGCGGGCCAGTTCCGCGCCGATGCCGCGGCGCGGCGGATTGACGATCACGCACTCGGCCGGCCGGTCCTGCGCCCGTGCCCAGGTGGTGGCGTCGGCGGCGATCCATTCGCCCTCAGGTTGGCCGCGCGGGCGGCGGCGATCGCCTCCGGGGTGCTCTCGATGCCGACCACGGTGCGCCCTGGCCGCGCGGCGTGCAGCGCAAACCCGCCGACACCGCAGTACAGATCCCAGACCGATGCTGGCGCGGCGGCGTCGATCCACTCGCGCGCCTGGCGGTACAGCGCGGCGGCGATGTCCGAATTGGTCTGCAGGAAGCTGCGCGGGGTCAGCCGGAAGTCCACATCGTTGAGCCGGCAGCGGACCTGGCTCTCGGAGGTCAGGATGATCTCGGTGTCGCCCTCGGTGACTGCCTTGTGCTCGGGCAGCAGGTTGATGCTGACCACGCGCAGGGCAGGCAAGGCGGCCTGCAATGCGGGCAACTGTCGCTGCAGCCGTTCCAGCGGCTCGCGCGAGCGCAGCACGAAGCGCAGCAGCAACTCGCCGGTGCCGGGCGCCTCGGTCAGCAGCACGTACTTGCCCTCGCCGCGGCGCTGCGCGAGGTCATAGGGCGGCACGCGCGCGGCGGCGAGCGCGTCGCGGATGGGCGCGAAGGCGGCTTGCATGCTGGCCGGGTAGAGCGGGCAGTTGGCAAGGTCGACACCATGCCCGGCCGCGTCGATCAGTCCCAGCGTTGGGGCATCGACGCCGCCGCCGATCGCCATCTTGGCCTTGTTGCGGAAACCGGTCTTCGCGCTCGCCACCGGCGGCAGCCACCTGCTCGGCGCGAACGGCGCCAACGCCGCCTCCGCGGCTGCCTGTTTGGCGGCGAGTTGTTCCGTGTAGGGCCGCGGCAGTTCGGTGCAGGAGCGGCAGCGGTTGTCGTCGTAGTAGGCGCACTTCATTGGGCGACTCCGGCCGCCGCTTTCCCGGCCACATAGCCACTTGCGAAGCAGGCGGTCAGCAAGTACCCGCCGGTGGGGGCTTCCCAGTCGATCATTTCGCCGGCGCACCAGGTGCCGGGCCGTCGGCGCAGTTGCAGATCGGCGGTCAGTTCCTCGAAGCGCACGCCGCCGGCGCTGCTGATCGCCTCGGCGATCGGGCGGGTGCGCAGCAGGCGCAGCGGCAGGGCCTTGATCCGTGCGGCCAGCGTCGCCGGATCGTTCAGGCTGGCGCGGTCGACGCCTTCGAACAGCAGCGCCGCCCGGGCACCGTCGATGCTGGCGCAGCGGCGCAGGTGCTCGCTCAGGGTGCGCTTGCCACGCGGCTTCGCCAGTGCCGCGGCGAGATCGACTTCGTTGCGCGTCGGCAACAGGTCGACCAGCAGGTCGGCATGGCCGTCGCGCGCGATCGCCTCGCGCAGTTCGGCCGACAGCGCGTAGATCGCGCTGCCTTCCACGCCGTGCTCGGTCAGCATGAATTCGCCGGCCAGCGCGGTGTCGACCAACGTTCCGGGCAGGCGCAGCGCCACCGACTTGACCGGTGCGCCCGCAAAGCGCTCGCGCACATGGGCGGACCAGTCGCATTCGAAACCGCAGTTGGCGGGCGCCAGCGGCCGGACACCGATGTGCTGACCCTGCAGCGTCGCGGTCCACGCGCCGTCGGATCCGAGTTCCGGCCAGCTGGCGCCGCCGAGCGCGAGAATCACGGCGTCTGTCGCCACCTCGACGGATTCGCCGGCATGTTCGAAGCGCAGCGCGCCACCCTCAGTCCAGCCGGTCCAGCGGTGGCCCAGGTGCAGCGCGACGCCCTTGGCGCGGATCCGGCGGATCCAGGCGCGCAGCAGCGGGCCGGCCTTGAAGTCGGCCGGGAACACACGGCCCGAGCTGCCGATCACCGTGTCGTAACCCAGGCTGGCGGCCCACGCGCGCACCTGCTGCGGGCCGAAGTCTGCCAGCCACGCGCCCACCTCCGGCGCGCGCTCCCGGTAGCGCTGGACGAAGGCATCGAAGCCCTCGCTGTGGGTCAGGTTCAGCCCGCCTTTGCCGGCGATCAGGAACTTGCGCGCGGGCGAGGCCATCTGCTCGAAGACGGCCACGTCGGCGCCCGCGTCGCGCGCGGTCTCGGCGGCCAACAGGCCGGCCGGGCCGCCGCCGATCACCACCACCCTGCGCATCACGGCTTCACCAGGCGCCGACATTGGGCATCGACACCCACGGCTCCTGCGGCGGCAGCGCATCGCCGCGCTGCAAGAGTTCGATCGAGATCTGGTCCGGCGAGCGCACGAAGGCCATCCGGCCGTCGCGCGGCGGGCGCGAGATCGTGACCCCAGCGTCCATCAGCTTCCGGCACAGGGCGTAGATGTCGTCCACCGCATAGGCGACATGGCCGAAGTTGCGCGCGCTGCCGTAGTCCTCGTCGTCGTAATTCCAGGTCAGTTCCAACTCGGCCGACTCGTCGCCCGGCGCCGCGAGGTAGACCAGCGTGAAGCGACCTTGTGGGCTGTCCTTGCGGCGCACTTCCTCGAGTCCCAGCAGGCGGTAGAAATGCAGCGAGGCGTCCAGGTCGCGGACGCGGACCATCGTGTGCAGGTACTTCATGGGGGTCGGTCAATCGGACAGATCCACGAATGATCGCCGATCGTCCATCCCGCATGGTGCATCATGTGGTCGATCCGCTTGCGACAATGCTGGAGAAATGGATGCGCAGGACTGGCTGGATGCTCGCGCTGTTGCTGCTGGCGGCGTGCACCGCGGCGCCGCAGCGGCAGGATTTTGCCGAGTTGGAGAGCGCACAGACTGCGCCGGCTCCGCTGGACCTGGACGTCAACCTGGCGCGCCTGAGCGAGTGGTTCGCCGGCGAATGGGACAACTACGAGCAAGTGGTGCAGCAGCGCGGCCAGGCTGCCAGTTCTCCGGCGGCGCGGCATGAGCGGGTGCACGCGCTGTTCCTGCCGGTGTCGGTGCCGGCCATCGGCGGGGCGGTGTTTTATGCGCGCCAGACCCTGGACGACGATCCCACCCGGGTGTTCCGGCTGCGCCTCTATCGCTTCGCGGTCGAGGGCGATGCGATCCGCCTGGACCAGTACAGCTTCAACGACGAGAAGCGCTGGCGCGAGGCGCATCGTGATCCCGGGAGCCTGGCGGCACTGACATCGGCCGAGCTGCGTTTCGCGCCCGATTGCGCCGTGTGGTTCCGCTACGATGCCGACAAGGCCGAATTCAGCGGCAGCACGCGCGAGGGCGCCTGCCGCGTGGCCTCCGAGCGCGCCGGTCGCGCGGTGATCGTCGAAGACCGCATCCAGCTCGGTGCCGATCATTTGTGGATCCTGAGCCGCGCGCGCGATGAAAACGGGCGCCTGCTGTATGGCAACCCGGATGGCGTCCCGCACAAGCAGCGCAAGGTACGCTGGTTCCGCGGCTGGGTGGCTATCAACAAGGCTGGCGCCGATGCGCGGCCCGAAGACCGCAGCTTCCGGACCATGCAGGGCGTGGTGCTGCACAGCGAGGGTCGCAGCGTGCCGATCACCTGGGAAGATGGCCGGCGCAGCGGCTACTCGGTGCAGATCGCGCGGATGAGCTTCCAGGGCGACGCCGTGCGCGCGCTCACGCTGAACCTGATCGACGACGCCACCGGCCAGCCGGTCTCCTATTCCTGGGCCGCGCCCGACAGCAAGCGCATCGGCATCAATCTGCGCTGGTTCCAGAGCGACTTTGCGCAGATCGAACCGGATGCGCGGTTTGAACCAGTGACCTTGGTGACGCCCTGAGGCAGGTACCTCCGAGTGGCCAGTTCGAGGCCCCAATGCTCAGGGATCGGGATCCCGGAACCGATGGATCTGCGGGAGTCGACTCTGTCGGTGGCTTCTGGCGCGGACGTCAGGAAGAGACCGCGGCGCAGGCCGCTCCCGCGCGCTTGCGGCGTACCTGATGTTGCTGCCGACAACCATCAACCGACAACCAACAACCGGAAACGTGGACCGCGAAATCGGCAAGGTCGCATGCGCACCATCCCGTCGCGAGCCCGCGATATGATCTGCCGACCACGGCGCGAGAACGAGGCTGAAGGATGAGCAAACTGAAGTCGGTATTGCTGCTGCTGGCGCTGCTCTGGTCGGGCGCGTCGATGGCCTACTCGGGCAGCGTGACCTGCGAGAGCCGTGAGGGCGGATACCGCGAGTGTTACAGCGGCTTCCGTGGGCCGCCAGTGCTGGTGCGCCAGTTGTCGGATTCGAGTTGCGTCGAGGGCCGCAGCTGGGGCCACCGCCCGGGTTCGATCTGGGTCAGCAAGGGCTGCCGCGGTGTGTTCGAAGAGCGCGGTGGCGGCGGCGGTGGATGGGCGGGCGGCGACAGCGTCGTGTGCGAAAGCCGCGACAACCGCTACGTCGAGTGCCGCACGGGCTTCCGCGGCCCGGTCGAACTGGTCGAACAGTACTCATCCTCGCAGTGTGTGGAGGGGCGCAGCTGGGGCCGCACCCGTGGCGGCGTCTGGGTGGATCGCGGCTGCCGCGCGCGAGCTACTACGGCGGTGGCGGCGGCAACTACGACGGCGGCGGCTACTGGCAATCGTCGGGTGGCTACACCGTCGAGTGCGAGAGCAAGGACAACCGTCACCGCACCTGCCAGTGGGACTGGAACTCGGGTACGCCATACCTCGTCGACCAGCTTTCCAGCAGCCCGTGTGTGCGCGGTCGCAGCTGGGGCTACGACGAGCGCCGCGGCATCCTGTGGGTGGACCAGGGTTGTCGCGCGGTGTTCGGCGCGCGCTGATCAGGGACTCGGCGGCGCGATCTCCGCGATCAGCGCCGCCGAATTGTTGCGCACATTGCCGACGGCCCGCGACACCGGGTAAGCGCGCATGCGTCTGTCGGCACAGGGCTGGATCAGTGTCTGCGCGTCAGCCGCTGAGGCTGACATCCAGCGCTCGTAGTCCTCGGGCGCCAGGATGACCGGCATCCGGTCATGGATCGGCGCCATCAGTGCATTCGCGGCCGTGGTGACCACCGCGACCGACTCGATCACGCTGCCGTCCGGGCTGGTCCAGTGTTCCCACAGACCGGCAAAACCGAAGCAGGGCAAGTCGGTCGGAACGATCGCGAATGGCTGCTTGCCGCCTGGCGTGGCTTGCCACTCGTAGAATCCGCTGGCCGGCACGATGCATCGGCGATAGCGGAAGGCGCCGCGGAATGCAGGCTTCTCCGCGACGGATTCGCCGCGCGCGTTGAGTGTGCGCGCACCGATCGACAGGTCCTTGGCCCAGTGCGGCACCAGGCCCCAGCGCAGCAGGGCCCATTCGTTGTCGTCCCCTTGCCTGCGGACGGCCAGTGCGGCTTGCGTGGGCGCGATGTTGTAGCTGGCGCTGTACACCGGGTACTTGTGTACACGAAACTGCCCGGCGAGCAGTTCAGGCAGGGTGTCGAGAAAATACCGGCCGCACATGGGGCCGAGGCGTGCCTCAGGCCTTGCCGGGCGCGGGCAGCGCCGGGACGCCCTCTCGCGCCAGGCGCCTTTCCCGGGCCGCCTCGATGCGTCGCAACACGCGTCTCAGCGCGGCGTCCAGTGCCTTGATCAATCGGCTGTCGCGTGCCTCGGCGCGGAAGCGCGTACCGTCAGCGAGTGCCACTTCGATGTTGCATTCGTGCCCCAAGGTGCCGGCGTCCTGCGGCACGTCGCGGAAGCGCGCGACCAGCCGGAGGATGCCCGGCGCCAGGCGTTCCAGCACCCGCAGCGCGCGCACCACGAAGATTGCGCGCAGGCGCTGGCGGCGGGATTCGAGGGGGTCGATCACCTGGATGTTCATCTTGAGCCTCTCCCCTGAACTGACTCCGGAGTCTGAACCTTCCGGATGACAATGGTTTCACTGTTTGATTTCGATTCAGTCTTCGCAAACCGCAACTTGACGAAAACTTTACCGGTAGCGACGCAGCAACCCGCATAGCACACCCTGGATCTGCACGCGGTCGGCCGCATAGCGCTGGGTGGGGTGCTCCGGGTTCTCGCTTTCGAGGTCGATCCAGCCATCGCGCGGGCGCAATCGTTTCAGCGTCGCGGATTCGCCATCGATCAGCGCGACCACGATTTCGCCAGCGCGCGCCTGGCTGCGCGACTCGATGATGACGATGTCGCCATCGAGGATGCCGGCGTCGCGCATCGAATCCCCGCGCACCGAGAGCGCATAGCCCTCGCTGCGCGGGCGCATCTCGGCCGGCACCTGGACGCGCTCATGGCCTGGCAGCGCGTCGATCGGTCGCCCGGCGGCGATGCGCCCGAGCAAGGGCAGGCCGGTGTCCTCGCCCGAGTCCGCGGGCGCGGCACGCAGGCGCACGCCACGCTGCTTACCGTCCATCGGCTGCACCAGGCCAGCCTCGATCAGCGCACTGACCTGCTTGTGCAGTGAGCCGCGCGAGGCGAGTCCGAGTTCCGCGCACAGCTGGTCCAGCGTCGCCGGCGGCAGGCCCTGCTGCTGCCGCATCCGCAGGTGCTCATGCAACTGGCGCTGGCCGGCGGTCAAAGAAAGTGCTTGCGCGTTTTCCATTGGTTCTCTACGCTGAGTCAGGGAGAACGGAAAGAGAACAGTGATGAGCCTAGACGCAATGTTGGCGGATGTCGAGCAGGAAATTCCGGCCAACGAGCCCGGCACGCCGGACCGGGTGGCGGCGCTGGTCGCGCGGCTCAAGCGCAAGTACAAGGCTTGCATCACCGGCGAGGCGGTCACGCCGGCCCAGCCCGGCCGCTACGCGCCGATTCCGGACACGCTGGATCCGCGGTTGCGCCAGGCGCTCAAGGCGCGCGGGATCGCCGAGCTCTACAGCCACCAGGCGCAGGTCTGGGCGGTTCTGGCCGAAGGCGCGCATTGCGTGGTCGCCACCCCGACCGCGTCCGGGAAGACACTATGCTTCAATGGGCCGGTACTGGATGCCGCACTGAAACACCAGTCCAAGGCGCTGTACCTGTTCCCGACCAAGGCCCTGGCGCAAGACCAGGTGGCCGAGCTGATGGAACTGAACCGCGCGGCAGAACTGGGCGTCCGCGCATACACCTTCGATGGCGACACGCCCTCGGACGCGCGTGCGGCGGTGCGCACCAAGGGCGATGTGGTCGTCACCAACCCGGACATGCTGCACCAGGCGATCCTGCCGCACCACACCAAGTGGGCGCAGTTCTTCCAGTCGCTGCGCTACATCGTGATCGACGAGGTGCACACCTACCGCGGCGTGTTCGGCGCGCACGTCGCCAATGTGCTGCGCCGGCTCCAACGCATCTGCGATTTCTACGGCGTGCGCCCGCAGTACATCTGCTGCTCCGCGACCATCGGCAATCCGCGCGAACACGCGCAGGCCCTGACCGGGCAAGCGATGCGCGCGGTCACCGACAGCGGCGCGCCGCGCGGTGCCAGCCATCTGCTGTTCTGGAATCCACCGCCGATCAACCCGGACCTCGGCATCCGCGCATCGGCGCGCTCGCAGGTCAGCAAATTGGCGCGCATCACGCTAAAGGCCGGGCTGAAGGCGATCCTGTTCGCGCAGTCGCGCCTGATGGTCGAGGTGCTGACCAAGTACCTCAAGGACGTGTTCGACCACGACCCGCGCAAGCCAGCGCGCGTGCGTGCCTACCGCGGCGGCTACCTGCCGGATGAGCGCCGCCTGACCGAGAAATTGATGCGCGCGGGCGCAATCGACGCGATCGTCAGCACCTCGGCGCTGGAGCTCGGTGTCGACATCGGCGCGCTCGACGTTGCGCTGCTGTGCGGTTATCCCGGCACTATCGCAGCCACGCGCCAGCGCCTCGGGCGCGCCGGCCGGCGTCAGCAGTCCGCGCTCGGCGTGCTGGTCGCCAGCAGCGACGCGCTCGACCAGTTCGTGGTGCGTAACCCTGGCTACTTCCTGGAGCAGTCGCCGGAGCAGGCGCGCATCGATCCTGACCAGTTGCTGATCCTGCTCGACCACATTCGCTGCGCGGCCTTTGAACTGCCATTCAACGAGCACGATCGCTACGGCGGCCGTGATGTCCGCGAGTTTCTCGAATACCTGACGGAAGAACGCGTACTCCACCGGGACGGGTCGCGTTGGCACTGGATCGACGACAGCTACCCGGCCAACGCCGTCAACCTGCGTTCGGTGGCAGACGGCAACTTCGTTGTCGTTGACCGAACCGGCGGACGCCAGACCATCATCGCCGAGGTCGATTTCTCCGCTGCCGCACTGACCCTGTATGAAGGCGCGATCTACATGGTGCAATCAGTGCCTTGGCAGGTGGAGAAACTCGACTGGGTGGGACGCAAGGCCTATGTGACGCGTACCCATGTCGATTACTACACGGATGCCATCGACTACACCAAGCTCAAGCCGCTGTCCGAGTTCGGTCAGGAACCCTCGGGGCAGGGCAGTGCGCATCACGGCGAGGTGCACGTGGTGCGCCGGGTCACCGGCTACAAGAAGATCCGCTACTACAGCCACGAGAACATCGGCTATGGCCCGGTCAACCTGCCTGACCAGGAACTGCAGACCACCTCGGTGTGGTGGCGGCTGACGCCACAGGCCATCGACCGCGCCTTCCGCACCCGCTTCGAGGCGCTGGACGGCTTCCTCGGTGCCGCCTATGCGCTGCACACGGTGGCCACCGTGCTGTCGATGTCCGAGCCGCGCGATCTCGGGAAGGCGGTGGGCAGCGGCGACAACGACTGGTCAGCGCAAGTGTCGAGCAAGGGCCGCGGCGAATTGCGAGGCGCGAATGGCGAGGCCATGGACATTGAATCGCTGGCGGATTTCGCGCCCACGGTTTATCTCTACGACAACTACCCGGGCGGCATCGGACTGTCCCGTCCGCTGTTCGAGAGGCGCGACGAACTGGTCAGCGCGGCGATAGGCCTGGTGTCCAGTTGCCGTTGCGGACCAGGATGTCCGGCATGCGTCGGTCCGATTCTCGGCACTGATGAACACCGCTCGCCCAAAGGCAGCGCATTGCGGGTGCTGCAGCTGCTGCGCGGGTCGGTTGTCACGGCTGCTGTCGGCCTCGACGGCGCGCGCGCCGGCGCCGCTGCGATCCACTGACGGCGCCCACTTGGACAGCTTGCGCCAGCGCCTGCAACAGTTGCGGATGAAGGACGCAACGCCCGCGCTGCGAGCAGCAGCCGACGGCGACTGGGCGGATCGCCTGCAGCGCTTGCGCCTGCTGGCGGGCGAGCGCCGCGGCGAGGGTAGGCAGGTGCGCGCCGAGGCCCTGCCGGGAATCGAGTTGGCGCCCGGGCTGCAACTGCACGAAGTCCGCGTCAGTGCGCTGCGCGCCCGGCTGGCCGGGTTGGAACTGCCCAGCGTGCTGTCGCCACCCTGGGATCCGGATGTCGTTGTCGACCGCGGGCGCCTGCGTTTTTTCGACACCGAAACCAGCGGACTGTCCGGTGGCGCGGGACTGAAAGTCTTCCTGCTCGGTGTCCTGCGTTGGCAGGACGATAGCTGGCTGCTGCGCCAGTACCTGATGACCCGCCCCTGCGGCGAGTCCGCGTTGGTCGCCGCGTGGGTCGACGAATGCCGCGATGCACCCTGGCTGGTCAGCTACAACGGCAAGCGCTTCGATGTGCGGGCGCTGCGCACGCTGGAAACCCTGCACCGGCAGGATGCCGGGGCTGGCAGCGCCGCGCACTGGGATTTGCTGTACCCGGTGCGACGCGCATTTCGGGGAAGCTGGCCGGACTGCCGACTGACCACCGCGGAGCGCATGCTGACCGGCAAGGCGCGTGGCGATGACCTGCCCGGTAGCGAGGCGCCACGCGCCTGGCGCGAGTTCCTGAGTTCGGGCGCGACGCGCGACCTGCTGCGGGTCATGCAGCACAACCGCTATGACCTGGAAGCCCTGCTGCGCGTGATGGCGGCGCTGTTGCCGAACGCGGCGACCGCTCCGCGCAGCCACGAGCGGAGATCGAAAAAAGCCATCGGCGGCAACCCGGTGCGGGTGGCTCGGGCATGACGGCCACGCCTGCCGCAGGCTGGGCATTGCCAGGGAATCATGTTCCCGGCGACCGCCCCGGCCATCGTGGCCCGCGGGTGGTGCCTGGGGCTGACGGCTGCGGCACAATGCCAGATCTGGGTCGGTGCGTTCGTGGAGGCGCGATGACCATCTGGACGCGATTGCGGCAGGACTTCGATCTGGCAATCCTGGTCCTGTTCGGGGCCTGTGCAGTGCTGGCGATTGTTCCCTTTGCCGTCTTCCGCATCGTCAATGGCCAGTTCCTGCTTGGCCTGGTGGATCTGGCCATCGTCGCAGCGATCGGCGCAGCGATCGGCCATGCCTGGCGCAGCGGCAACACTCGTCGCGCCGGGCTGTTCATGGCGGTGGTGATCAACATCGGTTGCGTGGTGGTCACGTTGATGTTCGGTCGCCACGGCCTGATGTGGGTCTACCCGGTGATCGTCATCAGCTTCTTCCTGACCTCGCGCAGCGTGGCAGTTGCGCTGAGCGTCCTGCTGCTCAGCGTGTGCGCGTGGGATGCGCGCGACTATGTGTCGACCCTGGAACTGGTGTCCTTCGTGGTCACCACTGCGCTGGTGGTGCTCTACACCTGCCTGTTCGCATGGCGTACCAGCACGCAACAGGCGCGGCTGCAGATCCTCGCTTCGCGCGATCCGCTGACCAACACCGGTAACCGCCGCCTGCTGGAGGTCGAGCTGGACGAGGCCAGCGCCGAGCGCGCGCGCCAGGAATGCACCCTGGCGATGCTCGACCTGGATCACTTCAAGCAAGTCAACGACTGCCATGGCCACGAGGCGGGCGACCGCGTGCTGGTTGATTTTTCCGCATTGGTGCTACAGACCATGCGTCGGCAGGACCGGTTGTACCGCTTTGGTGGAGAAGAGTTCGTGCTGCTGATGCCGGGCACGCACATCGTCGCGGCACAGGCGCTGCTGGCGAAACTGCAGTCAGCGGTGCGGGCGCAGCTGCGCAGTCCCGGCGGTCCGGTCAGTGTGTCGATCGGCATCGCCGAGGCGCGTGCAGGTGAGGACTGGTCGCGCTGGCTGGCGCGCGCGGATGCGGCGCTTTACGCGGCCAAGCGCGATGGGCGGGATCGCATCGTTGTGGCATCCGACGACTACCGCGGCGCGCTGGAGCCGCGCCGTCGCGGTCTGAGTTGAGGCCTTAGCCGGGCGTACCCAAGCGTGCGGCGGGTGCCGCAGGGGGGGCATCCTCCGCCGGTTCGGTCATGATCCGTGCGTAGCGCTGGTGGGTCCAATAGGCCCAGGCCCAGTCGATCAGCACCACCAGCCGGTTGCGGAAGCCGATCAGGAAGTACACGTGCGCCAGCAGCCAGAACCACCAGGCGGGTAGCCCCGAGAGCCGCAGCCGGCCCATCTGGATCACCGCGGCCATGCGCCCGATGGTCGCCAGTGCGCCGAAGTCCTGGTAGCGGAACAGCGGGCTCGGGCGACCGCGCAGGCGCGCGCGGATGACTTCGGCCACGTGCCGGCCCATCTGCTTGGCCGCGGGTGCGACGCCGGGAATCTGACGCTCGCCGTCCTTGAAGCAGGCCAGGTCGCCCGCGACGAAGATCTGTGGGTGACCCGGGACCGACAAGTCTGGCTGCACCAGCACGCGTCCGGCGCGGTCGAGCGGCGCGCCGAGCAACTTCCCGAGTGGCGAGGCGGCCACGCCTGCGGCCCACAGCACCGTGTAGGTTGCGATGCGCTCGTTGCCGATCATCACGTGGTCGGCGGCAATCGCACTGACCGGCGCGCCGATGCGCACTTCCACGCCCAGGCCCTCGAGCTGGCGTTGCGCCTTGGCGCTCATGTCTTGCTCGAAGGCGGCCAGCACGCGCGGCCCACCCTCGACCAGCAACACGCGAGCGCGCGTCGGGTCAATGCTGCGGAACTCGCTCCTGAGCGTGTGCCGCGCGATCTCGGCGAGCGTGCCGGCGAGTTCCACCCCGGTGGGACCGCCACCGACCACCACGAAGTTCAGCCAGGCCTTGCGCTGCTCCGGATCCTGGCAGCGTTCGGCGTTCTCGAAGGCGCCGAGGATCTGTGCGCGGATGTGCATCGCGTCGGCGAGCGTCTTCAGTCCAGGTGCGTGCGGCGCCCACGCATCGTTGCCGAAATAGGCGTGGGTGGCGCCGCTCGCGACCAGCAGCCAGTCGCCGGCGAGCGACTCGCCACTGGCCAGGCGGACGGTCCGTGTTTCGCGGTCGATGCCGGTCACCTCGGCCATCAGCACGCGCACGTTCTTCTGCCGCCGCAGGATGTGGCGCAGCGGGGCGGCGATCGCCGGTGCAGACAGCCCGCCGGTGGCGACCTGGTAGAGCAGCGGCTGGAACAGATGGTGGTTGCTGCGGTCGATCAGCGTGATGTCGATGGCTTCGCGCGCCAGGGCGCGCACGCACCAGAGTCCGGCGAAGCCGCCGCCGACGACAATGAGGTGCGGTCTGTTCGATTTCATGGTCTCGTGCGTCCGGATGAGTGCGTCCATTATCGGCATCTGTGAGGCTGCATCCGGCGCGCATTCGCGCGCCGTAGGGCGAACAGTCAGCATGTCCAACAATGGAGGAGGGGAGAACCATGGTGATTTTCCTGGGGCGGGCGCGGGTGCGCGCAGATGCGCTCGAAGCGGTCCTTGCGGCATGTCGCGAAATGATCGCGCGCACGCCGTCCGAGCCCGGCTGCATCAGCTACCAAGGGCATCAGCTGATCGACGACCCGCAGACCATCGTCTTCGTCGAGAAATGGGCCAGTCGCGCCGAGATGGATAGCCATCTTGCCGCGCCACACACCCAAGCCTTCCTCGGTGCGATTGGGGCAGCTGTGTTGGCTCCGCCGGTGCTCGAGTCCTTTGACGTCGCCCCTTGAGGCAACGCTTCCGACCGCGGCTGCGCCTAGCCGCGCTTGCGCGCCCCGTACACCGTGGCGCCGAGGCCGGCGACCATCATGATCGGCATCCAGCCGCCTTGCGGCATCGGGTGGTGCAGCAGCCAATTTCCGCCGATGACGCCGCCGACCATCAGGGCAGCGCTGGCGACGATGACGAGAATCCGGTTCAGCCAGCTGCGCATCGGGAGGTTCCGCGGTGAAGTGGCGTGAAAATGGGGCGCCGGTGGCCGGAGTTCAATGGTCGGTGGTGACGGTGGCGCGCCCGCGGCTGGCGTCGCGCAATCGGATGGTGAAGGCGTCCACCTGGGCGGCGGGCATGCGGACGCGGCAGGACAGGCCTTGCGCATCGTAGTCCTCGCCCGAGAGCGCGCCGGTGAACTCGGCGACCAGTTGCCGCAGCATGCTCTCGGCGGCGAAATCCACCCGCACGCCGAATTCCGCCATCTCGATCAGTTGCCGCTTGGGCGCGCGGCGCAGGCATTCGGCCGCGGCGCCGCCATAGGCACGCACCAGGCCGCCGGCACCCAGCTTGATGCCGCCGAACCAGCGGGTGACGACCACCAGCACGCGGTCGCAGCCCTGGCCGTCGATGGCCTGCAGGATCGGGCGGCCGGCGGTGCCGGCGGGTTCGTTGGCGTCATGGAATCGGTACTGCTGGCCGTTACGGTAGGCCCAGCAGTGGTGGCTCGCCTCCTCGCGGGCGCACTCGGCGACAAGCGCGAGGCCCTGGTCGACATCCTCGATGGGCCAGGCGCGCGCGAGGAAGCGGCTGCGTTCGATCACTTCCTCGAACACGGCCGGCCCGGCCAGCGTCTGGCTCACCGCAGGGAATCCGCGTAGGAGGCGAGGTCCTCAGGCAGGGCGCGCGACGGGAAATCGCGGCGCAGGCCGTCCAGCACGCGGCGCGCCGCAGCGTCGTCGCCGGTGTCGCGCGCGGCGCGCAGTGCATCGATGGCCGCGGTCCAGGGATCGATCGCCTGGTCGGCGAGTTTGCTCTCGGCGGCATCGCGCGCCAGCGAGCCCGCGGCAGAGCGCGCCGCGCCGACCATATCGTCGGCGCCGGCGAGCGCTTCCTCAGCCATCGGCTGGGCCAGTGCTTCGCGTTTCGCCATCACGCCGGTGACGGCGGGTGCTGCCGCGGTGGCAGCGGGCGCGGGTGCAGGCGGCGCGGCTGGCGGTGCCAGGACGACGGGTTCGGCGGCCAGTTGCGGCGCGGGTTCCGCGGGCGGAGGTGGCGCAGGCGCTGCCGCAGGCAAGGGCGCCTGCGCGGGGAAGGGACGCGCCGGGTCGGCGCCGGGCGCGCCGGCATCGGCCGTAGCGGGCGCACTCTGGAGGCGCGACTTCTCCGGTTCCGTCAGCAGGGCAGGGCGACGCGTATCCGCGTTGACGGGCACCGCGTTGGCGGCCTCCTGGCGCTCCAGTGCTGGCCCCGCAGCTTCCATTGACGCCATCCTGTCGGCCTCGTTGGTCGGCGCGGCCTGATCCAGCTGTCCCGCATCCGGCGCAGCGGCACCTTCGGCCGCAGGCGCGGCCGGCCGTATTGCAGCCGGCGGGGCATCCAGTGCGCTCGGCGCGTGTTCCACCTGCTGCCAGATACGCAGCGCCAAGCCGCTCCCGACCAGCACGACGAGCCCGGCAGCCACGCTCATCCAGCGCGGCTGGGTGCGCCGCACCGGGCGAACCGCCGCGTGCGCGCGGGCGAGGATGCGCGCATCCAGATCCGCCGACGGCTCCGCGCCCGGCGCGCGCCGCAGCGCTTCGACGATCTCGACCTCCAGCTTGTCGAAACGGCTGCTCATGGCCCGCGCAATCCTTCCCGCAGCTTGGCCAGCGCATAG
Source organism: Rhodanobacteraceae bacterium (assembly GCA_016713135.1). NCBI lineage: Bacteria > Pseudomonadati > Pseudomonadota > Gammaproteobacteria > Lysobacterales > Rhodanobacteraceae > Rhodanobacteraceae bacterium. The sequence continues at coordinate 211,948 of JADJPR010000023.1, read as the reverse complement.
CGCAGGCGCGACTTGATGGTCTCGCGACCGGTCCCCACACTGGCCGCGATCTCCTCCAAGGTGAGGTCGCCCTCCGCGCGCATCAACAGCACCGCCTTCTGTTCGGTTGGCAGGGCTTCAACCAGGGTGGTCAGGCGCTGCATCTGCTCGGCCTGGTCCAACGCCAGCGCCGGGTCGTCTTCCGGCAGCCCGGGGAAGCCCACCAGCACCTCGTCGGCGTTGACCATCGGGTGGCTGCGGCGGATGTGGTCGATGGCCAGGTGGTGCGCGATGCGGAACAGCCAGGCGGCGAAGCGCGCGGAAGGCTGGTAGCGCGCGCGCGCATCGATCACCCGGCTCCAGGTGTCCTGGTAGAGTTCCTCAGCCACGGCGGTCTGCCCGGTCAGACGCACCAGATAGCGCAGCAGACGCACCCGGTAGCGCGCGTACAGCGCGTCGAAGCACAGGGCTTCGCCCGCGGCATAGCGCAGCATCAGGTTCTCGTCGCTGTCGGTGGAGTCCACGGCCGGTCCGGCAATCACTTGCCGTTGACGATAGCCGAAGGCTGCGGGCGGTGTGGGCGTTCATGCCTTCCGGGAACGCGCCTCGGCGGCGAATGGGGTTCGTTCGTCGGCCGGGATTTTGCCCCGCGCCCGAATTACCGTTAACCTCGTCACAGTTTCTGCGAGAGACCCTGGTGGACCGGATCATCGTCAAGTTCGTCAGCGGCGGGCGCGCCGGGCATACCGAGGTCTATCCGGTGACGCGCTTCTCCTCGCTTTACCTCGGGCGCGACCCCAAGTGCGATGTCCGTGTCGACGCCGACAAGGACTCGATGGTCTCGCGCAGTCATGCGGTGATCGAGTGGGTGGAAGACGAGGAAGGCCAGCGCAGCTACAGCCTGACCGATCTGCTCAGCAGCAACGGCACTTATCGCAATGGCCTCCGGGTCAAGGGCACCGTGGCGCTGGGTTCGGGCGATCATGTGCGCCTGGGCGCGCAGGGGCCTGAGTTCCTGTTCACCGTCGAGCGGCCCGAGCCCAATTTGAACCCGGTGATCACCCAGTCGATGCGGATCGATCCGCGGCTGCGCACCCCGCCGCCGCTGACGCGTTCGGCCGCGCGCGAGGGCAAGGCGACAGTGCAGCGGGTGTTGCCGTCGTTGTCAGCAACCCAGGATCCAGAGCGCCCCTCGGAGGACGACTCGACCTGAGTCAGCCCTCGCTGCTGGTCAGCGTGCGCTCGCCATCGGCGAAGCGTGCGACCACGCCCGCGTTCGCGCGCAGGGCGCCGGCACGGGTCACGAGCGAACCGTCGTCGGCATGCCGCAGCAGCACATAGCCGCGCTCCAGGGTCGATTGCGGCCCGAGCAGGCGCAGGGTCGCCAGCGCGTGCGCGCTCCGCGCGCGCAGGCTGCGGGTGTCGGGCAGCTCGCGCTCCAGCAGATGGACCTGCAGTTCCAACTGGCTGCGCGGCGCGGCCAGCCAGCGGGTGCCCCAGTGGCGCAGCCGTGCCAGCAGCAGTGCGGCGTTCTGCTGGGTGCGCGCGATGCGCAGTTCCGGGGAGTGCGCGCGCAGGCGTTCCGCGAGCGCCGCCAGGCGCTGCGCTCGCGAGACCTGGGACTGACGGCGGCTCGCCAGCATCCGGTCCTGCAACTGGCGTGCGCGCGCCAGCGCCAGTTCCAGCGCGCGACGTGGATCGTGCGCGCGCAACAGGCGCTCGCAGGCGTCGCTGGCCTGCTGCGCCGACTGCAGGCGCCGCCGCAGGTGGCTGCGCAGGGCAGCGGCTTGTTGCGTCAGGCGGGTAGCGACCAGGTCGCGGCTGGGCGTGATCAGTTCCGCGGCGGCCGAGGGGGTCGGCGCGCGCACATCCGCGACCAGGTCTGCGATGGAGAAATCGGTCTCGTGTCCTACTGCCGAGAGGGTCGGGATCGGTGAGGCCGCGATCTGCCGCGCCAGCGCCTCGTCGTTGAAGGCCGCAAGGTCCTCCAGCGAACCGCCGCCGCGGGTCAGCATGACCAGGTCGTAGATGCCGCCGGCAGCCAGAACCGCGGTAAGTGCCGCGCGCAGCTGCGCCGGGGCCTCCGCGCCCTGCACCTGGGCCGGAAACACATCGATGGCCAGCAAGGGCCAGCGCCGCGCGCAGACGCTCAGCACGTCGCGGATCGCCGCGCCCTGCGGCGAGGTGATCACCGCGATGCGCCGCGGCATGCGCGGCAGCGCGCGCTTGCGCGCCGGGTCGGTCAGCCCTTCGGCCTGCAGCAGCGCCTTCAGCCGCTCGAACTCGCGCATCACCCGGCCGAGGCCCGCTTCCTCCATGTGCTCGACAATCAGCTGGTAGTCGCCGCGTGCCTCGTACAGACTGATCCGCCCGCGCACCAGTACCTGCACCCCATCAGCCGGACGTACCCGCACGTAGAGATTGTTCGACTTGAACATCGCGCAGCGGATCTGCGCGCCGCTGTCCTTCAGCGTGAAGTACCAGTGGCCGCTGGCCGCGCGGGTGTAGTTCGACACCTCGCCCTCCACCCAGACCTGGGCGAAGGCATCCTCCAGCAAGGTGCGCGCCAGCTTGTTCAGCTGGCTCGGCGTCAGCACCGGGCGCTCGCGCGCGGCGTAGGAGAGGATGGACTGGGACATTGACGAAACATAGCCCAAGCGGGTCCTGCGCGCCGAATCGGTTTCCGGCAACGGGGCGAAGGGTCCGCGTCGATGAATGTCAATGTTTGTGTCGCCAAATGCGCTTTGTCCGGCGATGGTTGCGGCACCACGTCTGCCATGGCAGCGTCTCAATCGACCGAGGTGAGCGTCACCGGGGCCACGATTCCCGCCGCGGCCAATGCCGTCGGCAGCAACTTTGGCGTATGTACCCTGAGTGTGGTGGTCAGCGGCGACGCCGCGGGCAGTCTGGTCAACAGCATTCCCGCCGGAAATCTGAACGGAATCAACTACCAGGCCACGAGCGGCACGCTCACGGTGGTCAACTCAGTGTCGCTCAGCAAGGCCTTCTCGCCGGCGACCCGGCCCCAGGGAACGGCCACGGTGCTGACGGTCACCTTCGCCAACGGTTCTGGCGTGCCGGCCACGATTACCAGCTTCAGCGACAATCTCGGTTCGATGGGCGGCACGCTGGGAACGATTACCGGGACGTCCACCACGTGCGCCGGCGGGGCTCCGAGTTTTGTGGGCCTGGTGGTCAGCATGAACTCGGGGACCATACCGGCCGCCGGAAGCTGCACCCTCAGCATCAACATCCAGCTCGCCTCGGACGCCACCACCGGCAACCGGACCAACACCATCCCGGCCAACACCCTGGTGACGAGCATCGGCTCGTACGCACTGCCGGTGACGGCCGTCCTCAATGTGCTGCGGACGGCCACACTGGACAAGCTGTACACGCCCGCGACGATCGCCGGGGGTGGCATCTCGCGGCTGACGATCCGGGTGACGCGGGCTGCGGGCGCCCCGGCGTTCACGGATGTGGACTTCAGCGACAACCTGCCGGCCGGCCACACGGTAGCTGCGGTCCCGAATGTGTTCAACAGTTGCGGCGGTACCGTCACGGCAGTTCCGCTGGCAGCAAGTGTGTCCGTCGCCAACGGCTCGTTGGCATTCGGCAGCGTCTGCGAGTTGCAGGTGGACATCCAGGCGCCCGCCGGTACCGGCGCAAGCACCAACACGATCGAGAACAATGGTGGCGTCGGCGACGACGAATTCGCAGTCTCGGACGGTACCAACAGTTATCGTGACGGACGCGATCGCTCCGCCACCTTGACGCGCACCGCTCCCAACCTGCTGCTCAACAAGGCCTTCGTGCCAGTCACGATCAACGGCGGTGGTTTCAGCGTGGCCCAGGTCCTGATCTCGAACAACCAGCCCGGGTCGATCGCCCTGTCTGGGGTGGCGTTGACCGACAACCTCCCGCCGAACGTGCAGGTCTACGCCACGCCGGCGGCCAGTTTCACCGGCGCAGGTTGCACTGGCGGCACGATCACCGCCGTTCCCGGAGCGGGCTCCTTCTCGCTCACGTCCGCGAGCATTGCGGCCAACTCGGTGTGCACGCTCAGCGTGCGGGTCACGTCCACATTCGATGGCAACCACATCAACGAAATTGCCGCAGGCGAGCTCAGCTCGCGCGAAGGTGTGAGTAATGGCAACACGGTGTCCGCGACGCTGACAGTGCAGCGCAACGTCAATGTGCAGAAGTGGTTCAGCCCCACCGCGATCCCGACCGGCGTACCAGTACGTTGACGATCCGGATCTACAACACCAACGATGCGGTGCGCACCTTCACCCCAGCCGGCGTGGTCGACAACCTGCCTGTCGGTGTGACCATTGCGGCTGCCCCTGCCGCCACCACCGACTGCCCCGGCGCAACGCTGAGCGCCCCGCCAGCCGGAAGCACCATCACCGTCGGCAATTTCCCGCTGGGGTCGAATACCTTTTGTGACGTGGTGGTGCCGGTCACGGTGAATACGGCCGGGTCCTACGTCAACACGATCGCGGCGAGTACGTTGGTGACGGTAGAGGGGTCGACCAATCCGGATCCGGCCACCGCGACTCTGATCGCGGTGGATCCGCCGACCATCGCGAAGGCATTCGCGCCAGCGTCGATTGCGCTCGGAGCCAGCAGCACGATCACTTTCACACTGGTGAACGCAAGCAGCGTCGCGCCGCTCACCGGAGCGAGCTTCAGCGACACCCTTCCGGCGAACATGCAGATCTTCGCGAATGCGGCCGCCGGCGGCACCTGCGTTGGCGCGGGCAGCAACTTCTTCGTGGGTGGAACCAGCGGAAGTCTCAGTTTCACCGGGCTCACGGTACCGTTCGGCGGTACTTTGGCCGCGCGTACCTGCACGGTCACGGTGGTCGTCACCACCACTACCGTTGGGAGTTTCGACAATCAGGCCACCGGTTTCACATCCAACGAGACGCCAACGCCGGTCTCCAGCAATATCGCCACGCTGACCGTACTGGCCGATCGGCCAAGCATCAGCAAGAGCTTCGCGCCGGACCCGATCCCGCTCGGTTCCAGCAGCACCCTGACGTTTACCCTGAGCAACCCAATGCGGTCGCGGTCAGTCTGCCCAACGACGCCTTCGAGGACATCTTCCCGGCGGGCAGGACCGACGCCAGCCCGCTCGCGAGCACAAATACATGCGGCGGTACGTTGCGCGGCTCCGGCAACGGCGCGCTGGCGCCCGGCGATGTCGGCATCGAACTCGATGGCCAGACCGGCGGCAGCGCCACCATCCCGGCTGCCGGGTCGTGCACCTTGTCGGTGGATGTCACTACGCTGTCTGCGGGGGTGTACAACAACACCTCGACCGTGCTGACCAGCAGCAACGCGGGCAGCAGCCTGCTGCCCGCGACAGATACATTGACCGTGAATCCACCTGTGCTGACCACGACCAAGTCGGTCAGCCCCAACCCGGTGGTCCTCGGCGGCACGGCGACCTACACCGTGACCGTCAGCAACTCGAATGCGCCGGGCACGGGGCGCGCGTCCGCTGGCATGATCATCACCGACCCACTGCCATTCGACATCACGCTGGTCGACACCGTTGGCTCGGATGCCGGCTGGAGTTGCATCGGCAGCAGCAGCCTGGTCTGCACCTACGCCAATACCCTGGCAGCCGGGGCTTCGACGACGTTGCTGCTGAATGTGCAGGTCGGCGAGGCCGCGATCAACGGAGACAACACCGCGCGAGTGCAGGGTGGCGGGGATCCGTTGTGCCCGACGCCGCCGGTCGATGCGGCTGCCCGCTGCTCCGGTCAGGTAATCGTTTCCACCGTTCCGGTCATGCTTTCGCGGGTGGCTTCCCGGGTGTGCGGTGGCGAGTCGCTTGCGGATTTCTCGACGGTCACCGAAATGGGCGTGCTGGGTTTCCGGGTGCATGCGGGAATCGGCGCCGATCCGGCGCTTCGTGCGCCCCTGGACAGTCGCCTGACGCGCGCGCGTGCCGCAGCCTTTGCGCGCGCCGACTACAGCGTGCGCGGGGGCTTCCACGGGCAGACCCAGGTCTGGGTCGAAGAGTTGACCACGCGTGGCAAATCGATTTTCTATGGCCCGTTCCCGGTTGCCAGCGAGATCGGCTCGAACGACGCGCCGGTCGTGATCGACTGGGCGCGGGTTCGTGCAGAGCAGGTTGCGTTCCGGTTGCAGCAGGCGCAGGCATTGAGGCAGCGCTCGGGTAGCGCCCTGGAAGCGGAGATCGGGGTCGCGCAGTCCGGTTGGGTGGTGATTCGCCACGAGGACTTGCTAGCCGCCGGGATCGACTGGTCCGGTGTCGATCGAGAACGCCTCGCGTTGACTCGCGACGGGTCCCCGGTTGCGCTCTGGCACGACGCGCACGGTCCTTTCGGTACCGGCAGCAGGATCGCGTTCCTGGGCCATCCGGTGGATGCCAGCCTCTATACGCGCACGGCGGTCTACCGGCTCGCGCTTGCGGCAAATGCCCAGCCACGGATTCCTGTGGTGTACGCGGCGCCCGGCGCATCCGCACTGTCGCTGTCGTCGCGGGAACGAATCGTGCACGCCCCGAATCGACTGTACGCACCCTACTCGGCGACCAGCGATCCTTGGTACGCCGGTGAGGTCTATCGCGACGGTGCGGCATCGACTCCGTTACAGGAGTCATTCAGCGTGCCGCAGAAGCTGAGTACCACGAATCCCGAGCGCCTGCGGGTGGTGCTTTGGGGTGGCATCGTTGCACCGCAGGCGCCCGATCACAGCCTGCGGATTCTGCTCAACGGCCAACCTGTGGCGACGACCACCTTGATGGCCTGAGCCAGGTGGTGATCGAGACCGACCTGCAACCGGGGCTGCTGAACTCCGGCGCCAACTCGCTCAGCGTGGAACTGCTCGCCGATACCGGGGTGGAATATGACCTCGTGATGCTCGAATCGATCGAAGTCGAGTATGACCGGGCGCTGGTCGCCGTTGATGATCGCTTCCAGTTCGAGATCGGTGAGGACGTCATCGACAGCGCTGCACAGGACCGGATCTACGCCAGCGAGTTCGAGGACCAGCCCAGGCCCGGCCGTTGCCGGCGATTGTGCGCGCTACCGGATCTCGGCCTGGATTCCGCCGCAGTGCGGGTGCTGCGCGAACGCGCAGGTCGGGTGGAGGAACTGGTCGGATTCCGGGTGTCGGATAGCGCACCCTTCGACGTCGAGTTCGCGAGCACCCGGGCGCCCGGAGACCGCTACTGGATCGAACCCGCCGCGGGGGGCGTGGACGCTTCGCTGGCGCCGTCGGCTCCGGTGACCGACCCGCTCGATGGGCCTCCGGCCAACTACCTGGTGGTTGCACACCCGAGTTTCGTTCCAGCGTTGGCGACGGTCAACGGGAAAGCGAGAGGGAGGTGCTGCGTCAGTTTGCATTGCATTACACTAGAAAGTCTGCCATTTCGAATCATGCGCCGCCGCGTGGGCGTTGCATCCAGCGTGTCATTTCGAAACACCTGATTCGTACCAATCCTCATCGCCGATGGACCGGCGATGCGAAAAGCGTTCGGACAAGGTCCGAACCCACAGATGCCGCGAGCTTGCTGTGCGTGGGTTTGGACCTTGTCCAAACGCTGTTGCTCTTGGGGCGCTCCCGCGATGAGGATTGGTACGAATCAGGTCGAAACAAGCTTGCCAGCTACGACTCGAACGGTGCTAAGGGATCAGCAGCAACTTGCCCACGGTCCTGCCGCTCTCGATGGCGCGCTGCGCGTCGGCGGCCTGGGCGAGCGGGAAGCAGGTCACCGGTGGCGGCGCCAGGCGGCCATCGGCGAAGCGCTCCAGCAGCCAGTGCATGCCCTCGCGCAGGCGCTCGGCGTGGGCCGACAGGAAAGACAGGTTGCAGGCGAGCACGCTCTTGTTGTCGCGGGTCATCGAGAGCGGGTTGAAGCGCGGGGTGCGCAGCCAGTCCCAGGCCAGCTTGAGCCAGTTCAGGCGGCCGTCGTGCGGCAGCATCGAAGCGAAGCCGTAGATCAGCAGCCGGCCGGTGGGCGCGAGGTGGCGGTAGCTGTCGCCCAGGGTGCTGACGCCGTTGGCATCGAAGATCGCCTGGTAGCCGCCGGGAGAGAGCGTGCGCGCGTGCAGCCAGAGATCGCCCTTCGATTTGTCGATCACGCCATCGCAGCCGGCGGCGCGCGCGGCGTCGATCTTGTGCGCGCTGCCGACTACGCCGATCACGCGGCAGCCGGCCAGCCGTCCGAGTTGCGCCAGCGCGCTGCCCACGCCGCCCGCCGCCGAATGCACCAGCCAGGTGTCGCCGGCGCGCGGGTGCAACTGCTCGTGGACCATCCACCAGGCGGTCAGGAATACCGTCGGGATGGCTGCACCGGCCTCGGCGATGAGCCGGGCGGGGCGCGCGAACACGCGGTCGCTGGCGAGCACCACGCGGCTGGCATAGCCGCCGAACAGGGTCAGGCCGATGACTTCGTCGCCCGGCGCGAAGGTGTCGACACCCGCGCCCACCGCGGACACCCGTCCGGCGATCTCGAAGCCCGGCGTGATCGGGTAGCCGTGCAGCTTCTTGGCCGACTCGTACAGCCCCATGCGAATGATGCCGTCGGCGTAATTGACGCCGGCGGCGGCCACCTCGATGGCGATCTCGCCGGGACTCGGGGCGCGGTCCGGCTCCTCGACCAGTTTCAGCGCGTCGTAGCCGCCGGGGCGTTCGATGACGATGCGCCGCACGCTAATGTCCCCTGGCATTAGTTGGTTGAAGAAATTTCCGATGCATTTTGGCCCGAGGCCAGGCGAGAGGAGGGTGAAAGCCGGCGGCTTGCGCGGCATGCCGCGCGCCGGCTTGAACGCCCGCAACTGGTTGCGGGCGGGAACCGGAGGTCATGGCAGGGCTATGGCGACGACGAACAACGACGCATTCGAGGCAAGAGGCGCGGAAACAATTCATCGAATCAATGGCAAGGGACACTATTGTCCTGTCCCGCAAATACCATCGAATGGTTCCGGCGTCTTTCGCCGCAATACTGCGTTGCTCGTCGTCGCCATAGAACCACCGTGGCTTCTCCTCGCGCCTTGTCTCGCGACGAAATCCATCCGGATCCTCTTCGCGCTACTTGCGGGATCCTGATTCGTACCAATCCTCATCGCCGATGGACCGGCGATGCGAAAAGCGTTCGGACAAGGTCCGAACCCACAGATGCCGCGAGCTTGCTGTGCGTGGGTTTGGACCTTGTCCAAACGCTGTTGCTCTTGGAGCGCTCCCGCGATGAGGATTGGTACGAACCGGGTGCGGGATAGGACACTATCGGTCCTCGAAACCGAGCCGCGACAGCGGCGCGCCGAGCCGGATCCAGTCGAAGAACAGCGCCTGCTGGGCTACCGACAGCGGTGCGCGGTTCAGCGGCATGCGGTCGAACAGCCCAGGCGGATCGTCGCAATTGAGCTTCAGGAACAGGATGCTGGCCAGCGGATCGCCGGGGGCGACGCGCAGTATCGACGGCACGCCGTCGCTGGGCACGCCGACGAGATTTCCGTAGCTGAATTCCGGGCCCAGCCCCAGGTTGCCGGCGCCGGATGAGCCCGGATGGCAGCCCAGGCACAGCAAGGTGCCGCCGCTGTCGGTGCTGAAGATATTCTGGATCTGCTCGTAGCGGATCTGGGTGAACGGCGCCACCGAGCTGAGGTCGCTGCAACCACTGGGTGGCCCGTTGCCAGCCTCGGCGCCAGCGCCGCACAGGCTGGCGATCAAGGCCAGGGTGAATGGAGCTGGCCGCTTCATCCGCGGCGGCTCCAGACGATCTCCATCCCGTCGCGCTCACCGAGCGCCTGGCCGAGCACGTGCAGCAGCGCGCTCGGCGCGCCGGCGTCCTTGAGCAAATGCAGCGTGCCCATGTCGATGAAGTAATCCCGGTCGTCACCGGATTCTTCTTCGAGTTCGCGCACCAGCAGCGCGAGTTCGTCCTCGCTGATGCTGGCAATCAGGGTCCCGGTGTCGCGGTCGTGCAGGTCGATCATGTTCTAGCTCCGAGCGGATGGCGGCGATGTTGCCGCAGGGGCGGGCGAACGTCGAGTGATCGCATCGGCATAATCAACCGATGCCACCGATCGTCAAACTCATCCGGCCGCACCAGTGGGCCAAGAACGCGCTGGTCTTCGTCGGCCTGCTGGCCGCCCATCGCTGGGCGGATGGCGGCGCCTGGCTCGCATCGGCGCAGATGTTCGCGGCGCTGTGCTGCTGCGCCAGCGCGGTCTACGTGCTGAACGATGCGCTGGACGTGGCCAACGACCGCCTGGATCCGGACAAGCGCACGCGGCCGCTGGCGGCGGGCACGGTCTCGCTGGGCGCCGGTATCTCGCTGATTCCGCTGCTGCTGACGCTGGCGCTGGCGTTGGCGTGGAGCCTGCCGCGGCCGGCGCAATCGGCGCTGGCGGCCTATGCCTGCGGTGCGCTGGTCTACAACCTCGGGATCAAGCGCACACTGTGGCTGGACCTGGTGCTGCTGTCCGGGCTTTACGCGCTGCGGGTGATCGCCGGCGCGCTGGCCGCCGGCATCTTGCCCAGCCCCTGGCTGGTGAGCTTCTCGCTGTTCGTGTTCCTGAGTCTCGCGGCGCTCAAGCGTTATGGCGAGCTGATGCGCTGCGCGCTGGACCAGTTGCCGGGGCGCGCCTACCGGCGCGGCGATGCGCCGATCGTGGCCGGCTTCGGGATCGCCGCGGCGCTGGCATCGACGATGGTTCTCGCGCTGTACGTGAATGCGCCGGAGGTGGCGCGGATGTATGCCCGTGCCCAGGTACTGTGGTCGCTCGGCCCCATCGTCCTGTGCTGGCTGGCGCGGCTGTGGACCCTGGCGCACCGCGGCGAGCTGCACGGGGATCCGGTGCTGCACGCGTTGCGCGACCGCGGCAGCTGGCTCGCGGCGGCAGCGCTCGGCGCCTGCGTGCTGTTGGCGGTCTGAGTGCGGCCATTGCCTGCGAACCGGCTCTGGCGTGGCCTGTGGCTGCTGGCGTGGGCGGTCCTGCTGTTGCGCCTGGGCTATGTCGTGCTGCACCAGCCGCTGGCCGGATTCGCCAACCAGTTCGACATGCTGCGGACGACCGCGTGCCTCGGGTTGCGGCCGGATGCCGAGCTGGCATCGGGTGCGGCCAGCCCCCAGGCGCCGGTTCCGCAGTACCTGCGTGATGGGGCAGTCGATGGCAACTGCCTGCCCGGCACCGAGCCGGCGATTGCGCAACTTGCGCTCGCGGTCGACAGCGCGCTGGACGCCCTGGCCATCGGCGATCTGCAACAGTTCCCACTGCGCCTGCTGGCCCTGACCAAGGCTGCTCTGCTGCTGCTGGCGCTGGGGCTGCTCGACTATCGATTGCGCCATTGGCAGACGCTGCGCGCCGCGCATGTCGGCATCGCCGCGCTGCTGCTGGCGGACCCGGTCAACACCCTCTACCTCGCCGGTTTCTACACCGAGTTCGCCTCGTTGCTGGCGGCCTGGTTGGCGCTGGCCTGGCCGCTGCCCTGGTTGTTGCGCGGGCGTGCGCCTTCAGCGGCCTCGCTGCTGGTCTGGGGCGTGTTGCTGTCGGCCTTGCTGCTGGCGCGTTTCCAGCATGTGGCGACACCCTTCGTGGCCCTCGCGTGGATGCTTGCCCTCGGCTGGCGCCGCCGCTGGCCGCTGACGCGCCTGGCGCTGCCACTCGTGCTGCTGCTGCCGGCGCTGGCGGCGACGCTGCACTGGCAGCGCGGCTACCAGACCATCGCCGACGCCAATCGCTGGAACAGTTTCTTCGGCGCGGCGATGCCTGCGGCAGGCGATGCAAGCGTCTTCGCCGCGCGGCTGGGCCTGGCGCCGGTGTGCGCGGAGCTCTCCGGGAGCACCTGGTATTTGCGCCGCGGCCGCGATGCGCGCGCCGAATGTCCCGTGGGCATGGACATGTCGCGGCTGCGCTGGCTGTCTGCACTGGCGCGCGAACCGGACGCGCTCGCGCGCTGGATCGGGCGCGGGGTGACGCTCTCGGGGCAATGGCGCCCGGCCTATCTCGGCGAACTGGCGGGGCAGCGTTACCAGCGGCTGCCGCCAGGGCCGCTGGGGATCGGCGCGAGCGTCGCCGATGGCATCGCGCAACTGCCCTGGCTGGCCTTGTGGCTGGGATGGTCGCTGCCCTTGTGGCTGTTGCTGCTGCAGCCGCCGCTGCAGTCGCGGGCGGAGCCGGCGGCGATCGCTGCTGGCAGTGGGCTGGCGATCGGCTTGTCCATCCGCGACTGGCTGTTGCCGATGCTCGCCGCGCTGCTCGCGCTCGGCTGGGCTGCCTCGCTGGTGGGCGATGGCTACAGCGAACTGGCACGCCATCTGCACCTGGCCGGCAACGCGGCAGTGGTCGCTGCGATGCTGCTTCCCTGGGCGATCCATCGCAGCTGGTGCGAACGCGGTTCAGCTGTGCGGCCGTGGGCGCGAGGTGCCGGTGCGCTGTTGCTGCTGCTGGCGGGGCGGACGCAGCGACAGGCGATCGCTTTCGGCGTGCTGGACCTGCCGGGCGACGAGCGCCTGGGGCACGCGCCAGTCGAACTCGCCGGCTGGGCCATCGATCCGCGCGGGGTCGCGGCGGTCACCCTGGTGCATGCCGATGGTCGGCGGCAGCGCTTGTCCGTCAACCCGAGCACCGAGTTCTCGGGCATTTTCGGCAGCGGCGTCGGCCAGCATGCGGTGCGTTTCCGCGGCCGCATCGAGGCGCCCGGCGCAGGCCCGGTGCAAATCGAGGTGCAGCCACGCGCGGGCGCGACGAGCGTGATCGACCGTCGCTATTTCCGCTGAGACTGGACTTCCAGAGTGCGCCGCACCGGTGGCAGCAGCTTGACCAGGTCGATCAGCGCCATGGCCAGAATGCTCGCTCCGGTGACGGCGGCCAGCGTCGCCAGACCCGGCGAGGCGAAGCCGAACAGCCCGGCCAGACCCGGCACGAGCACACAGGCACCGATCACCCCGGTCACCACCAGCGTGATGATCCAGAACGGCAGGTGTCCGCGCTGCGCCAGCGTCAGCAGTACCGGACGGTCGCTGGCGAGGATCCGCACCAGCATCAGATTGGCCACGGTCAGCGCGATGAAGGCCTGGGTGCGCGCCAGCGCCTCGCCCTGGCCCTGCGCCAGCAGCCAGGTGTAGAAGGCGAAAGCGAGCGCGAACACCAGTACCCCGAGCAGCACGCCGACGCCCAGCTGGCGGATGCCGATCAGCGGCTCGTCGCCGCGGCGCGGCCCGCTCTGCATCAGCCCCTTGCGTTCCGGCAGGTTCTCGAAGGCGATCGAGCAGATCGGGTCGATCACCATCTCGATCAGCACCACGTGCAGCGGCAGGATCATCGGCGGCAGCCCGAGCAACAGCGGAGCGAGCGCCAGCGAGGCGACCGGGACATGGATCGCCGCGATGTAGATCAGCACCTTGCGCAGGTTCTCGAAGATCCGCCGGCCCAGGCGCACACCGTCGACGATGCGCCCGAAATCGTCCTCCAGCAGCACGATGCCAGCCGCCTCGCGCGCCACGTCGGTGCCGCGGTCGCCCATCGCCAGGCCGATGTGCGCAGCCTTGAGTGCCGGGGCGTCGTTGACTCCGTCGCCGGTCATCGCCACCACTTCGCCGTCCGCCTTGAGCGCCTGCACCAGGCGCAGCTTCTGCTCCGGGCGGATGCGCGCGTAGATGCGCACGCGGCGCACGGCGCCGGCCAGCGCCGAGTCGTCCAGCGCGTCGATCTCGGGGCCCGAGAGCACGCCGGCGCGAGTGTCGATCCCGGCCTCGGCCGCGATCGCGAGCGCGGTGGACGGGTAGTCTCCGGTGATCATCGCCACCGTCATCCCGGCCGCGCGCACGCGCGCCACTGCACCGGGCGCGGAGGCGCGCACGGGATCGGCGAAGGCGATCAGTCCCTCGAACTGCAGTTCGAAGGCGCGCGGGTCGTCCGGCAGGGCGCCGGCCGGTGCGCGGCCGCTGGCCACGCCGAGCACCCGCAGGCCGCGCGCGGCCAGGGCGTGCACCTCGTCGAGCACGCGCGCGTGCTCCGCGCCGTCGATGCGGCACAGCGAAAGTACCGCCTCGGGCGCGCCCTTGCTCGCCACCTCGCGGCTGCCGTCGCTGCGCTGCCAGACACGCGAGATCGCCATCAGGTCATCGCTCAGGCCGTACTCACGCTCCAGCGGCCAGTCGCCGTGCAGGTGCTCGGTGTCGACCAGCGTCCGCCCCGCCAGCGTGCCCACCGCGCTGTCCATCGGATCGTGCGCATGCCGCTTGCTGGCGAGCAGCGCGTATTCCAGCAGGCGGTGCACCGGTTCCGGCAGATCGCGCTCGTCGCCGCCCAGTTCCACCCGCGCATCCGGCGCCAGCAGTGCCTTCAGGCGCATGCGGTTCTCGGTCAGCGTGCCGGTCTTGTCCACGCACAGCACGGTGGCGGCGCCGAGGGTTTCCACCATCGCCGGCCGCCGCGCGAGCACCTTGACCTTGGCCATGCGCCAGGCGCCGAGCGCGAGGAACACCGCCAGCGCCATCGGGAACTCTTCCGGCAGCATCGCCATCGCCAGCGCGATGCCGGACAGCATGCCCTGCACCCAGTCGCCACGGATCAGCCCGTAGCCCAGCACCATCGCCACGCTGCTGACCAGCGCGATCAGGCCGAACAGGCGCACCAGGCGCCCGATCGAGCGTTGCAGCAGGGTCTGCTCGGTGCTGATCGACGCCAGCGAAACGCCAATCCGCCCGGCGGCGCTGTGGCTGCCGGTGCGCTCGACCAGGACTTGCGCGTGGCCGCGCACGACCAGGGTGCCGCCGAAAGCGCAGGGCTGCTGATCGCCGCCGGGCGCTGGCAGGCCGGTGCCATCGCCATCCCGGCGCGCGCGCTTGCCCACCGGTACCGATTCGCCGGTCAGCAGCGACTCGTCCACGCTGAGGTCGTCGGCGCGCAGCACCCAGCCGTCGGCGGCGATGCGCTCGCCTTCGCCGATCAGCAGCACATCGCCCGGCACCACCTCGCGTGCCGGAATGCGCACCGGGACGCCATCGCGCAGGACTTTCGCGGTGGGCGCGCCGAGCGCGCGCAGCGCTTCCAGCGCGCGCTCGCTGCGCGCCTCCTGCACCACCACCAGGCCGACACTGAGCGCGGCAAACGCAGCCAGCAGCAGGCTTTCGTGCGGATCGCCGATGGCCAGGTAGACCCCGGCGGCCACCACCAGCAGCAGGAACATCGGCTCCGACAGCACGCCCAGGACGATGCGGCCAACGCCACGACGCGGCGCCTGCGGCAACTCGTTCGGGCCGTATTCGAACAGGCGCGAGTGGGCCTGCGCGGCGGTCAATCCGGCTGAGGCACTGGCGTGCGCAACATCGCTCATGGGTCGAGACTACCCTGCGGCGCGGCCGATCGTACTCCACGCGACTCCCACGCGGCTTGCGCTGCCGCGGCGGCGAGATCCAGATGACCCGGAGCGATACCGGCGAGATTCCCGCTCGCCCCTGGCGGTGCGCTTATTCGCGCATCGAACTTCTTCGCGACTCGCGCCACTTTTCTTTTCCGCAAAGGACGCGAAGGACGCAAAGGAAGCGAAAGCGGTTTCCGCTCTTCTTTGCGTCCTTCGCGTCCTTTGCGGACAAACTGCTCTTCAGATCAATGAGTTATCGGATGTTCGGTGAGAGATCAATGAGTTATCGGATGTTTGGTGAGAGTCCCGGTCGCCCCTGGCGGTGCGCTTATTCGCGCATCGAACTTCTTCGCGACCCGCGCCACTTTCTTGTCCGCAAAGGACGCAAAGAACGCAAAGGAAGCGAAAGCGGTTTCCGCTCTTCTTTGCGTCCTTCGCGTCCTTTGCGGACAAACTGCTCTTCAGATCAATGAGTTATCGGATGTTTGGTGAGAGTCCCGGTCGCCCCTGGCGGTGCGCTTGTTCGCGCATCGAACTTCTTCGCGACCCGCGCCACTTTTCTTGTCCGCAAAGGACGCAAAGAACGCAATGGAAGCGAAAGCGGTTTCCGCTCTTCTTTGCGTCCTTCGCGTCCTTTGCGGACAAACTGCTCTTCAGATCAATGAGTTATCGGATGTTTGGTGAGAGTCCCGGTCGCCCCTGGCGGTGCTTGTTCGCGCATCGAACTTTTTCGCGACCCGCGCCACTTTTCTTGTCCGCAAAGGACGCAAAGAACGCAAAGGAAGCGAAAGCGGTTTCGCTGTTCTTTGCGTCCTTCGCGTCCTTTGCGGACAAACTGCTCTTCAGATCAATGAGTTATCGGATGTTCGGTGAGAAAGCGGTTTTCGCTCTTCTTTGCGTCCTTCGCGTCCTTTGCGGACAAACTGCTCTTCAGATCAATGAGTTATCGGATGTTTGGTGAGAGTCCCGGTCGCCCCTGGCGGTGCGCTTGTTCGCGCATCGAACTTCTTCGCGACCCGCGCCACTTTTCTTGTCCGCAAAGGACGCAAAGAACGCAAAGGAAGCGAAAGCGGTTTCCGCTCTTCTTTGCGTCCTTCGCGTCCTTTGCGGACAAACTGCTCTTCAGATCAATGAGTTATCGGATGTTCGGTGAGAGGATGACCTGTGTCATCCCGAGCGCGCCATCGGTGAGCGGGGCGCCCTGGTGGGGTTTGCGAGATCCGGCGAATGCACCGTGCCAGACTTCAGACCAGCCGTACCGTCCCGCGGCTGCCATCGACTTCCACCTGCATGCCATCGGTCAGCAGCTGGCGCGCGCCGCGCAGTGCGAACACCGCCGGGATGCCGAGTTCGCGTGCGACCACCGCGGCGTGGCACATCTGTCCGCCGACTTCCATGACGATGGCCGCCGCGCGCGGGAACAGCGGCGTCCAGCCAGGATCGGCGAGTTCGGCGACCAGCACTTCGCCCGGCCGCAGCGCTGCGGCATCGGGCGTGGCCAGCACCCGCACACGCCCGCGCGCCACCCCGCCGCTGGCCGGCACGCCGTGCCACACGCCGTCGCCGCCGGCGGTTTCCGGTACCCGCACCGGCACGCCGTCCGAGCGCCAGAAGTCGGGCGGCGCCATCGTGGCATCGGTTTCCCAGCGGGCGAGGCGCGCCGCGATGTCATCGCGACCGGGAAGCGCCGCGGCGGGATCGCGTGCCCAGGCCTTGAGTTCGGCCAGGTCGAGGTGGAACACCTGGGTGGCCTCGTCCAGGCGCCCGTCCGCGCACAGCCGCCGGCCGATCTCCAGCGCCGCCGCGCGCATGCGCGTGAAAGCGTGCATGCCGTAGTGCTTGGGTGCCTCGCGCATCGGCGCGATGCGCTCCAGCCGGCGCAGCAGGGCGCGCATCAACGGCCGCTTCCACGCCGGAGAGGCACGCAACGCCGCGTCGATCGCTACCGTCCGCCGCTCGCGCAGCGCGGCCAGGCGGTCAGCCAGCGACTGGTGGCCAGCGTCCAGCACCGCCTGACGCCCCAGTTCCAGTGGCAGGGTCGGGTCCTCGCGCCAGCGCGGCTGGGTGAGGTCGAACTCGGCCGGGCAGCGCTGGCCGTTGTGGGTCAGGAACTCATCGAAGCGCGCGCACCATTCGCGCCCGCCGGGCAGCGCCGCCACCGCCGCCAGGCGCGCTTCCCAGCCGGCCGGATCGACAAAGGCCGCACGCAGCGGCTGCGCCGCGAGCGCCAGTTCGTCGAGGCTCAGCGAGATCGCCGTGGTCGGGTTGCCGGACAGCCCGGCGGTCAGCAGCGCGCGCGCGTCCGGCGCATGCCGGTAGAGCCAGTCGGCGATGCCGAAGGTCGCGATGGCGCGCGACATCAGCCGCGAGGCGACGATCATCGGCTGGCATTCGCGCACCAGCGACAGCTCGGCTACCAGCGCCGCGGGCGTCAGCGTGGCCAGCGGCGGCCGGCTGCGCAGCGCATCCGCCATCGCCTGCAGTTCCACCAGCATGCGTTCCGGGCTGGGCGTGCGCTGCATGCGCAACATCGCCACGGTGCTGGCAGCCAGCAGCCGTGCGGTGTTCAGCAGGCGCGAACCAGGCAGTCGGCGCGCGCGCAGGATCCCGGTGTCCATCAACTGGATGACGATCTGCTGCGCCTGCGGATCGAGCAGCGCCAGCGCGTGGCGCATCAGCAGCCGGCCCATCGGCAGCGCCAAGAAGGCGTTCATGTTCCAGTAGAGCCGGCCCTGCACGAAGTCCACCGGCAGCACCTCGCGCAGCAGCGGCGACTCCGCCGGCAGGCCAAACACCGGCTCGGCCACCGTCGGCAGGATGCTGTGGGTCCACAGGCTCATGTTCAGCCGCGACATCGGCCGCGGCATGGTTTCGCGCACGTTGAAGTTGGACCACACCGAGACCGCGCCGTTGTCGGCGCCGGGAAAACTCGCCTCCACCCGCAGGTCGACAGGCTCGCGCAGGGTGGTGATCGGACGCGCCTGCAGCCACTCGACACCGGCGTCGCCGATCGCCCATTCGAGGTCCAGGGGCGTCGCGAACGCTGCTGCCAGCCGCCGTGCCTGCTCAGCCAGCTGCAAAGCCTCCTCGACGCGCAACACCGCCGGCCCCTCGCGCTGCCACTCCGCGCGGCCTAGCCCATTGACGTACACGCGCCAGCGCTCGGGCTCGCGGTGGCCGGAGACCAGCGCATCGCCGCGGCCGGGCACCGCCTCGATCAGCAGCGCGCGGTCGGCGCCCAGCGGATCGCGCGTGAAACAGACGCCCGCCGCGCGCGGCTGGATCTGCTGCTGCAGCAGCACACCCACCGGCTGCGGCTGGCCGGCATAGGCCAGCACCTGGGCCGATGCGCCCGACGCGATGCACGCGGCGATGGCCGCGCGGACCTCGTGCGGCGGCACATCCAGCGCGGTGTGGAACAAGCCCGCGTATGAGCGCGCCGGACCGTCCTCGGCCAGCGCCGACGAGCGCACCGCCCAACGACTGCCGGCCGGCAGTTCCGGCAGTTGCACCTCGGCGGCCACGCGCGCGGCATCCGCCGGGTCGGCAGCGTCCAGCACATAGGCCGGCGGCACCCGCGCACCGGCCGCCAGCAAGCGCGCCAGTCCGCGCGCCTTGCCACCGCAGGCTGTGTCCTGCGCCAGATCCGCCGTGAGCTTGCGAAATACCATCGACGACATGCGTGCACCTCCGGCCAGCGAGGCTGCGCGAATGCACCGGTGCGGACAAGGCCCCGTGTCGCGCGGGAACGGATACTGATGGCGTGTGCGCGGCAAACCCGTCGCGCAAGAAGAAAAAGCCGCCCAATGGCGGCCTTTCAGGGCGATCCGGAAGCCGCCGTTCAGGCGGCGCTCGTCTCCTCCGACGGCTGTCGGCGGCGCCGGACAAAGCGGGCGCTGAGATCCTTGCGCACCCCGTCCAGACCCTGGGCCTTGCCCACCACCTTGAGCAGCGCATAGCCCTGGTTCGCCGCCTGCAGCGCGTCGCTGCCGAGGGCAAACTCGGTGTCGTCCAGCCGCGACATCAGGCGCGACAGGCGCAGGGACCGGTTGCGCAACTGGTCGCGCATGGCCGATTGCTGCTGGGCATGGGCCACGTCCAGGGTGGCAGGAACCAGTTGCGGGTTCTCGCCCAGCACCCGCAACGTCTGCCGGCAAAAGGCCTCCGACTTGTCGCCCAGTTGCGCCAGGCGCCGCTTGCTGCCAGGCGGCAGCGACACCAGCCCCACCAGCTGGGCTTCCAAAGCCAGTAGTGCCGCATCCACCGCAGCCAGCTGGGACTCACTCAGGTTCAACGCAACCAGGTTCTGCATCGTCGTTCTCTCTCCCGTCGGAACCGGACACGGCCCCTGCCGCTCCGGAGCGCCAGCGTGGCGCCGAGGAGGAGATTCGGCTTCGTTCATCTCAGGGATTGAGACGCGCAAAACCATTCGTCGGGATCCCGCGTAGGGCGTTGTATCGCGGAGCGATTCAACGCCAGGGAACCATTGCGTAGGGCGCTATCGCGCAGCGATTGACCGCCGGGGAGCTTGCGGCAAGCACCCGGGGAACGCGCTGCGCGCGTACCGCCGGGCTACGCGCGACTTGCTTCGACCTGATTCGTACCAATCCTCATTGCCGATGGACCGGCGATGCGAAAAGCGTTCGGACAAGGTCCGAACCCACAGATGCCGCAAGCTTGCTGTGCGTGGGTTTGGACCTTGTCCAAACGCTGTTGCTCTTGGGGCGCTCCCGCGATGAGGATTGGTACGAATCAGGTGCTTCGATGCACAACCACGCCGATCGTGGCGGCACGAACGATCAACCCACCCGCCGCCCGCTTGCCGCAAGCGGCGCATGCCTTCATCCAAGCGCTGCGTACCTTCGACCAAGCGGCCAGCGGCTGCCGCAAACGCACCGATGCCTGCGTTGATGCGACACGCGGGTTCCACCAACCTTACCCAGCGTTCACCACAGCCACGCGTGGCTTGCACAAAGGCAACGCAGACGTCGGCAAACGCTCGCATGGGTTCGCCAAGCGATCACGTCGGTTCGCCAAACGGTCGCATGGGTTCGCCAAACGGTCACGTCGGTTCGCCAAACGCTCGCAAGCGTTTGCAGAAGGCGCGCGCGGGTTTCGGGGAGCGGCGAGTGGGGTCGCGATGGCGACACGCTGTGATCGCTTCGACCAGCGTCCGCACGACCTCGGGTGTTGCTCAGTTGGTGGACTCTTCCGGCAGCGCCAGCAGCTCAGACTCGAGCGCGCGGATGGCCGCCAGGAGTTGCCGGAAGCTGGAGGAGCGGGCGTTGTCCAGTTGCAGGACCCTGCCCAGTTCGCGTGAGCTGCTGACTTCCTGGTAAGCGCCGTCGGTGAGCTTCTTCTGCTCCTGCTTGGAGTTGCCAAGGGCATCCGGGTCGCGATACTTGCGCTTCGATTGGTGGCCGGCCAGGCCGCGGATGCCGCTGACGGATTCGACCGCCGCGAGGTCGGCGAGATAGATCGTCTCCAGTTCGCGACAGGCGATCCTGACCTTGCAGCAAGCGTCGCGGCCGGCGGCGCTGCAGAGTTTCAGCAGATTGCCCTTCACCTGGCGACAGTCCGGGGCGCTGTCCTGATCGCGCATCACCAGGAAGCGTGCACTGCGGTTCTGGTAGCCGCGCACCTTGCGGGTGAGTTGCCGTTCCAGGTCCTGCTTGCCCTCGAAGGCGATCAGCCGGCAGCGGATGCTGGGATCCAGCATGCGTGGCAGCAGGGATTCCAGCATGGCCTTGGCCGATTCCTCTTCCAGCAGGCAGACCAGTTCCCTCATCGCGGATCGGCGCCCTCGAAGAAGCCCTGTTTCCACAGGTAGCCCATCTGGTCGCCGTCTTCCATGTAGGCGCGGATCTGCGGGTTGTCGCGCGCGCGGTGGATCAGGGTGGCGCCGTCCTGCTTGACCAGCCAGCAGACTTCTTCCAGGCGGGTGGCGTTGAGGAAGTCGGGCGAGTGGGTGGAGACCAGCACCTGGCCACCGCGGCTGGCATACAGGCGGAATTCCTCGGCCAGCTCGCTCATCAGCGTGGGGTAGAGCTGGTTCTCCGGCTCTTCCACGCACAGCAACGGGTGCGGCTGCGGATCGTGCAGCAGCACCAGGTAGGCGAACATCTTGATGGTGCCGTCCGAGACATAGCGGTCCAGGAACGGGGTCTTGAAGCTGCCGTCTTGGAAGCGCAGGGTCAGGTAGCCGTCTTCGGTCAGCCGTGGCTCGATGCCGGCCACGCCGGGCACACGGCGCTGCATCGTCTGCAGGATGGTGGCGAAGGTCTCCGGGTGTTGCTCGAACAAGTACCGCGCGACCAGCGGCAGGTTGTCGCCGGTGGCCGACAAGTGCTCGGAGCTGCCCGTGGCTTCCTTGCGCCCGCGCGCCGCGCTGATGTGGAAGTCCGACACATGCCAGGACTCGATCAGCCGGCGGAATGCTGACGCCGCCTTGAAGCGCTCGAACTGGCCGAGGCCCTTGATTGCCAGCGTGTCAGACGCGACCTTCTGCACTTCGCGGGTCAGTTCCTCGTCCGACTTGCTGAAATCCTCCTCGTTGGTGATGGCGTAGCCCTCACCGCGTTTGAAGTCGAGGAAGCGGAAGGGCGAGCCATGCCGGCCGCGCTTGTAGCGCAGGATCTCGCGCTCCACCACCGGTGCGCCCTGGTGCTCGCCGATCTCCAGCGAGTAGGTCACCAGCCGCTTTACGCCGGTGATCTCCATGCGGTACTGGATCTCGATCAGGATCGTCCGCTCGCTGGCATCCCGGCTCAGCACCTCGGCGAACCGCCCGCGGCTATCCAGCGCCTGGCGCACATTGCCGTGCAGGCAATCGTGCAGGAAGCCGAACACATCGAACAGCGTGCTCTTGCCCGAACCATTGGCGCCCACCACCACCAGGAAATCCGGGATGTCCGTCAGATGCACATCGCGGAAAACGCGGTAGTTCTTCAGGCGGATCGATTCGATCTTCATGGACGCTTTCCGGAGGCGACTCTGCCGCGACCGCGCGCAGCGGGCGGCGCATGATCGCGCTGCGCGGCGATCCGGGCCAGCAGCGCGGCTGCGGGTTCGTCGTTGGGATCCTGCGGGACCAGTTCGCCGCGGAAGGCTTTGGCGAGGGTGGCGGGGGTCAGGCTTGATGCACGAATTGAAACCGCACGGACCCTCACCTCAAGTTTCGAAATGGCTTGAAACAGTTCAGTCGTTCGGCGAGTGATCTCGTTTTGTTCGAGAATTGACGGTAGCGAGAATTGGAATTCCTTGATTTTTGTGAGGTTGAGATTCGGTTGGTTTCCACCTTCGGCGAGTTCACGCATTTGCAAGTAGTTCGCCTCCAGTACGAGCCGTACGAACGCGACCTCAGCCTTGCGTTGATCGACGCAGATCGCGGCACAGGCCTGATTGACAGCCGCTGCGATGCGCAGTTCAGTGACTTGGCCGCGAGTCTTGCCCTCTCCGTATAGCGCTACAATAAGAGTGCCGACTGGGTATACCTTGAGCCGATGTGCGGTGATTGCGGCATCCGTGACAAACTCATCAGCACCAGTCACGAAAGGAAGACCCGTTACGGAGCTGGTTATCCAAGGCGTGCCCGACTCGGCGTAATAGGAACTGTTCGATCTAAGCGGTGTCGAGCCCGTTCCTACGTATGCAATATCCACAATACGAGTAGTGCTCCATTCGCTAGACAGACCCCGTTCCTCTCTCCATTCGCGAGTCAATTCGCCGCTGGTGGCGGCGGCGAGGACGGATTGGCGGAAGCGTTTGAGGATGGCGGGGATGCGGTCCAAGCGTTCGCGGCAGGCGTCCACGCGCGCGAGCAGGGCATCGAGTTTGTCGGCGATGCGTTCTTGTTCGGGGAGCGGTGGCAGAGGCACTTCGGTGCGCTCAAAGACTCCCTTGGTGACATGGCGGAGGCCGACTCCGCCGTGCGCAAC
The DNA here is from genome assembly GCA_016713135.1 of Rhodanobacteraceae bacterium. Taxonomy (NCBI): domain Bacteria; kingdom Pseudomonadati; phylum Pseudomonadota; class Gammaproteobacteria; order Lysobacterales; family Rhodanobacteraceae; species Rhodanobacteraceae bacterium. Next base: position 188,681 of record JADJPR010000023.1, on the reverse strand, counting down.
ATCGATAAGTTCGGCGAGCTTCTCGTTGATCGCGTGTTTAAAGAACCGCTTCTCTACCAAGTCCGGATTGAAGTCAACGCGGAAAATGTGTTGATTCAAAACAGCATCCGCGCCGCTCCAGATGTGGGCACCGAACGACGTTCCGGGAGTTGCCGACCATTTCGCGAAAAGCAGTTCCTCCGCCGGAAGGCGAGCCTGCTGGGGTGCATCCAGCGAAGTGATTGAATCCGGGAGCGTCTGTGCGTTTAGATTTGATTCGCGATCGGCCCGCCTTGATGGTCCATTCACGCTGGTTTGAAAGCCCTTCCGTTCTCCAACGTGCAAAGTTCCTGAATTCGCGCTGTGCACCACTCCTTCGGCAACTCCCTCACAACCCGACCTCCCCCTCAACCTCCTCCCCCAATTCCGCCAGTATCCCCCGCAACTCCTCCATCGCCCCCTCCAGTTCCGCCATTGCCTCGCGCGCCAGCACGGCCGGTTCGGGCAAATCGTCGCTGCTGCCGGCGCTGTCGTCCTTGAGCCAGCTGATGTCGAGGTTGTCGCCGCGCTCGGCGATCCATTCGCGGGTGAATCGACGGAAGCGGCCGGTCTCGCCGGTGTCCTGGCGGCGGGCCAGGGCGGAGGCGTCGCCGAAGGGGTTGGGGCCGAAGGCGGCTTCGAAGTCGGCGAAGTGGGCGCGGGTGAGTTGGGTGCGTTTGCCGAACTGGGCCATGTTGGCGCGCAGATCGTAGACCCAGACCTCGCGGGTGTTGCCCTTGTCGCTGTGGCCGCGGGTGAAGAACAGCACATTGGTCTTGACGCCCTGGGCGTAGAAGATGCCGGTGGGCAGGCGCAGGATGGTGTGCAGATTGCACTTGTCCATCAGGTCGGCGCGGATCTGGCGGCCGATGTTGCCCTCGAACAGCACATTGTCCGGCAGCACCACGGCGGCGCGGCCGCCGGGTTTGAGGCCGCGGTAGATGTGCTGCAGGAAGGCGAACTGCTTGTTGCTGGTGGGGTAGGTGAAGTCGTCGCGGCTGGGCAGGCCGCCGCCCTTCTTGGTGCCGAAGGGCGGGTTGGTGAGGATCAGCGTGGCCTTGGGCAGCGCGGCGCCGTCCGGGGACAGGGTGTCGCCGTAGCGGATGCCGGCGGCGTTGGGGTCCGAGTCCAGGCCGTGCAGCATCAGGTTCATCAGCGCCAGCCGGTGCGTGTCCTGCACATGCTCCATGCCGTAGAAGGTGCCGCGGCGGTACTTGCGCTGCTGCGCCTCGGTCCAGGCGTCGGTGTCGGCGTGGGCGCGCAGCCATTGGTTGGCGGCGATCAGGAAGCCGCCGGTGCCGGCCGCCGGATCCTGGATCACATCGTCCAGGGTTGGCTGCATCAGCGCCACCATCGAGTCGATCAGCACCCGCGGCGTGAAATACTGCCCTGCCCCGGATTTCTTCTCGGCGGCGTTCTTCTCCAGCAGGCCCTCGTAGAGATCCCCCAGACCCTCCTGGCGCGCGCTGTACCAGTCCAGCTTGTCGATCTCCGCCACCAGGGTGGACAGCGTTGCCGGCTTCTTGATGAAGGAACTGGCGTTGCCGTAGATCTCCTGCACCAGCCGCGTGCCTTCCTCGCCCAGCTTGACCAGGGTGATCTTGTAGTGCCCGAGGCGCTCAGGCGCGGTGCGTTGTTCCAGATCATCCCAGCGGTGGCCGGCCGGGATCTGGTCCTCGCTGCCGGTTTCCTTGGCCATCTTCAGGAACAACAGGTAGGTCAGTTCGGTCACGTACTGGTGGTAGGTGACGCCGTCGTCCTTGAGGATGTTGCACAGGTTCCAGAGCTTCTGGACGATGTCAGTGGTGATCATGGTTTCGCTTGCGCCAGCCAGGAAAGGGGAAGGAACAGGCAGCGGGTGTCATCCAGGGTAGGGATGAAACCGTGGCGGCGGTAAAAGCGGGCGGCCGTGTCGTCCTTGGCATCCACGACCACGGCGTACAGCCCGATGCGTGCGGAAACGTCCAGCGCCAGGTGCAGGGCGAAGGACAGCAGATCCATCCCGATGCCCTGGCCGCGATGACGCAGGTCCACGGCCAGCCGGCCGATGCGCATGATCGGGACCGGATAGCGCGGTAGCTTCAGGTCGGATGGCAAGGTGGCAGTCGAGACGCCGCCCGCACTGACCGTGACAAATCCCAGCACCGCCAGCCCGTCGTCAACGGCCACCCAGGTCTTGCCGATGCCGCGGCGCTGCTGTTGCCCCGCGTGACGCTGCAGGAACTCGTTCAGCGCAGGCACGCCGCAATCGAAATCGGCGCGTGGGTGCTGCCCGTCGAGCAGTTCGATGCGCGCAGGCATTCAGCGCCGCGCCAGCAGTTTGCGCAGGTCCTCGTTGGGCGGCGGCGGCTGCTCACCCGCAGCGATGAAGGCGTCGAAGGCTTCCGCCGACAGCATCAGGTTCTCGTGATCGGCCACCACGCGCCGCGCCGTCTCGTAGGCGTTCTGCAGCAGGAAGCTGGACACCGTGGTCCCCATCAACGCCGCCGCGCGCTCGATCAGCGCCTTGGCTTCAGGGCTGGTGCGAAGGTTGATCCGGGCGGATTCGCCGCGTGGAAGCAGCACTTCGGAAGGGGCAGACATGACGGCAGCGGTTGGGTGCGATACTCGGATTGTACGTCAGATTGACTTACGTGGGACTGGGTGGGGTGGCTTTGCAGGAGCTCTTGAGGTTGCAGGAAAGATCGCGGCTGAAGCCGCTCCCACATTTGGTGCCGGCGCTGCTCGCACATTCATGCTGTGGCTCCCCCGCGGCACAAACTGTGGGAGCGGCTTCAGCCGCGATCTTCGCCATCAGAAAACTCCGACAGTCCTTCGGCCCGGCCTCTGATTCAAGGTCTACGCCGATCCATCGATGCTCCGGGCATGTCCTCGACCTCTCCAAAAAGCCAAGCACTGCCTGGTCGAGCGTGCCGAGGACTGGCGGTGGCGTGGTGGCACGCTCCTGGATGCGGTTGAGGCGGAACTTCCGGGCTGACGGCTAACCCACCAGATCGCAGCTGAAGCTGCTCCCACTGCGCCAAGGCCGGACAGCGACAGCAATTGTGGGAGCGGCTTCAGCCGCGATCTTTTCCGAAGCAGATTGCAATTGAAACTACCAAGAAAACTGCTGAAGCCGCTCCCACAAGAGGCTGCCACTGTGAGGCAATCACGCCGCTGGCTGGGTCCAGATGGCGTCGTTGAAGGCTTCCAGGGTTTGCTGCAACTGGCCGTCGAAGACGCGGTTGATGCGTTCGAAGCCGCCGCCCTGGGTGCGGAACAGCAGGTCCGGGTCATCCAGCGCGGCGCGGTCGACCAGAGTGTTGGCCTTGGTCTGGGCGGCGATGCGCTTGAGCCAATCGCGCTGGGGGCCGGTCCAGGCGCGGGAGGCGAGGATCTTGTGCAGCGCCCGGTCCACGCGTTCGTCGTAGGGGATCAGCGCATCGCCCAGGGCTGCCTGGCGGACATAGCCCACGATGCGTGCCGCGATGTCCTGATTGGTCATCTCGCGCCAGGCGGTGTGCAGGCTGGCCTCGGGGAAGCCGGCGCGGTCCAGCTCCAGCGCCAGTTCGCGCAGTTGCTGGCGGGTCAGCTCGCGCGGGCGGGTGAGCACGGTGATCAGTGCGGGCAGGGTGTTGCTGCGGCTCTGGATGAACTCGGCGAAGGCCTTGAGGTAGTCCTCGGGTTTGTTCGCCTTGCCATAGCCGTGCTCGGTAGCGAGCAGCTTGTCGCTGTGCTTGGAGAAGTAGATCGGGGTGCCCGCGGACACCTCGCTGCGGTCCAGGATCTCGCCCAGGCCCGGGTGCGCGGTGAACCACGCGGCGATCTCGCCCAGCGGCAGCGTGCGCAGGCGGGCGATGAAGGCATCCGGCGGCATGCCGGCGCGGGTCTCGAAGTCGCGTGACTGGTGCTCGGTCAGGTGGCGCTTCTTGCGCTGCAGCTTGGCGATGAACTGGTCGCGCGCCAGCGCGCGCTGGTCGTCGGTGCCCGCCTGCACGAGCTCGCGGCAGAGCTGGTCGAAACCGATGGCGGGGTTCACCACCACCGGCTGCATCTCGGTGAAATCCTTCAACGCCTCGTAGATGCGCACCGCATCGAAGACGCGGAAGGCCTCCTTGCCGATCTCCGGGCACAGCCGCGTGGCGCGGCCGAGCATCTGGTCGAACAGGATGCGGCTGTTGACCCGGCGCAGGAACACCAGGTTGCAGATCTGCGGTACGTCCACGCCGGTGGTCAGAAGGTCCACGGTGACGGCGACGTTCGGCAGGCGTTCGTTCTTGTAGCGGCGGATCAGCTGCAGCGGCTTGTCGGCAGCGCCGGTGATCTTGAGCACCGCATCGTCCTCCACGCTGCCGTAGCGCGCGGCGAAGGCCTGCTTAAGCAGGTCGACCACCTGGTCCGCGTGCGCATCGTTCACGCAGAACACCAGCGTCTTCTGCGGCGTGGCCGGGTCCAGCTCGCCAGCCAGGAATTCGCAGACCACGCGGTTGAAGGACTCGGTGATGACCTTGCGGTTGAAGTCCTCGACATCGAGGCGGATCTCGTCCGGTGTATTGAAGAGATCGATCCGGTGCTGCGCCGGGTTGTAGACGCCCACTTCCTCTCCCTGGCGCCAGACGATGCCCTCGGTGGAAAGCTGGGTGCGGATCTGCAGCGGCGGCTCGTGGTCGACCAGGTAGCCGTCGATCACCGCCTCGCGGTAGCCGTAGCTGTAGACCGGCGCACCGAAGATCTGCGTGGTGTGCAGGGCAGGCGTGGCGGTCAGGCCGATCTTCACCGCATCGAACCAGTCGAGCACGCGGCGGTAGGTGGAGATGTAATCCTCGAAACTGCGGAAGCCGAGTTCGGTGTCGGACAGCTCGCGGTCCAGCAGGTAGCCGCGGTGGCATTCATCCACCACGATGCAGTCGTACTGGTCCACCGGCGGCGGCGTGGCATCGTCCGCGGGGTAAAGCACACGCTTGACCAGGCCCTGCACGGTGGCGATGTGAACCTTGGTGTCCGTGTCCGGGCGCGCCTCGTCCAGTTCCTTGATGCCGAAGATGTCGGCGAAGGCCTGCAGGCCCTCCATGCGGGTGTCCTTGAAGGCATTCGCCGCCTGCTCGCCGAGTGCCGAGCGGTCCACCAGGAACAGGATCCGGCGGAAGCGCTGCGCCTTCAGCAGCCGGTAGATCAGCGCGATGCAGGTCTTGGTCTTGCCGGTGCCGGTGGCCATCGCCAGCAGCAGTTCGCGCCGGCCCTGGGCAATGGCGCCCTCGACCGCTTGGATCGCCGCCTGCTGGTAGTGACGCAGCGGGAAACCGTAGTTGAACGACTGGTTGCGCAGATGCTCGCCGGCGCGGGCTTCGTCGCGGCGCAGAAGTTCGCCTAAGCCTTCGGGGGTGTACCAGCCGTCCAGCGGATGGCCGAGGTTGGCCGGGTTGCGCAAATCGCAGAACCAGATGCCGCTGCGGGTGGCGAGCTGGCGCAGGAAAGCGCGGCCGTTGGAGGCGAAGACGAAGGGAATGCGGAACTCGCCCCAGGGCTCGCCGGGGGATTGCAGCTCCGCTGTGATCGAAAAGCCGCGTGCGTAGCGCTTGGCCTGCTGCAACGCGGCCGACACCTCCACATGCCGGCGCTTGGCTTCCACCGCGGCCACCGGCGTCAGGCCGATGAACAGCACGTAGTCGGCGGGACCGCTTGCGGTGGGCCATTCGGCGATCGCCAGGTTCTTGCCCTTGGCCGGACGCGCGCCACCGGCGTAGGTCAGCTCGGCCGAGTCGACCGTCCAGCCGACTTCGCGCAACTGGTCATCGATCAGCTTGCGGGTGTCGGCTTCGCTGAGCTGGATCTGGGTGGCGGCGGTGTTGGCGGCCGTGACCAGGGCAGCGATGGCCTGCGGTGCGGCGCTGGCGGCCGTGGCCTGGAGTTCCTGCAGCTTGCGTTGCAGCGCGGCCTTGGCGGCTTCGGCCTCGGCGGCCATGGATTCCCAGAAGGCCCGGTCGCCCTCGGCCTGGGTGGCCTGGCTGTGCACCTGCTCCAGCGCGCGCGCCGTTTGTTCGTGCGCGGCGCGGAACTGCGCCAGCTCAGCGCGCAGTGTGTCGAGTTCAGTTTTCAGCTCGGCGGTTTCATTGACCGGCGAAGACGGCGGCTGGAACGGCCCGGACTTGAACGCCGGATCGCGGAAACTGCGATGGAACCACACACCGATCTGCCATGACAGGCGCAAGGCGAGCAGCGCGCTGCGATGGTCACCGGCGAGCCGATGACTGGCTTCGTTGCCGACCCGGCGCACCTCGTGGAACAGGTCCGCAACCTCGCGCGGCAGGATCCCCTGCACCTGTAGGCGCCGCAGCAGATCGACCTGCTTCTCTTCCTCCGCGCTGTACAGGCCCACCTTGGAAGCGAGCAGTTGCGCCAGCAACTCGGTCAACTGGCGCAGCTTCAACAGGCAAGTGTTTGGATCTTCCGCGAAGTAGCGCTCCGCCAGCATGCCCAGCCGCACCAGTTGCGCGTCGTGCGCCTGCAGGTGGGAGAAGTTGCTGGGCCGCTCGCTCGGAGCCATCGCTGGGGTCATGGCAGTGGGCGCAGGTCCACGGGCTGCATGGATGGCGGGACGCTAACATTTTTGACCAGGGAGCGGCCGGCGGTGCGCGGGATTGCTGGGGCCAACGAGCCTGCAACCTGGTGCCAATGCCCGGCAACCTGGTGTCGAGTAAGCATTTGCCGGACGCGGCATTCTGGCGGCGGCTGATGGCGGGGGCGTGGGATGGATCTGCGGGTTTCCGGAGGGTGGGCGGCGCCGCTGGGGCGTTGGGGGGCGGGGGGGCCCTGGGGGGGCGCGGGGGGGCTCCTCCGCGGGCTGGCAAGGCTGGCAAGGGTGCTGGCGATGAAGCCGCTCCGTCTCCCGCCGAGCGTGGCCCTGGTGGGCCTGCAGACGGAACTTGGCCGCTACTTGTGCGAATGGTTCGCGCAGTATTGGCCGGAGGCGCGGGTCAGCGTCCGTAGCGGTGACCAGCCGGTGGTGGCGGATCTGGTGGTGGTGGACGATGAGCCGCCGGCGAGTCCGTTGCGTCCGACGCTGTGGCTGGCGGAGGTGGACCGGAGCCAGTCGCTGATCCGGCTGGGGCCGACACTCTGGCGCACGGCGATGCCGACCACGCCGGCGCGCTTGAAGCGGTTGATGCTGGCGTGTTTGGATAGCTTGTGACTGCCGGGAGGCGCCGTGCGGACTTGGACGCTGCTGTGCTTGTGGGTAGGACTGGTCAGCGCCGGCGACGTGTGCGCGCGCGGCAAATGGCCGGTGGAGTCCTGGGTCACCCAGGAGATTGGTGCGGCCCATGACAGCAACTTCATCACCCAGTTGCCCGACGGGCGCGTGCTGATCTCCAACCTGGGCGGACTGCTGGCCTACGACGGGGCGCGCTGGCGCTTCTGGAACCACCCCGATCGCTTGCCGCGGCTCGGCCCGCTGGCGCTGCTCGGGGATCGCATCTACACCAGCTACACCGGTGACCTGGGCTACTACGAATCGAACGGTCGCGGTGCGTTCCAGTGGCAGTCGCTGGCATCGCTGCTGCCCGAGCCGGTGGCCGGGCTGGGCCAGAACATGCATGTCGCGGCAGACGCCGATCGGGTCTATTACCTGTTCAACCGAGCCCTGCTGCGCTACGACATCCAGAAGCAGCAGTTGACGGTGCTGGCGCGCGGCCAGTCGCTGACCAGCGGTGCCTTTGCCGCGGGCGAGTACTGGTTCAACCGCGATGGCGAGCTGCTGGTCGCCGCCGGCGATGAGCTGCGCCCCGGGCCCGCGAGCCTGGGCAAGCTCGGCGTGGCCAGCCTGGTCGTGGATGCGCACGGGACCTGGGTGGTGGGCGGGCAGAAGCTGTACCGCCGGCCACCGGGTGGTGCGACCTTCGAGCCTTTTGCCGTGGACCAGTGGCCGCGGTTTGCGAGCCAGGTGCTGGTGCACATGGAGCCCACCAGCTACGGCTATGCGCTGCTCTACCGCGATGGGCCGCTGGAACTGATGGACGCGGACGGGCGTCTGCTGGATCGCATCGGCAGCGCCGATGGCCTGCCCGACAATCCGCAGCGGGCGCTGATCGAGGACCGCGATGGCGCGCTCTGGGTGGCGCAGCAGCGGACCATCGCGCGGATAGACCGTGCCCGCGGGTTCACCCGCTATGACGCCAGCCTGGGGCTCAAGGGGGCCGACGAGTTGGTCCGCTGGCAGGGCGACCTGGTCACCTCCGACAGTAGCGCGCTGTACCGCTTGCAGCCGGGCGATGCGCCTGGCCGCTTCATGCGGGAGTTGCGTGACTTCCAGCAGATCACCTGCGTGGCTGCGCTTGGCGACCGACTGCTGGTGGCGGGCAGCCAGTTGCTGGTGGCTGAGTACACGACCGGACCGTTGCAGGCGACGCCGCTGGAGGTCCCGGGGATGCGTTTGTGCACGCACCTGCAAGCCTCGCGTCACGCCGGGCGCGCCTGGCTGATGCACAACGGCGGCCTGGCGCGGATCGACCTGGTCGCCGGCGCGGTCCAGGTGACGCCCATGCCGCAGTTCACGGAGGCGACTGCGGCGCTGGCGGAGGAGGGCGAGCAGATCTGGGTGGCGGACCGCGCCGGGCGGCTGTGGCGCAGCCCGGTCGAGCCTGGTCCGGCAGCGCCGGAGAGCTTTGATGCGACCCACGACCTGCCCAAGGGCACGATCCGGCCGCATGCGGGCCAGAGCCGCACCTGGTTCGCGACCGTGCAGGGCTTGCGGCTGTTCGATCGCGAGCTGCAGCGATTCGTGGCGCCCAGCGGCATCCCGGAAGGCTTCGTGACGCGGCGCGTGTTCTCGCTGCTGGAAGACACCAGCGGCACGCTCTGGCTGCGCGGCGACGCCGGCAATATCGCGCTGCATCCGGACGCGAATGGCTATCGCCGCGGCGACGAACTGCTCGGTCTCGACGCCCGCCGTACCGTCATGAATTTCCTGCGCGAAGGCGAGCTACTCTGGCTCGCCCGCAGCGACGACATCCTGCGCATCGACCTCGCGGCGCAGCGCCCGCTGGCGCCACCGCTGGCGCCGCTGGTGGCCAAGGTCATCGACCCGGCTTCCGGCAAGGGCGTGTACCTCGTCGACGCGCCGACGCTGGCGAGCGAGGTGCGCAGCCTGAACTTCAGTTTCAGCGTGCCCTCGTTCGAGCGTGCATCGCAGAACGTCTATCGCACGCGCATGTCCAGCGTCGATGCGGACTACACCGGCTGGAGCCCGTCGGGCGAGCGGCAGTTCACCAACCTGGGCGATGGCGAGCATCTGTTCGAGATCGAGGCGGAGGATGTGTTCGGGCGCGTCAGCGCGCTCCCGGCCGTCCGCATCCGCATCGCTGCGCCCTGGTATCGCTCGACCACCGCTCACCTGGGGTACCTCCTGGCTGGCCTGCTCGCGCTGCTTGCGGCGGCGCGCTGGGGCGCGGCGCGGCGCAGCCGGGCGCTGATGGTGCGCCAGCGCGAACTCGAGTCCACCGTGGCCGAACGCACCGCCGAATTGCACCAGAAGAACGCGCAACTGGCCGAGCAGGCCGATCGACTGCTGGCCATCGACCGCTTGAAGACGCGCTTCTTCACCAATGTCGGCCATGAATTCCGCACGCCGCTGACCTTGGTGCTGGGACCGCTGGACGATCTGCTGCGCGATGCCCGCGAGCGGCTGTCCGAACGGGTACGCGCGCAACTGCAACTGGCCCAGCGAAATGCGCGGCGGGTGCTCGACCTGATCGTCGAGCTGCTCGATGTCAATCGCCTGGAACACGGCCAGTTGCCGCTGAGCACCGCCAGTCAGGACCTGCGGCCGCTGTTGCAGCGGGTCGCGCTGGAGAACGCACCGCTGGCCGAACGCTTCGGCCAGACGCTGGTGGTGGATGTCGCGGGTGCCACGCCGGCCATCTGCGACATCGATCCGCTGCAGATCGAGCGCGCGCTCGGCAACCTGATCGGCAACGCAGCCAAGTACTCGCCGCGTGGAACCGAAATCGCGCTGACGCTGGCCCGCGAAGGCGATACCTGGCTGATCGCGGTGCGTGACCAGGGCCGCGGCATCGCGCCCGAGGCCCTGCCGCATGTCTTCGACCGCTTCTTCCAGACCGAGGGCAGCAGCACCGCCAGCGGCTACGGCATCGGGCTGTCGCTGGTGCGCGAGATCGCCCAGGCCCATGGCGGCGCGGTCAGTGCCAGCAGCACGCTCGGGGTCGGCAGTACCTTCGAGCTGCGGCTGCCGGCCGTCGCCATGCCGGACGCGTCTGCGAGCGGTCCCACCCTGGTGCTGGCCGCCAGCGATGGCGACGAGGGGCAGGGCATCCTCGCCGAGCCGATGCCCGGCGTGCCGGCGTCGGCCGCCCCATCCGCCGAGCTGCCCGCCGGGCGCCAGCGCGTGCTGGTGGTCGACGATCACGACGATTTGCGCGGTCGCGTGCGCGAGATCCTGGGCCATCGCTTCGAGGTGATCGAGGCCGCCGATGGCAACGCTGCCTGGCAACTGGCGCGCGATGAACTGCCGGACCTGATCGTCAGCGACGTGATGATGCCGGGCTGCGATGGCGTGGAGCTGAGCAAGCGCTTGCGCTCGCATCCGGACACCCAGGCCATCGGCATCCTGCTGCTCACCGCGAAAGTCGGCAGCGAGCATGCGGTCGCCGGGCTCAAGGCGGGCGCGAACGATTACCTGGCCAAGCCTTTCGATGCGAGCGAGTTGCTGGCGCGCTGCGAGGCGATCGTCGCGCACGCCCGGCGCTTGCAGCATCGCCTGGCGGCGAGCGCAACGCCGGTGCCCGAGACGCCGGTCGAGACGCCGGACAATCGCTGGCGCCAGCGGCTGGACCAGCACATCGCGGCGCACCTGCACGATCCGGAGTTCAGCATCGAGGCGCTTGCGCGCTGCATGCACGCGGACCGCACGCAGCTCTTCCGCAAGTGCAAGGACACCCTGGGCCAGAGTCCCAGCGACTACCTGCGCGACGCCCGCCTGGCGCACGGCCATCGCTTGCTGGAACAGGCGGCGGGCAGCATCTCGGAGGTGGCCTACGCCAGCGGCTTCGACAGCCTGTCCAGCTTCACCCGCGCGTTCAAGGCGCGCTACGGCGTACCGCCCAGCCAGGTGCGCGGCCGCGCGGCATAGTCAGTCCGGCGCTTTTCTGCGTTGTTTCAGCCCCACTTCATCGATTTTTCAGGACTTGATCCGCGCTTGCTGGTCCACTGAGGGCATTCCTGGCGAGGGTGCGACGATGTGGCAAGCGCGGTGGTGGGCGGGGCTGGCTGGCGGGCTGCTGGCGATGGCGGCGCAGGCGGGCGATCTGCTGGTGTCCTCGCGCTTCAGCGATAACGTGCTGCGCTACGACGCCACCACTGGCGCCTACGTCGGCGTGTTCGCGCAGGGTAATGGCCTCGACAACCCGAACGGCATTGCCTACGGACCGGACGGACATCTGTACGTAGGTTTGGGCGATGTTGGCCGGGTGATGGTCTTCGATGGCCGCGATGGCGCCTACCTGCGTGATTTCGTGATCCCGGCGGACTCAGGTGGCCTCGCCGGCGCGCGCGCGATCGCCTTCCTCGCCGACGGCGACCTGCTGGTGGCCGACGGCGCCGGCGACCGCATCCTGCGCTATGCCGCCGGCAGCGGCAGCTTCCGCGGCGTGTTCGCGCAGGGCAACAGCCTGGACGGGCCGGTCGGCCTGATCGTCGCGGCCGATGGCGAGGTCTACGTCGGCGCGGCGCTCAGCAACAAGGTGCTGGTGTTCGGGCCCGATGGCGCTTTCCGCCGGGTCCGCGAGGGCGATCCCGGCCAGCGCAACGCCACCGGCCTGGTCTTCGATCGCCACGGCCAGCTGCTGGTCGCGCAATCGGTGTCCAATACGGTGCAACGCATGGACCCGCTGGCCGGCGCAGCGACCACCTTCGCGTCCGACGGCGGCCTGCAGATCCCGATCGGGATGATCTTCCACCCCGGCGGTGACTTGCTGGTCGGTTCCTTCGGCGATGACCGGGTGCTGCGTTATTCGGGCAGTGACGGGAGATTCCTCGGCGACTTCGTCAGCGCCGGCGCCGGTGGGCTCGACGGCACCCACAATCTGGTGTTCATGCCGGATGCGATCCCCGCCGCAAGCCCGCTGGCGCACACGCTGGCGAGCGGTTCCCGCGTGGACTCGCTGGTCGACATCGGCGACCTCGACGGCGACCGCAAGCGCGACCTGATCGTCGGCCTCGGCACCGCCCGGCAAGTCGAAGCCTGGTCCGGCGCGCGCGGCGTGCGCCTGTGGCAGAGCGCGCCGGGGCCGGCCGGTTACGCGCACGCGCTCGCGGCGGCCGGCGATGTGAACCAGGATGGCTACGCCGATGTGATCGTCGGCGCCGCCGCCGCGCCCGGTGGCGGGCTTGCGCAACTGCTGTCCGGCGCCGACGGGGCGGTGCTGCGCACGCTGCCGGCGCCGGCGCAGGCGCAGCGCTACGGGCATGCGGTGGCCGGCATCGAGGACCTCGACGGCGACGGCGCGCGCGAGCTGATCGTCGGCGACCCGGGCGCCGCCCTGGTGCGCCTGCACGCCGGCGACGACGGCAGCGTGCTGCGCACGCACGCCGGCGCGGGCGGCAGCGAGTACGGCTCGGCGCTCGCCTGGCTGCCGGATCTCGATGGCGATCATGTCGACGACTACGCGATCGGTGCCCCACGCGAAGGCAGCGGGCGCGTGCACGTGCACTCCGGCGCGAGTGGCGCGGCGCTGTTCGTGCTGGACGGCGCCGGCGGCGGCTTCGGCGAAACGCACCTGGCACCCGCCGGCGACGTCGATGGCGACGGCGTCGGCGACATCTACACCGGCGCACCCGACGAGAATGCCGGCGCTGGCGCCGGCTACCTGCACTCCGGGCGCGACGGCCACCTGCTGCGGAGCTTCGCCTGCGCGCCCGGCGAGGCGCTGGGGCCGGGGCTGGGCGCCGGAGATTTCGATGGCGACGGCCATGGCGATGTGCTGATCGGGATGCCCGGCTACGGTTCCGGCGGCCTTGCCCGCGGCGGCCGCGTCAGCCTGCGCAGCGGTCGCGACGGGCGCGTGCTGACGCAGGTGGACGGCAGCCGACGTGGTGGCGAGACCGGCAGCCGGCTCGCCGCACTCGGCGAGGTCAATGGCGACGGCCGCCTCGATTTCGCGCTCGCGAGCGCGCTCGCCGCGGTCGTCGAAAGCCACGCCGGCGGCGTGTCGCGGCCGCTGTTCCCGGCCGCGGAAGCGAGCTACAGCGGGATCTACTGGAACGCGGCCGAGCCCGGCTGGGGCTTCAACGTCTCGCAGCAGGGCGATTTCGTGTTCGGCACCTGGTACACCTACGCCAGCGACGGCGCCCCGATGTTCCTGACCGTGCAGGCCACACGCCAGCAGGGCCGACGCTTCGCCGGCCCGATCTACCGCATCAGCGGCATCCCGCATCCGCAGATCGACGGTGCGCAGGCTTTCACCGATGTGCGCGAGGTCGGCAGCGCCGAACTCGGCTGGGATCTCGCCGGACAGCTCAATCTCGATTACACCGTCGAGGGCGTCAGCCAGCAGCGTGCGCTGACGCCAATCCGTTTCGACCCGCGCGCGCCGCGCTGCTTCGCGTCCACCCTGACGCGCGAGCGCCTGGATAACGTCTCGGACTTGTGGTGGAACCCGCGCGAGCCCGGCTGGGGACTGACGCTGACGCAGCAGGGCGACACCCTGGTTGCCGCCTGGTACACCTTTGGCGCCGGTGGCCGCGACCAGTGGCTGATCGCGTCGAGCCTCGCGCGCCAGCCCGACGGCAGCTACGCCGGCGCACTCACGCGCGCCCTCAGCGGCACGCCGCTGGCGGCGATCGCCGGACCGGCGACGAGTTTCCCGGTGCCCGAGGCCGGCAGCGCGCGGCTGCGCTTCAGCGACGGCGAGCACGGCATCTTCGAGTACAGCGTCGACGGTGTGACCCGGCGCAAGGCGATCGCGCGCCTGGCCGCGCTGCCGGCGAGCGCGCCGGTCGCGCACTGCTTCGACACCCCGGCGGATTTGCCGGAAACCGAAGTCCGCACCGAGTTCATCGCCACCTCGCTCAGCGAGAACGGCCAGCCGGTGCAACTGGAGATGGTGATCCACAAACCCGCCGGCCCGGGGCCCTTCCCGACCGTGATGTTCAACCACGGCTCGACCGGCAGCGGCAACGATCCCTCGCTTTTCACCCGAACATGGACCCACCAGGCCGCCGCCGGCTGGTTCAACGCGCGCGGCTGGATGGTGGTGTTCCCGCAGCGCCGCGGCCGCGGGCGCTCCGGCGGCACCTACGCCGAAGGCCTGGCCGCGAACGGCTCGGGCTACAGTTGCAACACCACGATCGCGCTTGCCGGCATGGAGCGCGCACTCAGCGACATCGACGAGGTGCTCGTGCACCTGCGCACGCGACCCGACGTCGACGCGCAGCGGATGTTGATCGCCGGGCAGTCGCGCGGCGGCATCCTCGCGATCGTCCATGCCGGCACCCGGCCGGGCAACTTCGTCGGCGCGCTGAACTTCGTCGGCGGCTGGATGAGCGATGGCTGCAGCACCGTCGCCGCGATCAACACCGCTTCCTTCAGGCGCGGCGCGGCTTTCGCCGGTAGGAGCGCCTGGCTTTACGGCGAGAACGACCCCTTCTATTCGATCGCCCACAGCGAGGCGAACTTCCAGGCCTTCCGCAACGCCGGCGGCCGCGGCGAGTTCCACCGCTACGCGCTCGGCAGCGGGATCAGTGGACACAATGTGATCAACTACCCCGAGCGCTGGTCCGCGGCGGTGGAGGCGCTGATCGACGCACATTGAGCCGCGACTATTTCCGCGCCTTTTGCCCCGAATGCGTCATGGCAGGGGACCTAGCTGGGCAGCGCGTCCAGCGTGTCCGCATCGACGACGCGGTTGCGGCCGCCGCGCTTGCCGGCGTACAGCGCGGCGTCGGCGCGCTGCAGGCAGGCGTCGACGCTGTCGCCGGCGCGCACGCGCGCGGTGCCGATGCTGACGGTCACGCGCTCGGGACCGATACCGGGCGGGAAGGGCGCTTCGCCGATCGCGCTGCGCAGGCGCTCGGCGACCTCCGCGCCGGCGTCGCCGGCGATGCGCACCACGAACTCCTCGCCGCCCCAGCGCCCGAGCTGGTCCTCGCTGCGCAAGGCCTCGCGCAAGCGCCGCGCGACCTCGACCAGCACGGCATCGCCGACATCGTGGCCGTAGCGGTCGTTGATCGACTTGAAATGGTCGATGTCCATCAGCGCCAGGCTCGCGGGCTGCGCATACACCGGCTCGATCGCGGCGAGGAAACCGCGGCGGTTGGCGAGCCCGCTCAGCGGATCGGTGCGCGCCGCACGATCGAGGGCGGCATTCGCGGCCGCGAGTTCGGCGGTGCGCTCGGCGACCCGCTGCTCCAGTCGCAGCGCCTGCGCGCGCAATTGCCAGGTGCGCAGCCGCCACGCAGCCACGATGGCGCACAGCAGCAGCGCCAGGCCACTCCCGCGCGCCCACCAGGTCATCCACCACGGCGGCAGCACTTCGATCGGCAGCTGCGCGCGCGCGGCGAACCAGCCGACGGCATCGCCGGCGCCTACTTCGAAACCGAAGTCGCCGGGCGGCAGCCGTGTGTACACCGCACGCGCCTCGTCGGCGCTGACCTCGATCCAGCGTGGATCGAAGCCGATCAGGCGGTAGCGGAAGCGCAGCCCCGGCGGTGCCGGCTGTCCCGGGAGCGCGAAGTCCAGGGTGATCAGGTCCTGATCGTAGCGCAGCCGCAGCGGTCCGCCGACCAGGGTCGAAGCCAGCAGCGGACCCTGGTCGGCCGGCGCCAGCGGCTGGTTGAACAGGCGCACGCCGGTGACCAGTGGCGCTGCCGGCGCCGGTGGGCGTTCGATCGCGGTGGGGTCGATGACGTAGACGCCGTGACCGCCGATGGTGAGCAGGCCGGCGGCGTCGACCAGCATGCGCGAGTCTGCGACGTTGGGTTCGTCGAGGCCGACGCGCGCGTCGAGCGGCGGTGCAGGCAATGGCTCGCCGTGGTCGTCGACGGCGATGACGCGATCGGCGAGGCCGAGCCAGGCGCCGCCGCCGGCGCGCGCGACGATCGCGCCGATCGCCTGAGTGGCGCCCGCGCCGGGGAGCCAGGCCGGCGCCGCCTGCGCGGGCTCCCAACGCGCCAGCGCGCCAGCGACCCCGGCCGCCCACAAGCGACCCTGCGCGTCCTCGTGCAGGGTGGCGATCCGCTGTGCGCCTGCCGCCGGCGCGCGCGGCGGGAGTGCGACGCTGGCAAAGCGACCATCGCTGCCGAGCACTTGCCAGCCCTCGTTGTTGATGCAATGCACGCGGCCGGCGCGGTCGCGCAGCAGCTGCGCGATGGTCTCCGAGCGCAGGCCATCTGCCGCACGCCACAGTTGCAGCAATTCGCCGCCCGCGCCGATACGCGCGACGCCGCCAGCCCACATCGCGATGTAGATCCCGCCGTCGCCAGCAGGCGCGAGCGCGATCACGTCATCGCTCGGCAACCGCGGGTAGGCGATCACCCGCTCGACGCGCAACTCGCGCCGGTGCACACGCGCGAGCCCGCCGGACGTCGCCAGCCACAACCAGTCGGGGCCGGCGGCCGCGATGTCCCAGACGGTGTCGTGCGGCAGCGTGTCGGGCCGCGCCGGGTCGTGCCGCAGCGCGCGGATGCCATCGGCGGCGAAACGCTGCAGTCCACCGCGTTCGCTGCCCACCCACAGTGTGCCGTCCGGCTCACGGTGCAGGCTGACCACGTCGGCACGCGTGAGGCCCGGCTGGCCGGGGGCCGCCGGGCCGATCCAGCGGCTCTGGTTCCGGCGCGGATCGCGCAGGTCGACACCGGCCTCGTGGCCGAGGTACAGGGTGCCGTTGGCGGCGAGCAGCAGCGCGGCGACATGGTCGTCGCGGATCGCGGTCGGCTCCTGCGGGATCGCCCGCGAGCGCGAGCGGATCGCGCCGTCGGCGCCGATGCCGATCAGACCGCCGGCCCACAGGCCGATCCACAGGCTGCCGTCCGCCTTTCGCGCCAGCGACATCACGCCCATCGTCGGCAGCGCACGCGTTGGATCGGTGGCGCCGCGGTACCAGCGGTCGATCACCGCGCCCTGAGCATCCAGGCGATAGAGGCCGTGGCGATGGGTGCCTACGTAGAGCCCGCCGGCGCCGTCGCCGGAGATCCAGCGCACGCGCGTCGTCGCCAGCGCCGGCGCCCAGGGGCGCACGCGTGCGCAAGTTTGCTCGCAGCGCCACAAACCCTGTTCGCGCAGCGCCAGCCAGGTTTCGCCGTGGATCATGCGCGCGACTTCGATGGGCACGCCGGCAGGCGCGCCAGCGAGCGCCATGGGCATGCAGTCCGTGCCCTCGCGGGACAGCCGCACGAGGGCGCCCAGACCGAGCGCGAGCAGGCCGTCCGGCAGCGCCTGCACGCTGCGCACACCGTTGGCCAGCGGCGCGCAGGCCAGCGGCTCGATCGCCGCACGTGTACGCGACCAGAAGGCGAGGCCGGATTCGTGCGCGATATAGATGCCGGCCTCGACCAGCGCCAGGTCGAAGACCCGCGGCGAGCCGTCGCCGATCGCGATTGGCTGCGCGCGCTGTCCGTCATGGCGGTGCAATCCGGCGTCGCCGCCGATCCACAGCAGTCCGCTCGTATCCTCGACGATCGCGGCGATCCCGCCCGGCGGCCCGCCCGGCAACGCCGAAAAGCGCTCGCGCGGCGGCTCCACCGCGGCGACGGCGACGCGGCACAGGATCGCGGTGGCCAACAGCAGGATCAGACGCATGCACGCGCTCCCTCGGCTCGCCCGATGATGCCGCAAGCGCGCGCCGGGCTTGCGTGGCGTGCCAGCGCAGACGGGACATCCAGCGAGCGAATGGCGCGCCGGTCCTCGGGGATCAAGTTGTCAGCAGGGGCGCGGCGCCTGCAACCGCAAACCACCTGGACACATTGCCGGACGAGGACGAGTGTACCAGCCGCTCTTCGACCCTGCCGGCGGGACCAAAGGCGAACACGCAAGTACCGATGCCGGCAAGGCGCGCCATGGCGCCGGTCGCGGCCGGTTCGGCGTGCTGGAAACGCGAGTGGGCTCAGCGGGTTGTGGGCGTTCCGCAACGCGCGTCCGGGGTGATCCGGGTCAGCGCCATGCGCCCGCTGCGCAGCGCGCCGCTGGCGGGATCGCCCTGGCCGCTGATCGCGTTCTCGCGGACCACGTAGCGGGCGTCGGCGTGGGTGCAGTCGCGGAACTGCAGCGAGAGCGTTCCCACCACGTGGTTCTCGACCGGGCCCGGGGTGTCGAACACGCCGCCGCGGGTCAGCACCAGCGGCAGCTCGCCGCTGGCGCCTTCGATGCGGCCGGCGAAGGTGAGCCAACGCAGGCCGCTGCCGGCATCCGGTGGCAGCCGGCTGTGGGTGAACCAGACGCCGGAGATCACGTCGAGGCCGGTGTGCGACTCGAGGAACAGGCCCTGGCCCTCGTTGGCCGGGTCGCGCCAGGCGCCGCCGAGGCCGTCGCCGACCGCGAAGGGCGCGGCGCGGTCGATCGCGCCGGCATACAGGTCGACCGCGTTCGCGGGCGCGCTGGCGACGATGAAATCGAGGCGACCGTCGCCGCTGACGTCGCCGAGCCCGACCGCGTCGAAGCCGAACTGGCCGCGCACGCGGCCGCCGTTCGCACTCGCGAGCACGCTGCCATCGGCGCCGCTGAAGATGCGCACGCGGCCGCCCTCGGTGCGTCCGCCGCCGCTCCAGGTGTAGCCGCCGACGATCAGGTCGGCGCGGCCGTCTGCGTTCACGTCGCCGGCGCCGCGACCAGGGCCGAGGCCCTCGCCGGCATCGCCGAGGAATCGGTGCAGGCGCGCGCCGTCGCGGCCGGAATAAACATAGGCAGCGCCGCGGTTGCCGGACTCGGCATAGGCGCCGACGTAGAGGTCGCCAAGGCCGTCGCCGTCGACATCGCCGGCACCGGCGACGAAGAACTCGCCGTAACGGCCGCCACCGGCCTCCGGCGCGAGCGTCAGCAGCAGCGCACGCGTGCGCCCGGAGTAGACGAAGGCGCGACCGCCCTGCAGCGAGGGCGCGCCGACGATGAAGTCGCGCACGCCGTCGCCATCCAGGTCGTCGGTGCCGGCAACGCCGGCGCCGAACTCGCCACCGGCCTGTTCGACGCTCGCGATCTCGCCGCCGCTGGCGCCCGAGAGCAGCAACACACGGCCGCTGCCGGGCGCGCCCACGAGCAGGTCGCTGCGGCCGTCGGCGTCGATGTCACCGATGCTCGACACCGCGGCGCCGAAGCGGGAGGCGCCGGCCGGCGCGGCGATCTCCCGCAACAGCGCGCCGTCGCGCCCGGAGCGCAGGTGCACGACACCAAGCCCGCCGCGCGTCGGCGCGCCGGCGATCACGTCCTCGATGCCGTCGCCGTCGACGTCTCCCGCTGCAGAGATCGCGTAGCCGAGATCGCTGCCGGCGAGCGTCGCGACCCATAGCGCCTCGACGCGCGCGCTCGAGTGCGCGTACACCTGTCCGGAGCTGTTCGCTGCGACCAGGAAGTCGCGGCGGCCGTCGCCATCGAGGTCGCCGATGTCGGCGACTGCCCAGCCGTAGGCGCAGCAGCCGCCGTGGCTGCGCAGCAGCGACTGGGCGTCGGCCTGGGCGACCGCGAGGAGCAGCAGTGCGAAGATCGTTCTCATCGCGTGTCCCTCAGCATCGTCAGTTGTGCGCGCAGCCAGTCGCGCGGGTACCAGCGGCCGGCCGCCATCACGCCGGCCGGGTCCATCAGCCGTGCAAGGTCCGCGCGCGGATCGCCGTCGACCAGCAGCAAATCGGCGCGCGCGCCGACCGCGATCACGCCGACGTGGTCGCGCGCCGGGAAGTAGCGCCTTATGAACTCGCCTGGCACGCGGGTGGCGCTGGCGATCGCCTCCTCGGCGGACAGGCCGCTCTGCTGCAGCAGGGCAATCTCGCGGTGCAAGGCGAAACCGGGCACCACGCCGGGGATGCCGATGCTGTCGCTGCCAGCAACGATCGGCACGCCCGCCTGGTGAAAGGCGAGCACCGTCTGCTGCATCGCCGCGAAGCTCGCGCGACGGTCCACCGGCGCGCGGATGTCGGACCGGAACTGCATCATCGAGCGCCAGGAAACCAGCGCGCGGTCGTCCATGTACTCGATGCCGGGTTGCTGCAGCACGCGCAGGTTGGGATCGCGGCCGGCGAGCGCATCGAGCCCGAAGCCGACGATCAGGTCGATGACCGCGAGCGTGGCGCCGATCGCCGCACCGTTCTGGCGCAGCACCGCGGCGCGCTGCGGCACTTCGGCAGTCGACGCGAGCCCGCCGAGCGCGGCCGAGCGCTGGTAGATGTTCGCGTGCACCAGCATGCGCAGGCCGCGGCCCACGAGGTCGTCGATGGCGACGCTGTTGTTGCCGTGGCCGAGCACGGCGAGGCCGCGTTCGCGGGCGCTCGCGAACAGCACGTCGAGGGTGCCGGCGTCGATCGCGTCGTAGCTCTTGATGAAGTCGTAGCCGTCCTCGACCGCGCTCGCCACCAGGCTCTGTGCCGATTGCGCACCGGAGACCACATAGCCGGCGCCGCCGCCGTCGCTGGGTCCGCGCGCGAAGCGCCCGAGGTAGAGCTGCGGGCCGGCGAGTTCGCCGCGGCGCACCGCCGCGCGCACCGGCGGCAGCGCGTTGGTGAAATCGCCCATGTTGATCAGGCTGGTGACGCCGCTCGCGAGCGACATCACGAGGTTGCCGGCGACATCGTTCGGCCAGTTGTCGACGCCCGGCTGCTCGTGGGTATGCCCATCGATGAGTCCTGGCAGCAGCCAGCGGCCGCCGCCGTCGATGCGCGCGACAGCCGGACCAAGCGCCAGGCTCGCGCTCGGCGCGATCTGCACGATGCGCCCGTCGCGCACCACCACGCTATGGCCGCTGCGCGGCGGGCCGCCGTCCATCGCGAGCACGGTCACGTCGGTGATCGCGGTGCCGCTCGCCACCTCGTCGCAGTACTGGTCGGCGGTCACCCGCGTCAGCGCGATCTCGCCTTCGACGAGATCGCCGGTGGTCGGGTCGCCGCTGCCGCTGAGCGCGTTGCGCCGCACCGAGTAGCTGACGCTGGCGTGTGCGCAATCGGCGAATTCGAAGCGCAGGTTGCCGACTGCGCGCGCGCCGGGCACCGGGCCCGCCTGGAAGGCTCCGCCCTCGGACAGGAACAGCGTGGTTTGCGCGATCGCCCCGGTGTAGGCGCCGGCCCCGGTGAGCCAGCGTTGCGGCGGCGCGCTGCCGTCTGGCTGCGCCGGACCGTAGGTGAACCACCCGAAGGACAGCACCTGGGCGGAAGGCACCACGTCAAGCAGGAAGCCCTGTCCGCTGGTGGCCGCCTCGAACCACGGTCCGGTGAGGCCGGCATTGATCGCGAAGCTGTCGCTGGCCGACTTGCCGGCTGGCAGCGGCGGCGGCGTGGCCAGGCCGCTGGACGCGCGCCAGTCGACCGCCGCGGCCGGCACCGCGGGCGCCTGCAAGTGCGCATGGAAATGGTCACCATCGACCGCCGTCGCGGCGAGCGCCAGCCACAAGGTCGGGGTTTGCATGCAGAGGGACATCGGTCGGGTCCTCACCAGGTTGCGTCAATCTGCACCGCCGGCGGCAGCCGTGCACGAATGGCCGCTGTCGGATCGATGAAAGGACCATGAAGTGTGGCCCGCGAACGCCATTCGAGCCGCCGCTGCGCCGGTGGCCTATCATCGGGGGCCCCGGAACGGATCTTGCCTGACCCGAGGAGATGAACGCCGTTCCTGCCACCGAGATCGCCCGCGCCGCGCGCGTCGGCGCTGACGCGCTCGCGGCCGCCGGCGTCTGGCGCCTGGGCGATGCGCGGGTCGATTTCAGTTCGCTGCGGATCGAGCGTGAGGGTACCTCGGCGCGGCTGACGCCGAAGTCGATGTGCGTGCTGCTGGTGCTGGTGCGCCATGCCGGACGCACCCTGAGCCGCGACCAGATCATGGACCAGGTGTGGCCGGGCGAGTACCCGCTGCCGGACGTGCTCAGCCACGCGATCAAGGAACTGCGGCGCGCGCTGGGTGACCCGGTTCCGCACTCGCAATTGATCCAGACGGTGCCGCGCGTCGGCTATCGCTTGCTGGCGACGCCGGAAGCGCTGGCACCGGCCGCCGAGGCCGCTGTGCCGTCAGCGTTGCCGGAAGAGGCGGCGGCTCCGCCGGTCGCGCCGCAGGTTGCCGGCGCCGCCTCGGCGGAAGTCATGCCGGATCCACGCGCGGCCACCGCGGGGCACGGGTCTGTGGCCGCGCTGCGGGCGCCTGGACGTCGCGCGCGCCTCGGGGTGCTCGGCTTGTTGGCGCTGGCTACCGCGGTCGGTTTCGGCGCGTGGTGGCCGCGCGACGATGTGTCGGTCCCGGCAATGACAACGCCGACCGTCGCGGGGATCCCGCCGCCGCGCGTGCGCCTGCTGACCTCGACGCTGCGGCAGGAACGCCAGCCCGCGCTGGCGCCTGACGCCAAGCGCTTCGCGCACGTGCGCTTCCTGCCGGACTCGCTGCGCTCGCGCATTGTGATCGCGGCGGTTGCCGGCGGTGCAGGTGTCGAGATTGCCGGTGCTGCCGACCAGGATCTGATGCCGGCATGGTCGCGCGCGGGAGACCGGCTCGCCTGGCAGCGCGTGCGCGGCGGCAGATGCGAGATCCTGGTCGCACCGATCGAGGGACTGCAGGCAGGACCGCCGCAGTCATATGGGCCTTGACAGGCGGAGTACCTTGACCCTGTCGAGTGGGACGCGCAGGACCGCGGCCTGTGGCTGGGCAGGCCGCTGGAGCAGGGTTCGCCGGCGCAGCAGCTGGCGTGGCGCGACCCGCAAGGACGCGATCATCCGCTGGTGTACGCGCGCGCCGCGCAGGACTACGACAGCGAACCCAAGCTGTCGCCGGATGGGCGTTGGCTGGCCTTTCGCCGCGGACGCCCGCCCGGCGGGCAGTTGCTGCGCGTCTCCGCCCGCGGCGGCGAGGTCCAGGTCCTGACCACGAAGCCGATCGCCTTCGGCCGGTTCGACTGGCTGCCCGATGCGCGGCAGCTGCTGGTTCCGGTGGGGCCTGGCGCACAGCGCGAACTGCACCTGCTCGACACCGAGAGCGGGGACTGGCGGGCACTCGGGCTGCGCGGTGCCGACCAGGTCGATGTCCCGGACTCACTGGCACAGGCAGTGTTCGAAATCGAACGCGGACGCCCGAGATTCGAACTCTGGCTGCACGATCTGGCAACGCGGGCGCCGCCGCAGAGGATCGCGGAGTCCACCGGAAGCAATCGCGATCCGGCCTTCGCCCCATCCGGGGAAGGCATCGTCCTCGTTTCCGACCGCAGCGGCCAATATCGACGGTGGTGGCTGGAGTCGGCCAACGCCGAACCGCGGGCGTTGGTTGGCGACGACGTGGCGCTCCTGGCGGATCCCACCTTCGGCGCCGACGGCAGGCAGCTGACCAGCATCGCCCTGCACGAGAACGCAGGCCAGCGCGTGCTGTTGCGCGACTTCGGCGACGACCGACCAGCGCGCGAAATCGCGCTGCCGCAGACGCGCGTGCGTGCCGCCCGCCCGCACGCCAGTGGAATCGCCTACGTGGCCGACGTCGGTCGCGGCTGGAGCGCATTCATGCTCGATCTCGCCGAAACGGGCGCCCAGCCCCGCGCCCTCGCGGGTCTGGACGGGCTCGCGCCGATGGTGGAAGCCGACGGCGAGCGCCTGTGTCTCCTGCATCTGGGCAGTTCGGAGGTGCGCTGCAGCGCGCCGCCGTGGACCAGCGCGGAGGTGGTCCGCCGCGGCGTGCCGCTGCTGTCGGTGACCTCCTGGCGCATCTCTGCCGGAGCGCTGTGGTACCTGGATCTCGACGACGACCGCCTGCGCACGCTGCTGAAGCGTGTTGTGCTACACCCCGACGCAAGCCCCGTCACCGTCCTCGACCTGGGTGAGCTCCAGACCGCCCCGCGTATCGCGATTTCTGCGGATGGCCAGCGCGTGTTGGTGCAACGGTCGACGGCGGCCGAGTCCGACATCGGCAGCGCGCTCCTCGGACCGTTGACCGCACTGGGGAGGCAGGAAGCGCACTGAGGGGGCGGGGCTCATCGCGCGCGCCTCGTCCCTCCGCAAGCATTGCCGGGCGGGGCGTCCGCAAGACTCCCCGCCGGGTTGATGTCTCAGTTCGCCCGATGGATCGCGCGCTTGTCCACCGCCAGCGCCGCCTCGTGCACCGCCTCGGACAGCGTCGGGTGCGCGTGGCAGATGCGCGCGAGGTCTT
This sequence comes from Rhodanobacteraceae bacterium, assembly GCA_016713135.1. Lineage (NCBI taxonomy): Bacteria > Pseudomonadati > Pseudomonadota > Gammaproteobacteria > Lysobacterales > Rhodanobacteraceae > Rhodanobacteraceae bacterium. The sequence continues at coordinate 164,368 of JADJPR010000023.1, read as the reverse complement.
CGCTGCTGGCCTGGAACTCCATCGCGACCACGCATTCGGCGATCAGCTCGGACACCATCGGGCCGATCATGTGCACGCCGAGCACCCGATCGGTCTCGGCGTGGGCGATGATCTTCACCTGGCCGTAGGTCTCGTTCATCGCCATCGCGCGGCCGACCGCGGCGAAGGGGAAACTGCCGGTCTTCACCGGGATCCCGGCGTCCTTGCATTCCTTCTCGGTCTTGCCCACCCAGGCGATTTCCGGCTCGGTGTAGATCACCCACGGAATCGTGTCGAGGTTGACGTGACCGGCCTTGCCGGCGATCAGTTCGGCCACCGCGATGCCTTCCTCGGAGCCCTTGTGCGCCAGCATCGGGCCGCGCACGCAGTCGCCGATGGCCCAGACGTCATCCGCGGCGGTGCGGTTGTGCTCGTCGACCTCGATCTGGCCGCGCGCATTCAGCGCGACGCCCGAGTCGTCGGCCAGCAGGCCGCGGGTATGCGCGCGGCGGCCGACCGAGACCAGCAGGCGGTCGACCACGATGCTCTGCTCGGCGCCGCTGGCGTCGGTGTAGCGGATGTGGACTTCCTCGCCCTTGACTTCGGCGGCGTTGACCTTGCAGCCGAGCTTGATGTCCAGTCCCTGCTTCTTGTACTCGCGGGCGGCCACGCGGGCGATATCCGCATCGCAGGCGGCGAGGAAATCGGGCAGGGCTTCGAGCACCGTGACTTCGGCGCCGAGGCGCTTCCACACCGAACCCATCTCCAGGCCGATCACGCCGGCACCGATGACGCCGAAGCGCCTGGGCACGGTGTCGAAATCCAGCGCGCCGACGTTGTCGACGATGTACTTGCCATCGAAGGGGATCGAGGGGATCTGGATCGGCACGCTGCCGGCGGCCAGGATCACGTGGTTGGCGCTCAGGGTGGAAACGCTGCCGTCGTGCGCGGTGACTTCCACCCGCTTGCCGGCGAGCAGCTTGCCGCGCCCGGCGATGCTCATCACCTTGTTCGCCTTGAACAGCATGCCGATGCCACCGGTCAGCTGCTTCACGATCTTGTCCTTGCGCCCGATCATCGTCGGCACGTCGATGCTCGGCGCCCCGGCGCTGATGCCGTGGTCCTTGAACGAATGGGTCAGCGCATGGAACTGCTTGGACGACTCCAGCAGCGCCTTGGACGGGATGCAGCCCACGTTGAGGCAGGTGCCGCCGAGCGCCGGCTTGCCGTCCTTGCCGATGAAATCGTCGATGCAGGCGGTCTTCAGGCCGAGCTGCGCAGCGCGAATGGCGGCGACATAGCCGGCCGGGCCGGCGCCGATGACGATCACGTCGTAGTCGGTGGACATGGGGCAGAAACCTTGTGAAAAGTGAAAAGTGAAAAGTGAAAGGGAATCGAAAAGCGGCACTTTTGCCCGTTTCGGCAGGGCCGAAACGGGCTTTCACTTTTCACCTTTCACCGCATTCCGCGACCGGCCTCCGGCCGATCACAGATGCAACATCAACCTCACCGGATCTTCCAGGAAGTTCTTCACCGCGACCAGGAACAGCACCGCGTCCTTGCCGTCGATGATGCGGTGGTCGTAGCTGATTGCCACGTACATCATCGGGCGGGCGACGACCTGGCCGTCTTCGACGATGGCGCGTTCCTTGATGGCGTGCATGCCCAGGATCGCGCTCTGCGGCGGGTTGACGATGGGGGTGGAGAACAGCGAGCCGAACACGCCGCCGTTGGTGATGGTGAAGGTGCCGCCCTGCAGGTCTTCCAACTGCAGGCCGCCTTCGCGGGCCTGCTTGGCGAAGCCGCCGATGGCCTTTTCCATGTCGGCCAGGCTCATCGAATCGGTGTTGCGCAGCACCGGGACCACCAGGCCCTTGTCGGTGGCCACGGCGACGCCGATGTCCTGGTAGGCGTGGTAGATGATGTCGTTGCCGTCGACACTGGCGTTGACGATCGGGTGCAGCTTGAGCGCCTCGGTGCAGGCCTTGACGAAGAAGCTCATGAAACCGAGCTTGACGCCGTGGACCTTCTCGAAGGTCTCGGCGTACTTCTTGCGCAGGTCCATCACCGGCTTCATGTTGATCTCGTTGAACGAGGTCAGCATGGCGATGGAGTTCTTGCTCTGCATCATGCGCTCGGCGATGCGCGCACGCAGGCGCGTCATCGGCACGCGCTGCTCGGCGCGCGCGCCCGGCGGCACGGCGATGGCGGTGCTCGCCTGAGTGGTGGTGGCCACCGCCTTGCTCGCGGACGGCGCCGCCGCCGGGGCAGGGGCCTGCGCCTTGAGCATGTCTTCCTTGGTCACGCGGCCACCGCGGCCGGTGCCGTCGACCGAGGCCGGGTCGATCCCGGTCTCGGCGGCGATGCGGCGCACCGACGGAGCCTGGTCAGTGGCGTCGGGACCCGTGCCCCGTGCCCCGTGCCCCGCTGCGGCCGGCGCCGCAGGCGCTGGCGCAGCCGCAGCGCCTTCCTGGATGGTCGCGATCAGCTCCTGGCTGGTGACGCTGTCGCCGGTGTTCTTGACGATCGACAGCAGCACGCCGTCGACCGGCGAGGGCACTTCGAGCACGACCTTGTCGGTCTCCAGATCGACCAGGTTCTCTTCCCGCTTGACCGCGTCGCCTGGCTTCTTGTGCCAGGTGGCGATGATCGCGTCGGCGACCGATTCGGGCAGGATGGGGACTTTGACTTCGACGGTCATGGGAATTCCTTATTCGTGCTTGGGCTGCTTGCCCAGGTCCGTTGCCGACAGCGCCTCGTTGACGAGGGCCGCCTGTTCCTTGTTATGGGTCTGCGTGCTGCCGCAGGCGGGCGCCGGGGAGCGCGTGCGGCCGGCGTAGTGCAACTCGTGGCGTTCGGTGATCGATGCCTTCAGATGATGCCGGATCTGGAACCAGGCACCCTGGTTCATCGGCTCTTCCTGGCACCAGATCACCTGCCGCGCATTCGGGAAGCGCACCAGTTCGGCGTACACCTCGACGCGCGGGAAGGGGTATAGCTGCTCCACGCGGACAATCGCCACGTTGTCCAGCCCGCGCTTCTCATGCTCCTCGACCAGGTCGTAATAGACCTTGCCGCTGCACAGCACCACGCGCGTGACCTTGGCCGGATCGGCGGCGAGCGCGTCGGGAATGACGCGCTGGAACTCGCCCTGCTCCAGGTCCGCCAGGGTGGAGGTGGACAGCCGGTGGCGCAGCATGCTCTTGGGCGTCATCACGATCAGCGGCTTGCGCGTGCCGCGCAGCATCTGCCGCCGCAGCATGTGGAACATCTGCGCAGGGGTGGTCGGCACGCAGACCTGCATGTTGTCCAGTGCGCACAGCTGCAAGAAGCGCTCCAGGCGCGCGGAGGAATGCTCCGGGCCCTGGCCTTCGTAGCCGTGCGGCAGGAACAGCACCAGGCCGCACAGCCGGCCCCACTTGGCCTCGCCGGAGCTGATGAACTGGTCGATCACCACCTGCGCGCCGTTGCAGAAGTCGCCGAACTGGCCTTCCCAGATGGTCAGGGTGCGCGGGTCGGCGGTGGCGTAGCCGTACTCGAAGCCCATCACCGCCTCTTCCGACAGCAGCGAGTCGATGATGGTCACGCGCTCCGGGTAATCGACCAGGTTGCGCAACGGGGTGTGGTTGGCGCCGGTGTTCTGGTCGTGCAGCACCGCATGGCGATGGAAAAAGGTGCCGCGGCCGCAGTCCTGGCCGGACAGGCGCAGGTTGTAGCCTTCCTCCAGCAGCGTCGCGTAGGCCATGGTCTCGGCGAAGCCCCAGTCCATGCGCAGCTCGCCGGCCGTCATCTTCAGGCGGTCTTCGTAGACCTTGGCCACGCGCGAGTGCAGCTTGAGATCCGGCGGCAGCGTGTTGATGCGGGCGGACAGCGCCTGGATACGCGCCGCGGGCACGCCGCTCTTCACGCGGTCGGCCAGCTTGCCGTGCAGGTAGGGCGACCAGTCCACCGCCACATGCGCCTGTTCCGGATCCGGCGTGGTCAGTTCCGGCACCACCGGCTCGCCATGTTCCAGGCGCTCGCGGTAGCGGTCGCTCATCGCCTTGGCCTCGCCGGCGGCGATCACGCCCTCGGCCTCCAGCTTGCGCGCGTACAGTTCACGCGTGCTCGGGCGCGAGCGGATGATCTGGTACATCAGCGGCTGGGTCGCTGCCGGCTCGTCGGCCTCGTTGTGGCCGTGGCGGCGGTAACAGACCAGGTCGATGACCACGTCGCGCTTGAAGGTCTGGCGGTAGTCCAGCGCGATCTGGGCGCAGAACAGCACCGCCTCCGGATCGTCGCCGTTGACGTGGAACACCGGCGCCGAGACGATCTTGGCGACGTCCGTGCAGTAACGCGTGGAGCGCGTGTCTTCCGGGTTGTGGGTGGTGAAACCGACCTGGTTGTTGACCACGATGTGGATGGTGCCGCCGACCGCGTAGTTGCGCGCCTGCGACATCTGGAACAGCTCCATGACCACGCCCTGGCCGGCGAAGGCCGAGTCGCCGTGGATCAGGATCGGCACCACCTGGGTGCGCTCGGCGTCCTGGCGGCGCGCCTGGCGCGCGCGCACGGAACCCGCGACCACCGGGTCGATGATCTCCAGATGCGAGGGATTGAAGCCCAGCGCCAGGTGCACCGTGCCGCCGGGCGTGGTCACGTCAGACGAGAAGCCGAGGTGGTATTTGACGTCGCCCGAGTGGGCCGGATCCACCGGGCCTTCCTGCTTGCCCTCGAAGGCATCGAAGAGGTTCCGCGGCGGCTTGCCCAGGGTGTTGACCAGCACGTTCAGGCGGCCGCGGTGGGCCATGCCGATAATCACGTCCTTGGCGCCACTGCTGCCGGAGCGCTGGATCATCTCGTCGATCAGCGGGATCAGCGAGTCGCCGCCTTCCAGTGAGAAGCGCTTCTGGCCGACGTACTTGGTGTGCAGGTAGCGCTCAAGGCCCTCTGCCGCGGTCAGCCGTTCGAGTACGCGCTTTTTCTGCTGCGGGGCATAGCCGTAACCATCGGCGGCGGCCTCGAAGCGCTCCTGCATCCAGCGCCGGTGCGGGTATTCGGTGATGTGCATGAACTCGGCGCCGACCGAGCCGGTGTAGGCGCGCTGGAGCTGGCCGACGATGTCGCGCAACTTGCGGCGCTGGGCGCCGTGGACGGTGCTGGCGTCGAACTCGGTGTCGAGGTCGGCTTTGCCCAGGCCAAAGAACTCCGGCGACAGATCAGGCACCGACTCGGGCGGCGTCAGCCCCAGCGGATCCAGGTTGGCCGCCAGGTGGCCGCGCGTGCGATAGGCGTTGATCAGCTTGAGCACCGCGCCCTGCTTGGCCTGGTCGACCGAGTGCACCTCGCCGACCGCGGCGGAGAGCACCAGCCGGCGGCCCTGGCGCGACATCTCGCCGATTCGCTTGAGCACCGGACCATGCGCGATATCCGGCGCACCCTGGCTCTGCAGGGTGTCGAAGTAACTGCGCCAGCGCACCGGCACTGAAGCCGGATCGGCGAGGTAGGCCTCGTAAAGCTCCTCGACAAAGGCCGCATTGGAGCCGGACAACTGGGAGGACTGGTACAACTGGGTCAGGTCAGCGCACACGTCGTAGGCAACTTCGTGGGGGTGAGATTCGGATTCGTGCTGCGGCGCAGCATGGCGCCGGCGTGGGTGCGCAGTATAGCCAGCGAGCGTGAACGGACGGCGCCCGCGCGGGCGCAAATCGGGCATTTTGGACTAAAGGAGCAACCGCGACGGGGACTTGCCGGTTTGTCCTGACGACGTATGCAATGGAGCGACGACGCCGGACCCGGGACCGGCGGGAGTTCACTGCCGGCGTGCTTGTTCGCGCAACGGTCTGAAGGGCGCGCAAGCGCCGGCTCCCAGCGCCGGAGGATTCTTGCGTGCACTCCTGCCCACGTGCCCTCGTGCCCTCGTGCCCTCCCGATCTGTCCAACTGCCATCCCCGGTTGCACTCGGATACGCGGATTACTCACTGTGCATGAATACGTATGCGGGCCATTGTGAACGCGATGTGTGCGGCCTAGGCTGGATTCGCCGGGTGTGCTGAACCAGCCGGCAGCCGGGGCAGGGGCTGCGGGTGCACATCGCCATGACGGGCGTCGCGCTGGGGAGCGCGCGCCTTGACCCACGGGACTCGACGAGGCCGCGCTCCGCGCCGGCACCGAGGGCGGCTGCATGTCGATTGCCCGGCGCCGGTCCGACACCGGCAGGGAATGCATGGGGGAGGGGGACGATGGCGCTGAAACGCGGGGTGGTCGCTGCAATCGCAACGGGCGTGGGCTTGCTGGGAGGAATCGTGGGCGCGGATGCGGGGGTTCCCGCCGCCCACGTCTACCACAACCACATGCCGAACTTCTGGCCGTTCTACGGGGTGAACGTCCAGGCGACCTACGACGCGACGGCGGTGGGGGCGCCGATCCGCTACAGCTACGACGGCCAGGTGATCGCGCTCAAGCAGTCGCCGCCACCGGGCTACAGCTATTTCCTGCCACCGGCGCTGGGCGGCGGGATCATGCCGCACGACGACCTGGTGGCCTACTACAGCCACCACGCCAAGACCGGCGCCTACATGGGCTGGCCGATGCAGGTGGCCGGCGAGTTACAGAACTGGTCCGGCGGACGCGGGCAGATCCACGTGACCATGTCCGGCGCCGTGATCAACAACGTGCAGAGCCTGAACCAGCTGCAGAACGTGCCTGGCTACAACAACCCCAACTGGGGCCAGGGCTGGGCCAGCACCTGGAACGCGCTGCGCACGCAGAACAACCAGCGCACCCTGGATACCATCCATTTCACCGGCCATCACACGATGGGTCCGCTGGTCGGGCCGGACTACTTCCTCAAGGAACTGATCTACCAGAACGCGACCCTGGCCCAGCCCTATTTCCTCGGCGGCAGCTATGTCTCGTCGAAGGGGTTTTTCCCGACCGAACTGGGCTTCTCGCCGCGCCTGGTGCCGACACTCGCGAAGCTCGGCATCCAGTGGTCGGTGCTCGGCAACAATCACTATTCGCGCACGCTCAAGGACTATCCCTACGCCACCTACGATGCGAACGGCGACACCCTGACCTCACCCCCGAACCGGGCGGACCTGCGCAACAGCAGCAACACCGGGAGCTGGGTGGCCCTGGGCATGGCCCACGAGCAGCAGGTGGTGGTGAACAAATTCCCCTTCGCATCGACCCCGCACTGGGTGCGCCATGTCGATCCGGCAACCGGCGCCGTCACCCAGGTGGCGGGCATCCCGGTGAGCCAGAACGGCTCATGGCTGGAAGGCTGGGACGGCAGTACCACAGTCGACGAACTGGTGCCCTACCAGGCGCTGGAGCCGCGCCAGTTCTACGTGATCGCCCACGATGGCGACAATTCCAGCGGCCGCGCCGGCTCCCTGGACACCTGGCAGGCGGGTTACCACACCACCTGCAGCGGTCAGGGTTATTGCCTGGGCATCGACGAGTACCTGCGCCAGTTCCCGATCCCGGCGAACGACATCGCGCATGTGCAGGACGGCTCCTGGATCGACACCCGCGATTCCTCCTCCGATCCCACCTGGTACCACTGGCGCCTGCCGATGCTGATCTGGAAGGGCCAGTTCTCCGAGTTCAATCGCGTGAGCGGCATGAACCTGGCGCCCAAGCGCAATTTGCGCGGGGTCGAGGAAGGCGCGACGGTGTCGCTGGAGTACGGCTGGCACTACCTGGAGCGCAACTTCGCCCTGCTGCAGGCGGCGCTGAATTACGCGAAAACAGCCGAACAAGTCTGGCTGGACGCCAATCCCAACTATTGGCAGCCGACCACCGTCCTCGACCAGCAGATCACCCACCCAGGCAACCAGCTGAACCCGTGGATGCTCTCCTTCCCGGTGAAAGGCAATTCCGCGAACAACTACGCCGGCGGCGCGAATCCGGCAGAACTCGCCTGGTACTTCCTGCTGCCGGCGATGGACTCGGGCTTCGGTTACTACGACGAGAACCAGGACGACAGCGTCAAGCCCACACTCGCTTTCAACAACTCGCTGGCCTTCTCGAAGCCCTATGTGCAGGCGCGGCTGGCGCAGGACCGCACCGGCCCTTCCGTCTGGTGGCCGCAGCGCTATCCCTACAACCCGGGCTCGGTCAACGCGTCCAAGGCCGAAGGCTGGACCGTGCAGCACTACAGCCGCGATTTCGCGCTCTACACCTACGCCTTCGACGTCTCCGGGATCGCCTCGGCGCGCGCCATGGTGCGCGTGCACAGCGGCAACGGCATCGATGAGTCCGACGACACCTACAAGGTCTACGACCCGGCCGCGCTGGCCGGGCGTCCGGGGCTCAACATCACCCCCAGCAAGGTGGGTGCCTGGCGCGCAGTGCCGCTGCAAATGCGCGACCTGCGCCCGCAGATGAACGGTGTCGACTGGATCCGCACCACCAAGGACACCCTGCAGGTGGTGCCGGCACAGGAGATCGGCAACCTCTACTACGCCTACCTCTCCGACTACCGCAACCAGTACCTCGATTACTACATCGAGATGACCGACACCCGCGGCAACGTCACCCGTTCGGAGATCCAGCAGGTGTATGTCGGCGCCGGCACCTATCGCGCGACCGCCAGCGGATCCGGTTTTGTCGAGGACCCTGCCGGCACGGTGCAAGGTGTCTATCCCTTCCTGGTGGTCGACAGCACGCCGCCGACAATTCCGGGAACGCCGGCCGCGACGCTGCGGACCGATCGTTCGATCGCGCTGGCCTGGACACCTTCGAGCGACAACGTGGGCGTGACCGCCTACCAGGTGTTCCGCGGCGGTGCCCTGGTCGGCACGGTCGGCAGTCCGGCATTCACCGACACCGGCCTCGCCGCATCCACCAGCTACAGCTACCAGGTGCTGGCGGTGGACGCGGCCGGCAACCAGTCCGCGCGCAGCGCCGTGCTGAACGCCAGCACCCAGGCGCCGGACACGCTGCCGCCGGGCGCGCCCGGTACGCCGGTGGCTTCGGCCATCAGCTCAAGCTCGGTGCAACTGGACTGGACGGCGGCCAGCGACAATTACGGCGTGGCGCAATACCTGGTGCTGCGCAATGGCGTGCAGGTGGCCACCGCGAACGGCCTGCGCTACAGCGACACCTCGCTGGCGCCGTCGACCACCTATGTCTACGCGATCCGCGCCCAGGACGCCGCCGGCAACAGCGGCGCGCAGAGCGGCACGCGCTCGGTGACGACATTGGCGGGCAATGTCGCCGAGGTCTACTATCGCACGCCGGCCGGCTGGACCCAGGCCAACATCCATTACGCACCGGCTGGCGGCGCGTGGACTGCGGTCCCGGGCGTGGCGATGGCCGATGCCTGCGCCGGCTGGAAGCGCCACAGCGTCAACCTCGGCGCGGCCACCGCGCTGCAGGCGGTGTTCAACAATGGCGCCGGCACCTGGGACAACCGCGGCGGCGCCAACTACCCCTTGGGCAGCGGCATCCAGGTGGTCTCGAACGGCGCGATCAGCAGCGGCGTGAGCCCGTGTGCGCCGGATACCAGCGCGCCCACCGCCCCGGCGAATGCCAGCGCCAGCGCGATCGACGCCAACAGCGTGCGCGTGCAGTGGCAGGCGTCGAGCGACAACGTCGGCGTGGCGGCCTACCGCGTCTACCGCGGCGCCACTCAGGTGGCCAGCGTGACCAGTGGACTCAGCTATGTCGACAACGGCCTGGCTGCGGCCACCAGCTACAGCTACACGGTGCGCGCCATCGACGCGGCAGGAAACCTGTCTTCCGCCAGCAATGCCGCTAGCGTGAGCACCCCGCCCCCGGCCGACACCCAGGCGCCAACCGTGCCGGCCAACCTCGTCGCCAGCAACATCGGAACCACCAGCGCGACGCTGAGCTGGAGCGCGTCGACCGACAATGTCGCGGTGGCCACCTACCTGGTGCTGCGCGGCGGGGTGCAGGTCGCCAGCACGGCGGCGACCAGCTGGAGCGACTCCGGCCTGGCGCCCGGCACGACCTACAGCTACACCGTCCGCGCGCAGGACGCGGTCGGCAACACATCGGCCGCCAGCGCGCCACGCACCCTGACCACCTCGGCCGGCAACACCGCGACGATCTACCACCGGATACCGAGCGGCTGGAGCGCGACCAATGTGCACTACGCGCCGGGCGGCGGGAGTTGGACCGCGGTGCCCGGCGTGCCGATGGATCCGGCCTGCAGCGGCTGGAAGATGCAGACCGTGGCGCTCGGCGCCGCGACCAGTCTGCAGGCGGTGTTCAACAACGGCAGCGGCAGCTGGGACAACAACGGCGGCAACAACTACCAGCTCACGCCGGGGATCTCTGCGGTGCAGAACGGCACTGTCAGCAAGTCCAATCCCTGCAGCGGCGGCGACACCCAGGCGCCGAGCGTGCCCACCGGCCTGACGCGCGGTGCGGTGAGCGCCGCGAGCGTGGCGCTGTCCTGGACCGCATCCAGCGACAACGTCGGGGTCACCGGCTACGACGTCTACCGCGGCGGTGCCCGCATCGGCAGCACGGCGGCGACCAGTTACAGCGACACCACGGTCGCGGCCAGCACCAGCTACAGCTACACCGTGCGCGCCTTCGACGCCGTCGGAAACGCCTCGGCGGCCAGCACTGCGTTGGCGGTGACCACGCCCGCGCCCGGTTGCCAGGTCAGTTTCACCATCGCCAACGCCGGCACCGTCTATGGCCAGAACGTCTATGTCGTCGGCAACCAGCCTGCCCTCGGCAACTGGAGCCCCGGCGCAGGTTTCGCGCTGACCATCCAGGGCAGCGGCGCCAATGTGCCTTGGTCCGGCACGCTGACGCTGCCCGCAGGCACCGCGATCCAGTACAAGTACGTCAAGTGGAACGGAGCGACCGCCGCCTGGGAGGGCGCGCACCCGACCGCCAGCGGCAACCGCGAGTTCACCACTCCGGCCAGTTGCAGCGGCACGGTGATCCGCAACGACGGCAGCTTCCGCTTCTGACCGGAGCGTCGGCCACAGGACGGCATCGCGCCGTCCTGTGGCTGCCTCCGGGATCGCAGCGAGTCTCCCCAGGCGCTCCCGCGGATCCTGCGCGCCGGATCACGGCCGCGCAGATGTCGAGTGCGCCCGCGTCAATCGACGTACTAGTGTGGTGTTCCGTAATTACCTTGAATTATTTCCGCGCCTTTTGCGCCGATGCGGCGTTGCTCGTCGTCGCCATAGCCCTGCTATGACCTCCGGTTCCGCCCGCAACCAGTTGCGGGCGTTCAAGCTCGGCCGGCATGCCGCGCAAGCCGCCGGCTTTCACCCTCCTCCGCTTGCCTCGCCGCAAAATTCATCGGAATTCTTCAACTTAATTACGGAACACCACACTAGCGTGTGCGCGGTCCCAGCAGCAGCAACAGCAGGCCGAGAGCAAGCATCACCGCCAGCGCGAGCCACTGCAGTTCGACCCAGCCGGCCAGACTCACGGCGCGGCCTGCAAGCAGCGACGAGACCACCATCGATGCAAACATCAGCATGTCGTGCACGCCTTGCGCGGTGCCCTTTTCGTGCTCCGCGTACTGGCGGGTCAGCAACGTATTGCCGCCGGTGAACATCAGGGCCCAGCCGATTCCGAGCAGTGCCAGCGCGGTCACGAAATGGCCGGTCGTGGTGCCGGCGAGCGCGATGCCGGCGCAGGCGCCCACGGTCAGCGCGCCGATGGCGATGGCGCCGCGCGGGCCGAGGCGTTCGATCAGTGGCCCGCTGACCAGCATCGGGGCGTACATGCCGACCATATGCCACTGCAGCGCCCAGGCGGCATCGGCGAAGGGGTAGGCGCAGGCCTGCATCGCCAGCGGGCTGGCGGTCATCAGCAGGTTCATCGTCGCCCAGGCGGAGGACGATGCGGCGATGGCCAGCCAGAACCCGGGACGACGGAACAGGGCCGCGCGATCCGCCGCTGCCCGGGTGGCGGCCGGCCGTGGCGGAATAGGCGGGAAGTGCAGCAGCCGCGTGACCGCGAAGATCAGCAGCGACAGCCCGATCAGGCTGAGATAGGTGGCCAGGTAGCGCTGCGGCAGCAGATCGACCGTGAAGCGACTGAGCGCCGGGCCGAGAAAGGCGCCGAGCAGGCCGCCGGCGAGCACCAGGCTGAGCGCGCGCGCCTGGCGCCCCGGCGCGGCGAGGTCCACCGCGGCAAAGCGCAGGTACTGGCCGGCCGCATTGTAGAAGCCGAAGACCAGGGTTCCCAGGCACAGCAGCCAGAAGCTGGCGCTCGCCACTGCCAGCGCCGTGAGCAGCGCGCCGAGCATCGCCGCGGCGCAGCCCAGCGCGAAGCCGAAGGCGCGCCCGCGACGCTGCATCAGCAGCGAGATCGGCAGGGTCGACAGCGCCCCACCGAGCACGAAGCTGGTCACCGGAAGGGTGGCGAGCCGGGGATCCGGCGCAAGCTGGAAGCCCACCAGGCCATTGATGCTGACCAGCATCGCGTTGCCGGTCAGCAGCAGGCCCTGGCACAGGCCGAGCAGGGGGGACGGCGCGACGCTGGCGGTCAGTGCCGGACGGCATGGGCAGGCATCTCTTCCAGGGCGGGCGATGATCGGCGATCGGAGCCTTGATTGCGCGGCGGTCGACCTGCGCTGCCGCAGCCGCCCGTGTTTCGCCCGCGTTGGCCCGGCGAGGCGCTATCCTGCATCGGCCGCAATCTGATCGTACCGACAGGGATGGCTACCGAAACGCTGAACCCGACCTTGGACATGGGACGAAACCCGGCCTGGGGCGTGGACAAGGAGGCGGACGAACGCCTGCTTGGCTGCCTGGACGGCATGCGCCGTCGCGAGGTCCGGGCGCTGGACCAGCTCTACAGCCATTCGGTCGATCGTCTGCACGCCGTGGCGGCGCGCGTCTGCGGCGACCCGCGCGACGTCGAGGAAGTGCTGGCGGACACCTACCAGTACGCCTGGGAGCACGTCGCCGACTTCGATCCCTCGCGCGGCAGCGTGATGGCGTGGCTGTCGATGCTGGCCTGGAGCCGCGCCAGCGATCGTCGGCGCCGGGCCAAGCCGATGCAATCGCTCGACGCGCTGCATCCAGGTGCCGCCGAGGCGGCGTATGAAGATCGTGAAGATGGCGGGAATGCGACCGACCTCGAGGCCTTTGTCGACGGACACCGGGTGCGCAGCGCGCTGGCGGAGTTGAGTGCCGAGCAGCGCCGGCTGATCCTGATGGCCTTCTTCGAGGGGGCGAGTCACGGCGATATTGCCGAGCGCACCGGCATGCCGCTGGGAACCATCAAGTCGCATATCCGGCGTGGCATGGCAAGTCTGAAGATGAAACTGGTGGGAGTGCAGGAACATGGTTGACGAGGCGCGCGAGCTGGCGCTGGAGCCCGGGGACATCGGATTGCTCGGGAGCGCCCTGAAACCGCTCCCGCTGGCTGACGGACTGCGCGAGCGTCTGCGCACGCGCATTCTCGAACGCGCCGCCGGGATCCAGGTGGTGCGCGCGGATGCCGGACAGTGGCTGCCGCTGGCCGCGGGCATCTCGATCAAGCGCCTGCGCGTGGATACCGGGCGCGGCAACGAGACCACCCTGTGGCGGCTGGATGTGGGCGCGGTGATCCCGCCGCACGCGCACCAGGACGATGAGGAATGCCTGGTGCTGGAGGGTTCGATCATCCAGGACGGGATCGAGTATGGTGTCGGCGATTACCTGCACGCGCTGCCCGGCAGCCGTCATTCGCCGTTGTCCGCGCCGCGTGGCGCACTGCTGCTGATCCGCTCGCAGTCAGTCGAACACTACTTGCGCGCGCGCTGACCCCACAGCTGCATCCGTTTCCTGCATTGGAAACGTAAGGCGGCATCGACCGGCATGGGGCCGGATGGATGCTGCCATGAGACTGACGATCGCCCTGCTTGCGCTGTTGCTCGGCGCCTGCGCCCAGACCCCGCAGCGCGGGCCCGCGACGCCGCAGGCGCCAGAGCCCGCCGCTTCGCCCGTACCGGCCAGCCCAGAACCGGCAGCGCCCGCAGTCCCCGAGATGCCCGCGGCAAGGTCGCGCCAGCGCCAGCGCCAGCTCCCGCACCGGCTCCAGCGCCAGCTCCCGCATCAGCGCCAGCACCCGCACCCGCACCAGCTCCAGCTCCCGCACCAACACCAACACCAACACCAACACCAACACCAACACCAACACCAACACCAACACCAACACCAACACCAACACCAACACCAACACCAACACCAACACCAACACCCTTCTACGGGGAGGGCGAGAGCCGCGAGCGGGTGTTCGACCAACCGGGCCTGGTGGTCGTGAACTGCAATGTGCATCACGTGATGCAGGCACAGATCCTGGTGCTGCCAACGGTCCACCACACGCGACCGGGAACCGACGGGCGTTACCGCCTCGTCGAACTGCCGCCCGGCCGCGGCGAGCTGCATTTCTGGCATCCACGCGCCGGCGTGCAGACGCTGGTCACCCCGCCATCGGGCACTACCACTTGATCGCCGCATCGACCTCAGCAAGCCCGCGCAGGGCGCCGCCCATGAACCGCCTGCGGACCCGATGGCTGCTGGCTGCGCTCCTTGGTCTGCTGCTGATCGCCGCCAGCGGCGTCGGTCTCTGGCCTGTGGCTGCAGGGCGAGGCCGAACGGCCGCGATCAAGCGTCGCGATCCGCCAGCTTCTGGCCGCACAGGCCGAGGTCGAGTCGACGCTGGCGGCCGATCTCGAAACGCGCGCGGCATGGATCGCCAGCGACAATGCATCGATCGCCTATATCGCGGATGCGCTGGCGCTGGCCAGCGGCGGGCAGCCGGTGGACACCGCGTCGATCGCCGATCTGCTCGAAGAGCGGCGTGCGCAGACCGGCCTGGGCATCGCCGGGATCATCGACATCGGCGGTCGCTGGGTCGTCGGTGCCCGGCCCTGGCTGGACAGCGGCGGGCTGCCGTCGGGGCATGCCTTGTTCCAGCGTGCGCAACAGGAGCACGCGCTGGTCCGCGGGGTGGTCCGCGAAGAGGGCCGTGCCTACCTGGGCGTGATCCTTCCATTGATGCGCGGCGGGACCATCGAAGCCTGGCTGTACGCCGCGCGACCGCTCGACGAGGCCTGGCTGCAGCGCCTGGCAGCGCTGGCGCCGGTGAAGCTGGTGCTGCGCGATCGCGATGAGCGCACGCTGGCGCAGGCAGGCGCTCCGGCCGACGGCGATCGGCAGGATGCGTCGGCGGACCGGGGCCCAGGGCTGCGCCTGCCGCTGTTCGGCAGCGATGCGCCGGTTGCTCTCCATGCACAGCTTTCGGACAGCGAGACCGCCCACCTGACCACGCCCATTCTGGCCCTTGCCCGGTCACGTGGTGCGGCGTCTGGCTGCTGCTGCTCGGTGGTTGCCTGGCGCGCGTTGCTGCACCCAATCGACAGCGCCTGCGGACTGCTGGAGCGCGCTGCTGGCGGCGATTTCCATCTGCGCGCACCGCTCTGGCGTGGCGGCACGCGCGGCGCTTTGCGGCGGCCTTCGACGCCCTGATGGCGCGCGTCGGCGCGCGCCAGTCCCATACATCCTGACTCCCCGGAGCACTTCGATGAACCAGTTTTCCCTCGGCATTCCGCTTGCCTGGCCCTGGCCCTGGTGGCGGCCTCGCCTGTCCCGCTGCTGGCGCAGTCGGCCACCGGCGGCAAGCTGTTGCTGACCGGCGGCGTGACTCAGGTGGAAGGTGCGGCTGGCGGCGGCCTGACGCCTTGGGCGCTGATCGGTGGCTATGGCGCACGTGGCCAATTCGGTGCCAACGCGACTTACACCCGGGTCGACGTCGACGACTACAACCTCGGCGTCTGGGGCGTGGTCGTTGGCTACAACGATCGTGTCGAGCTGAGCTATGCGCGCCAGGTGTTCGATACCGAGGGCGTGGGTGCGCTGCTCGGACTCGGGCGCGGCTTCGAATTCGAGCAGGACGTCATCGGAGCCAAGCTGCGCATCGCTGGCGATGCGGTGCTGGAGCAGGACTCCTGGTTGCCGCAGATCGCGCTGGGCGTGCAACACAAGCGCAACCGCCAAGGCGATGTGGTGCGCGCGGTTGGCGCCGAGGACGACAGCGGCACCGACGTCTACCTGTCGGCGACCAAGCTGTTCCTGGCCCAGAGCCTGCTGCTCAACGGCACGCTGCGCTACACCGAGGCGAACCAGCTCGGGATCCTCGGCTTCGGCGGCGACCGCGGCTCCGGCAGCCTGCAATGGGAGGCCTCGGCGGCCTACCTTCTGACGCGCCAGTTGGCGCTCGGCGCCGAATACCGCAGCAAGCCGGACCAGTTGTCGATTGCCGCCGAGGACGCCTGGTGGGATGTGTTCCTGGCCTGGGCGCCCAACCGCCATGTGTCGGTCACGCTGGCCTATGTCGATCTCGGCAACGTGGTGCTCGCGGAGCAGAGCGGCACCTATTTGTCTGTCCAGGTGGGATTCTGAGGAGAATGAAGATGCGACTGCACACTGCCACGCTGCTCCTGCTGCTGGCCACGGCGATGACCGCGCGGGCCGAGCCGGCCGCGACGGTTCCGAACCCCGCGCCCGCGCACCCAGAACTGCGCGACGTGCTCGACGAATTCGGCGGCAAGCCGGGACTGACCGCGCTGATGGACGATTTCATGTTGATCCTGCTCGACGATCCGCGCATGGCGGTGTTTTTCGAGCAGGTGGACCAGCAGCGGGTGAAGGACAAACTGGTCGAGCAGTTCTGTGTGATCCTCGGTGGCGACTGCGAATACACCGGCATGGACATGGTCGAGGCACACGCCGGGATCGAAGTCACCCACGCGGACTTCAACATTCTGGTCGAAGACCTGCAGATCGCGATGGACCGCCGCGGCATCCCGACCCGCGCGCAGAACCAGCTGCTGGCGAAGCTGGCGCCGATGCATCGCGAAGTGATCAATCGCTGAGGGCCGGTTTTCCGCTGCGGACTTGCGTAGGCCGGGGTTGCGCAAAGCGGCTCCCCGGCGCTCTTTGCCGGTGAATCGCTGGCGCGATACACCGGCCTACGCCGGCTCTTCGCCCCGGTTTCGGGGGCCGATGACCGCCGCCACCGCCAGCACCAGCCAGGCGAGGATCAGTGCCGATCCACCCATCGGCACGATCGGGATCAGCGCCTCGGTGATGCCCAGCGCGGCGAGGTAAAGCCCGCCGCAGAACACCAGGGTGCCGGCCGCCATCAGCGAGGCGGCAGCCAGCCACCAGCGCGGGCGCAGGAGTGCGTGCGCGCTGGCCAGTGCGAGCAGGGCAGGGGCGTGCACCAGGTGCAGCCTGAGGGCGGTGTCGAAACGTAGTGCAGCCCTGCCGACGAGGAGGTCGGCGAAGGCATGGGCGCCTGCGGCCGCGAGTGCCACGGCGAGTGCGCCGTAGAGCGCCGCGATGGCGACGAAGACCCTGGGCTGTTGTTTCTGCATCGCCGTATCGATCGGGCCGGGGGCATGCGCTTCCGTGAATGCGACGTCCGCCTGCTGTCGGAGCGTCATTGTTGTCCGCAAAGGACGCAAAGGCGCAGAAATCACCCGTCGGCATGCCAGCCAGTCCCCATGGCGGCGCCCGCTGTCGCTGCGCTTTCCTTTGCGATCTTTGCGTCCTTTGCGGACAACAACTTCGGCTGGAAATGCCAAGGAAGAACGCGGCCGCCGGACCGGAGCCCGGCGGCCGCATTGCGCCTCAGTGCGGTGTGTCGCTCGGATTCCTGAGCGGCGCCTTGAGGCCCTGTTGCTCCAGCGTGCGGTTGTTCTTGTACGGCATCACCGGCGAGGTGATGCCGCGCGGGCCTTCGACCTTGTCGCTGACGAACCACGGATTGCCGGTTTCGTCGAGGAAGAAGGCGCGCTGCTCGGCCTCGTTCAGCGGGCGCGAGCCGACGCGGCCGAGCACCGCGATCTGGCCGCCGGTCTCATCGACCGCGCGGTCGCGTTCGAGTGCGCGCGACAGCGACAGCGCCGGCTTGCCGGTGGCATGGCTGGCGATCAGCTTGGGCTTCGGCTCCGGGCTGTAGCCGTAGAACTTCGGCTGGATGTCCGGGCCGGTCAGCTGCACCACGTGCAAGCCGTTCTTGCCGTCGGCGATGTAGGCGTACAGCGAGGCATTGGTCGAGGCCACAGTCACGTCGCGCGAATCGCTGATTGCGCCGCCACCGTCGAAGCGCTGGTACAGCTTCGGCTGGGTCGGCTTGGTGACGTCGACGATCACCAGGCCCTCGCCGCCGGCGGCGACGTAGGCGTAGGTGCGCGCGACGTGCAGCTTGTGCGCATCGCGGATCGGGACGTAGGCGTCGGCCACCACATAAGCCTTGTCCGGGTGCGTGATGTCGACCACTTCCAGGCCACGGCCGGTGGTGACGAACAGGTAGCGGAACTGCTGCTGGCTGCCGCGGACGTCCGGTATCTCCACGGTGCGCACGTACTGCGGCTTCATCGGGTCGTTCATGTTGAGCACGACGATGCCCTTCGGCGTCGCGAAGTAGAACCAGTAGCCGGCGATGGTCAGATGGCGCACGCCGGTCGAGCACGCCGTTCTCGTTCCAGGTCAGCGCGCGGGTGAGGAAGTTGTCGCGCGGCTCGCCGTCGTACAGCGAGTCGATATCGACCAGGATCAAGCCTTCCTCGGCATCGGTGACGAAGGCATAGCGGTAGATCGGATGCGCCGGCTGTTCCAGGTTGACCTTGCGCATCAGATCGCCCTCGTTGCGCGAGGGCTGCACCGGCTGGGTGGTGGCCAGCACCACGCAGGTGGCGTTCTTCGTGTCGATGTGGGTGTCATGCCCCAGCGGCGAGAACGGCGCGGTGATGATCCGCTGGCTCACGCCCTTGTTGGCGATCGACGCGGCATCGTAGACGCGGAAGCCCTTGCTGCCTTCGGCGACATAGACGTATTCGCCGCGCAACTGGATGCAGTTGGCAACGCCTGCCTTGTGCTCGTAGGCCTCTTCCAGTTGGCGGCCGTTGTCCTCGTGTTTCTTGTACCAGTCGGGGTAAGCGTAGCGGTGCAGGTAGCTGCCGACCACCGCCTGCGGCTCTTCCCATTCGGTGACGCGCACGGCACTGATCTCGCCTTCGCCGCCGACCCAGGCATTGAAGCCGAGGAAGTCCATGAACTTGGTGCCCTGGCCCAGCAGCTGCGCCATGATCGCGTTGTTGTCGCCTTCCTGCGACAGGTGGCAGTCGGTGCAGGTCTTGGTCTCGGTGCGGCGCTCGGTGTGCGGGTAGTGCGGCGCCAGCGCCTGCGAGCTGTAGCCGGAAGCGGCGATCGGCGGCTGCTGGATGTAGATCCGCTCGCGATTCGAGTTGGTGGACGACAGGATCAGCGCGCTGGAGGAACGCATCGGCGCGTACTTGTAGTCCTTGACCTCGCCGTGCTTGGCCAGCATGAACACGTCATCGCGCGCGACCTGCGGGTTGTAGGTGGCGTAGTTGCGCGTGATGCCGCCTTCGTAGTGGTGGCGCTCGGTCTTCCAGTTGGCCTGGATCGGCAGATGGCAGCCGCCGCAGCTGGTGGTCCAGCTGGTGTGGCAGCTGTAGCACAGCATCTTGTCCTCGCCGTGCGCGTACTCGGTCGGTGGCACCTGCTGGCCATACTCCTGGGTCTTCGGGTCGGCCTTCATGGTGTGGGCGCGGTCGGCCTTCGCGTTGTAGGCCGGGCTCTCCTTGTCGGAGACATCCTTGACCAGCGACATCTCCCACTGCAGCCCGCTCTGCATGATCGAGCGCTGGATCAGCTTGCCGTCGATCCACTCGAAGCGCTTCTGGCCGTCCGGATTGCGCAGGTTGGAGAGGTCGCGGCCCTGCTTGCTGGCCATCGGGCCCGAGGTGATCAGGTTCGGGTACTGGTCCGGCGTGCCATGGCAGTCCTTGCACTGGATCTCCACCCCGGCGGCGACCTCGCCGACGATGTGGCCGTTGCCGTGCATGTCCTGGGCGAAGTGGCAGTCGACGCAATGCATGCCGAGGTCCACATGGATGCTCGACATGTGCACCGCTTTCTCGAACTTCTTCGGGTCGTCGTCCGAGACCTTTGCGCCTTCGGCATCGAGCAGATTGCCCTGGCGATCGCGCTTGAAGATCGCGCGGAAGTTCCAGCCGTGGCCGTGATAGTCGGCGAACTGGGTGTCCTTGAGCTGCGGGTTCAGCGCCGAGACCTCCTTGACGAATTCGAGGTCAGCCCACTTGCCGCGGATCACTGCTTCCTCGGGGTTGCGGTCCAGCGCCTTGCGCATCTCGGTGTGCGAGGGGTACTGCTGCTGCTCCGGCCACATGAAGGGTGCGTCGGACTCGTAGTCCCACATGGTGTAGCCGAGGAAGGTGTTGATGAACATGTTCGGCTGGTGCATGTGGCAGTTCATGCACTGGCTGGTCGGGATCGCGCGGGTGAAGGCGTGCTTCAGCGGGTGGCCCGGACGGTCCTTTGGGATGGTCGGGTCCGCCTGTTGGCTGTGGCCCATGTGGCCGGCAGCGGCGTAGGGACCGGAATGGCGCGGATCGCGGTCGTTGGCGTAGGGCACGTGGCAGGCCGAGCAGCCGGACTGACGGAAATCGCCCGGCTGGTCGTTGGTGCCCATGAACCACATGTTCGGGTCGTTCAAACGGGTCTTGTGGATGTTGATGACCGGCACGGCGATGCGCTGGCCAGTGCCCGGGCCGCGGTTGGACTGCTTGAAGTCGGGCCGGCCGGGTTCTTCCAGGCGCTGGATCTGGCCCAGCGAGTTCGGCAGGCCGGTCTCGGGGAAGGTGGTGTTGATGTTGCGGCCACCGCGCTCGAACACGCGGAAGATGTCGCCCGGGGGAATCACTTCCCACGCCGGCAACGGAACCAGTTGTTCCAGCGCGCCCTTGACGGCCGCCTGCGGGGTGACCGGCTCCAGCGCCTTGATGATCGCGGCGGTGCCATCGCGTTGATAGCCCTCACCGAGGATGTAGCGCTTGAACGGCAGGATGCCGTTGTTGTACGCCGCGCCGCCCCAGAGCATCGCGCTGGTGGCCATGATCGAGCGCTTGGCGGCTTCGATGATCGGCATGTGGCAGGCGCCGCAGGCCTCATGCGCGATGCGCAGATCGCTGGGGTTGACGAAGCGCACGAACTCCGGCGCCTCGCGGTTGAGCAGGGTGTAGCTGCGCTCGGGGTTGGACGAGCGCGGGTAGTGCCAGGCGCCGGGATAACGCGGCAGCACATGCGCACGTTCCATCGCGCCAAAGTAGTCCGGGCTGTAGGCGTGCGCGGCGGCGCCATGGCCCTCGCCGTGTTCGTCGCCATGTTCGTTGGCCGCGTGCTCGCCCGGGTTCCCGTGGCCGGGCGCCTGCGCGACGTGTCCGGCGCATCCTTGGGTCCCATGACCGTGGCGTCGCCACCATGACAGTCGACGCATCCGAGCACTACCGAATTCGAGGCGTGCATCGATTTCTGGTCGATCGGGTTGTGGCAACTCATGCAGCCGGCGCTCTTGGCGTCCGCCTGCGCCCAGGACTGGCTCTTCGGCGCGTCCGGGGCCTTGGTGTAGTTGCGTTCGACCGGGTGTTCCTCGTCGGCGGCCAGCAGCGGCTGGGCGGAGAGGGCGACGGCGGCCGTGGCCAGCAGTGCGATGACATTGAGCTTCATGATTGCCTCGCGCGCGGTCAGTACGACAGGATCACATTGCCCAGCACGGTGTAGAACGGGTCGCGTTCGCCGTACAGGTCTTCGAGGCCGCTGCCCGGTTCCAGCACGGCGCCGGACAGTCGCACCACGATGTTCTGGGTCATGTACGGGCGCCAGATCCAGGCCACCGAGAGATCGGTGCCGATCTCGCGGTCGATCGGTGCCTGGTTACGCGCCACTTCCAGTACCGCGGTGTCATCGAACCACAGCTGGTTGAGGTTGAACGAGACGCGCGATTCCGGCGTGATGTCGAAGTCGGCTCCGACGCCGATCAGGTGCAGGCCCGGGTTCTCGAAATTCGACTGGCCCTGTTCCTTGCTTGGGCGCATGGACGGCAAGATGCCGTTGCGCGGCGCCAGGGTGACGCCACCGCCGCCGATCAGCGGGATGTTCTGGCGGATCCAGTAGCTGGTGTCGGCGCCGGCGAAGATCGGGTTCTCGAAAATCGCGTCGTAGCCGGTGCTCTTGTCGTCGAATGGATCGTCGTCGCCGCTGGCATAGGCGATCGACAGCCGCGGGCGGATCCAGTCGAAGTCGCGCGAGATCTCGGCGGCGAAGAAGCCGGCGCGGATATCGCTGTCGCGCCCGGTGAAGGTGTTGTCGTTGCTGCCGAAGACGTAGTAGGCCGAGGTCGACACGTTGTACGCGCCGAGGTGGCCGTCGGCATTGTGGCCAAGGTAGATCGCGTCGTATTCGCGGAACTGTTCGGTGCCGAGCGAGGACGGGCGCTGGATGAATCCATTGCTGTCGAAGAACAACTCGTCCTCGCGATTGCGGTTCCACACGACGGTGGCCTGCTGCATCAGGCCGAGGATGCCGAACAGGTCCTGCCAGTAGTAGTTGGCAATGAAAATGTCGTCATCGCGCAGGCCCTCGGCGACATCGTTGAGGCCGGAGTTCAGGTCCTTCTCGACCCTTCGGAACCATGCCAGGTTGTACTGCCGGTGGTTGTTGTCGCGGTTGCCGAACAGGCGCACGCCGAACTGCAGGTCCTGGAACAGGAAGCCGCGGAAGTCGCTGGAGAAAGGCTGGATGCCGAAGCGGATCGCGTCGAAGTCGTAGCGCGGCGAGACGTCGCGCAAATGGATGTCGGCGAACACTTCCTGGATCGCCACGAAGCCGTCGTCGCGCACCGTGCCCTTGCGCGGATCGATGGTCAGTGCGCGTACGTCATCGACCTCCACCCGGTTGTAGTTGAAGGCGAGCGTGAGGCGGTACTCGTATTCGGGCGGCTTGAAGGTGGTGTTGCCCTTGTAATAGACCAGTCCCGCGAGCACGGTCTGTGCCAGGATGGTCTGGTCGAAGCCGGAAAAGATGTCGATCGCGCCAGGATTCTGGCTGGCCTGTGCGCCGACCGGGGTTGGGATCGAGCGCGGCTCCAGCAGGGTGTCGGAGATCGCCAGCAGGCTGAGGAACCAGTCGTCGTGCAGCGGCTTGTCGCCCTTCCAGATGTTCTGGTTGTACGGGTCGTACCACGGATGCTTGAAGCCAAGCGCCTCCATCAGGCGCCAGCGGTCCGGCACTGGCACGAACTCGCCCACGGCATCCACCGGGGCCGGATCCACATTCGATGGATTCTGGTCCGGACGGCCGCGCGCACCCGGCGCCGGGTGGCCCGGACGGCGGCGCACCAGGCCCGGCTTGCCCGGGTCATAGAGGTAGGCGGGCAGGGCGCCGCCGATCAGCGGGCTGACCTGGGACAGGGAGGCGGCAGGCAGATCGGCCGGGCACAGCAGGGTGGCCAGCGCAGCGGAGAGGCACAGGCTCATGTCACTTGCCCTCGCAGACGTTCTGTTCGGTGGAATCGATGAAGGGCGCCTGCGGGCACTGCACGTAGCGCAGGCGTGCCCCGCGCGGCACCAGTTGATCGGCGCGGCGGCCCGGCGGCGCGTTGCCGATAGCGCCGTTGAGCAGGACACCGGCGTTGTGCACCCCCAGGAATGACACCATGTCGTCCTGGTCGACACCGTCGCCAGACACGCCGATGGCGCCTACCAGGCGATCCCCGCGGAAGATTGGCACGCTGCCCGGGAAAATCTGGATGCCATTGGGCAGTCGCTGCAGCCCGGTACAGTTGGCGCCGATATCCGGTATCGGCACCGGGTTGGCCGCGGTTGGCGCGGGCGCAAGCAACTGCCCATCCAGAAACAGGGCGATGCGGAATTGCTGCGAGATGTAGTGCGCCACATGCAGGGCCAACTGGTTGTAGACCAGATCCAGCTGCAGGCCAACCGAAAACGGGCTCCAGGCGTCGAAGGACTTGGAGAACGGCCCTGGCCCTGCGCTCGTGATTCCGTCCGGGTAGAACGGCCGCGACAGGTTGCCGCCGGCGCGATCAGAGAACGCGATGGCGCCGTCTGCCAGGGCGGTCGGGATGCCGAGGAACTCCCGAGCGGTGGCGACGTAGCCGGCGACCGAACTCTGGGCCACGCTGGTGAACTGGGCGCCTGCTGCATCGACAGCTGAGCCAAGGTAGGTGGCTGCAGGCAGGCTCTGCAGGTCACCCGCGGCTGCGGCATTCGAATAGAAGGCGGCAGTGCGCGCCTTCTGCAGGCTGACATCGAGGCCGAACACCGGCGCGTCGCGGGTCCGCGCCATCGCCAGCAGGGTTCCATGGGTGTCGACGATCGAGACGCTCACGCGTGCCTGGGAGCCGAGCGGCTGGCGGATCTGGGCGCGTGCGCGGTTCGCAATCTTGAGTGCCTCGCGCAGGACCGTCTGGGCCTCTGCCGCTGTCAGCGCGCCTGCATCCTCCGTTCCGGCCCGCGCCGGGAAGCGGTTCTGATTGGCGGCGTCGACCAGGATGAATGCGTCGAGTTCCGACAAGTCGCCATCGGCAGGGCGGATGCCGGATGCCGGGGTGCCAAAGGCCGTGCCATCGCGTGGCAGCGAATCAGCGTATGCAGCGACGCTGATGAAGGCGCCCGTGCTTGCCGACAACGCCGGCGCCCCGCCAGGCTGCCGCGCAAGGTCGGAGAACTCGACATCGCTGTAGCGGAAGGTCTTGCCATCGGCCGTGATCGCATCGGCGCGACGGTTGGTCGGGGCGCCGAAGTTGAAGGTGCCCGCCAGCGCTATCATCTCGTCCTGATCGCGATCGCGATCGGTGATGCGCGGATCGAGGGTGTAGTCGGGATCGGCCGCAACGCCGATGCCGCCGACCGGCACACCGTTCTTGTACAACGGAAAGCCGCCTGGGTCGGCCGACAATCCGAGTGGCGATCGCTTCGGGCCTGGACCCGGCGACTGGCCGGACTGGAAGCGACCCATGAAGTCGGAACAGGGCAATTGCGAGAACTGCACGCCGAACAAAGGTCCGGAGGGCGCATTGGCCTCGCCCGGATTGAAGCTCTGCTGCACGATCTGGCTGGCCGTGCGCGTGGTGAACGCATTCCCTTCGCTCGACAGGTACGCGCCGGTCAGTGCCTTCGCGATGGCCGCAAGTTCGGAGGGAACCTGGAGGTTCTCCAGGCCGCCCACGACCGTCCGCTCGGAGTGGATGCGCACCAGCGCCCTGGCGCCGGTCATGCGGTACACACCGAGCACGTTGCCGACCCGGTCGACCACCGCGATGGTGGCCGGCAGGTTCTGCGCCTGCGCCTCCGCCACCGCCTGTGCGATCACCGTGTTGACATCGGCCACGGTCAGGCGCGACTCGGCTGTCGCGCAGTTGCCGGTGCAGCCCTGCGACGGTGCCGTCGCGGGCGGTGGCGCGGTGCCGGTCGAATCGGGCCCGCCGCCGCCGCCGCATCCGGCGAGCAGTGCCACGGCCATTCCCAACGCCACGCTGCGGTTGCGTCCCCAAGCCATCCTGCGTCCTCCCCGAGTTCGGTGGGCCGACCGCTGATCAGGTCGACTGTGGCGGGACGATCATAAACGTCTTCGGTAACGATTGAGCACCGTTCGCATGCGCAATCGCACTCGAAGACGTTGTCGGATCGTCCGGATTTTCGACCTTGATCATGCTCCGGTCAGGCGCAGGCGCTACCATCGGGGCCAGTGCGGTCGTCGATCGCATGAAACTCCAGGAGCCTTGCAATGAAGATGACTCGATGGTTGGCAGCCCTGATGCTGGCGGTTTCGCTCCCCTTGCTGGCGCAAGCGCCAGGCGAAAAGGCCTATGCGCCCGAGGATCTGGGCAAGTTGACCCAGCCCGAACAGGTCCGCGTGCTGGAGAAGCAGTACGCCGAGATGTCCGGCGGTGCGTCCCTGCCGGAAGATCAGCTCGAGTTCTACCTGGAGCAGATCCCGCGAGGCTGGACCTATGCACAGATCACCCAGGACATGGCCGAGTCCCTGCGCGATCGGGCTGACGGCAATACGTTTCCAAACAACCCGCCGCCGGGTCCGGGCCCGGGCCCGGGGCCGGGTCCGGGGCAGGGACAGTGGACCACGCCGGGCTGGCAGCAGCCGTTCCCGGGCCGCGGACAGGTAGTCTTGTGCGAATCCCGCGATGGTCGCTATCGCGAATGCCTGACCGGTTTCCGTAATGTGCCGACGATCGAGCGTCAATTGTCCTCGACACGCTGCGTCGAAGGCCGCAACTGGGGCCACCGCCCGGGGGTGGTCTGGGTCTCGGGAGGCTGTCGCGCGCGCTTCATCGAGGGCGCGCCGGTTGCAGTCGGCCAGTTGCCCGAAATCACTTGCAGCAGCGTGCGCGGATACCGCGAATGCAATGTCGCGTTCCGCGGCGTCGCGGTGATGCTGCGTCAGCTCAGCGGCAGCAGCCTGTGCGTCGAAGGCCGTACCTGGGGCCAGCGCCCGGGCGTGATCTGGGTTGACCGCGGCTGCGGCGGTGTGTTCGCCGAGGGTTATCGTTCCAGCGGTGGATTCTACGATCCGGACCGCTACGACGCGTTCACCACCGAATGCGCCAGCCTCGACGGCCGCTATGCCCTGTGCAGTTGGGATCAGCGTCAGGGTCAGCCGTACTTGCTGGAGCAGTACTCGCGCCAGCCATGTGTCGAGGGCGTCTCATGGGGCTACTCGCCGCGGCGTGGCTTGTGGGTGGATCGCGGCTGCCGCGCGCGTTTTGGCGCCGGCAAGTAACCGGCTGAGTTGATTCCCGACCCGGCGCACCTGTGGGCGCCGGGTTGGTCTCGCCGGGCTGTCGGTGCGGCGCCGGCGCGATTTCCGCAGTTGGGCCGGACGGTTCGCTATCGGCCAGCGTGAAGCCGCGCGATATGTCGCGGGGTTTGCTGGTCTTTCCCGGCGGCAGCGGGAGAGACCGCCGACAGAGTCGGCTCCACAGGAGATCCGGCCAGCCGGCATCGCTGCCGACGACCGAAAACTGAATCCCAAACCAAGGCCTGCTCTCGCCGAGCCTGTCGCAAGGCATTGATTTAGAAAAGGTAATTCGGAGGGCACGAGGGCACGAGGGCACGCAAAGGCGCTCCTTGGCACCGAACCGACTCTCGCGTGCCCTCGTGGCCTCGTGCCCTGCAGTTCGATGCGCGAACAAGCGCACCGGCCAGGGCGACCGGGACTCTCACCCCGGCACCAGCCCATGCCGCCACGCCCACACCGCGGCCTGGGTGCGGTCGGCCAGTTCGAGTTTGGCCAGCAGATTGCCGACGTGGGTCTTGACGGTGGCTTCGCCGATCCCAAGGCGGTCGGCGATGAGCTGGTTGGACAGGCCGTCTGCGATCAGCAGCAGGACGTCGCGTTCGCGCGCGCTGAGGTGGGCGAGCGGGTCGGGTTTGTGGTCGCCGCGCAGGGTACGCACCAGGCTGGCGGCGATGCGCGGGTGCAGGCGGGATTCGCCGCGGGCGGCGCTGCGGATGCACTCGACCAGTTCCGGACCGGCGACATCCTTGAGCTGGTAGCTGACGGCCCCGGCTTCGAGCGCGGGGCGCACGCTGGCTTCATCGGTCAGCGAGGTCAGGATCACCACCTGGGTGGCCGGGCTCGCGCTGCGGATGCCGCGGGTGGCCTCGATGCCATCGCCTCCGGGCATGACCATGTCGACCAGCGCAACGTCCGGCCTGAGCCGCCCTGCGAGTTCTGCCGCGTGCGCGGCATTGCCGGATTCGCCGCAGACCTCGATGTCCGGCTGCAGCTCCAGGTAAGCACGCAGCCCCTGGCGCACCACCGCATGGTCATCGACCAGCAAGACCCTGAGTTTCATGCCGTTGCCTCCAGTTCGAACCCCATGCGCACGGTAGTGCCGTGCTCCCGGCTGTCGAGCGCAAATTCGCCGCCGGGCAGTCCGGCGGCGCGCTGGCGCATATTGCCGATGCCCATTCCCAGCGGCGATTCGCGCGCGCCACCGCGGCCGTCATCGGCGACCACCAGTTCCACCCAGCGATCGCTGCGGAGCAGGTCCAGGCGTACATGCGAGGCGCCACTGTGGCGCCAGACATTGGCCAGGGCCTCGTCAACTATGCGCAGTACGGATTCGGTCTGCGCCGGCTTCAGGCTCAGCTGGGCCGGCAGGTTCGGCAGCACCGCCAGCCCGCTGCGCCGCGCAAAATCGTCGAGGCGTCGCTGCAACTCGGGAACCAGGTCCTCGGCCGCGCCGGCATCCTCGCGCAGTTCGCGCAGCTGGTCGGCAAGCTCGCGCTGGATCTCCTCGACCAGCGCCGCCGCTTCAGCCAGGCGCTGCTGTTGGCGCGCACCATCGGCGCTGCCCTCGCGCGCCGCGGCCAGCTGCAGCGACAGCGCGAACACCTTCTGCTTCACCGTGTCGTGCAAATCGCGCGCCAGCCGGCGGCGTTCCTCCAGCGTGGCCAGCTGCGCGCGGGTGGCGAACAGCGCTTTCAGGTCAGCGGCCATGCGGTTCAGGTCGGCCGCGAGCTGGCCCAGTTCATCGCTGCTGCGATCGACCAGATGCGGCGCAAAATCGCCGCGCGCCCAAGCTTGCGCGGCCGCATCGATGCGCGCGATGCGCGCCAGCACCCGGCGGCGCAGGAACCAGGCGGAGCCGACCAGGAAGAGCGCGAGATAGGCGACGGCGATGGGCCACTCGAAACTCAGCTTGCGGCCGAAGGGATCCCACGGCGAGGGTACCGCAAGATCCAGCACCAGGGTGCCCGATTGGCCGGGCAGCGAGGCGCTCCAGCGGCGATGGACCATGCCGTCCGTTGCGGGCGCCAGGGCGGGAGCGCCGGGTGCAAGCAGCGATACCGCGAAAGGATGCGGCGCCAGTTCCAGCAGTACATAGGCTGCCTGCGTTCCCAGGCTCTCGCGCGGGCGCTCCAGTTCCAGCACGAAACGGCGCAGACGCTGGTCGACCTCGGGCTGGGCGATGCCGCGCGCCATGGCCTCGGCCAGCGCGCCGGCCTCGCGCGCCAGCACGCGTTGCACGCGGCCATCGTCCAGTTCGGACAGGCAGCGCTGGAACTGCACGCCGAGCATGATTTGTTCGATCAGCAGCAGCGCGGGCACCGACAGCGCGATGTAGAACAAGGTCAGTTGCAGGCGCAGGCCGCGGCGACGGGTAGGCATGGCCGAATCATGCGCGAGGCGCGCCCCGTGTGCATCCGGCGCCCGGGCGAGCGCATCCTCCTGCAGTGGGAGGCGCATCAGCCGCAGCGTCGATTCCGGCGGCGCATCCCTTGTCTGTGCTCGCGCGCAGGTGTCCCGGTGGTTGAGCGACCGTTCCTGCGGCGGCCGGGCTAGACTGGTCGCAACGGGGCAGACATCGGGTGGTCGATGGGCACACTGGCGGCGCGTACCGGCGAGCATCCCTTTGACACTGCGCTGGCGGGCACCTGGCTCTGGCACTGGATTTTGCCCAGCTGGCAGGTCCTGGCCCGCCACTGGATGCGGATCCTGCCCGTGGCGCTGGGCTACGGCGTGTTCATCTGGCTCTGGCCGGACCTGATGGCGTCGGGCATCGGCCGCGCCGGTGCCTGGCGCCAGATTGTCGACAGTGTGATTGGCTCGGCTGTCACCGCCGCGCTCTGCGCCGCCGGCTACATCGCGCTGGTTCGCGCCGAAGGACAGCCCTGGGGCCTCGCTCGCGTGACACCCGCCCAGGGCATTGCCGAGCGGCTGGCGCTGGTCATGGGCTTCTGGCTGCTGTTCGGCCTGGTGCTGGCGTGGATCCTGCGCGCGATGCTGATGGCGCTGGCGAAGTCGCCCTCGTTCATCGAATTCGGCATGTGGCTGTTCGGCACCTTCGGCTGGTGGACGGTTCCGCTGGTGCTGTGGCTGTTCTCGCCGATCGGCTTCTGGCTGGCGACCTTGTCGGCCGTGACGCAGATCCGCGCCATCCGTGGCGAGGAACCCATCGGCGACATTCTGGTCGACAGTTTCCAGCGCGTGAATCGCGACCTGCTGGCGATCGCGATCCCGGCCTGGGCGCTGTCGGCGGTGGCCATCGGCGTGCTGTGGATGGGCGCGGAAGTCATCGCCAACGGCCTGGCGGGCCTGGTGGTGCGCGCCGGCTGGGGCATCGTGATCGTGTTTGGCGCGATCACGATGCTGCTGCTGTTGCCGTTCTGGTTCGTCATCGAGCGCGTGTACCTGCCCGAACTCGGCGTCGAGGAGGACCTCGAGTCGTCGCTGGAGCAAGCCGCGGAGGCAGCGCCTGCAAGCGCACCGGCGGTCAGCCTGGCCGAGCAATTGGCCCGGGTGCATGCGGAGGAAGGCGCCGAGATCGCGGCGCGCCGCCTTGCCAACTGGGTGCGTTCGCGGCTGCGGTCACAAGCGGAACTGGCCGCGCTGATGCAGCAACTGGGACAGCCCGAGGCGCTGGCGCGCGAGCTGGCGCCGCTGGCGGTCGAATGGGCCAGCGCCAGCAAGCCGGGGGAATTGCCCTGGCTGGTCGACCAGGGCATGGCGCTGCAGCCGCAGTTCCTGATGGATTTGCCGGACCGTGTGCTCGCCGTCGCGAAAAAGCTCACTTTCGCGGAGCGCTCCGACCTCGCCTCGCGCTTGCTGCTGGCATTCCTCAAGCAGCACCGCACGCACCCCGAGCATCTGGCGGCGGGGCTGCAACTGGCGCGCGTGTTGGCCACCCATTCCAACAATCTTGAAGGCGCGCGCAAACTGCTTGCACAGATGGCGCAGATCTATCCCGACGATCCGCAGCCGGCGCAGTTGCTGAAGCAACTCGGGTTGAGCTGATCGCCGCAGCCGCTGACCCGGCGTGCCGGGGCGGCGGCTCACCCGGTGTCGCCGCGAGCACCCCGGGGAAGGCGCTGCGCGCGGACCCCGGGCGCAGCGGTGAAGACGCTCAGAACAGCAGGCTGGTCATCTTGCGGCGGTAGTCGCCGATCAGGTCAGCGTCCGGCACCACGCGGAAGGCGTCGAGCAGCGCGCGGCGGCCGAGGTCGTCATTGAACTTGCGATCGGCCTTGAGCACGGCCAGGAACTGGTCCATGGCGGCCGCGTACTGGCCGCCAAGCAGCAGGCGCGCGCCGATCTGGTAACGCGCCAGCAGGTTGCCGCCGTCATTTGCGATGGCCTGCTGCAGCGCCTGTTCGCCCGGCGCGTGTTCAATCGCCTGGATGAAGCCCAGGCGGGCGCGCGCGCGGCGGGCAATCTCGTGCTCCTGGGCTTCGCCCGGGAGCTTGTCGAGCAGGGCGACGCCCTCCTCGACCTCGCCCGCGCGGAGCAGCACGTCGGCCAGTTCAGCCTTTAGTTCGGCCTTCTTCGGGTCGGCCTTGATTGCGGCCTGCAGGCTGACGATCAGCGCGCCCAGGTCCTCGGCATCGAGGTCAGCCTCCGGCTCGGGTTCCGGCTCAGGCGCAGCGGCCGGCTGTGCGCCAAGGTGCTTGGCCAGCAGCGCGCGGATCGCGCCTTCCGGTTGCGCGCCCATGAAGCCGTCCACCGGGCGGCCGTCCTTGAACAGCACCACCGTCGGCAGGCTGCGGATGCCGAAGCTGCCGGCCAGCGCCATTTCTTCGTCGGTGTTGACCTTGGCCAGCTTGAGCGCCCCCTTCGCCTCGCCAACGATCTTGTCCAGCAGCGGCATCAGGGTCTTGCACGGGCCGCACCACGGCGCCCAGAAATCGACCAGCACCGGCGTCGTGAACGAGGCCTCCAGGACGTCCATCTCGAAGTTGTCCTGGGTGGCGTTGAAGATATGGGCTGAGTCGGCCATGGCGGGTCTCCGGAAAGGTAGCTGGCGAAGTGGGGGCGGTCGTGCGGAAAGCAACACCCGGGCCGCTGGCAACGGAAAACAGTTCAACGCAGAGACGCAAAGGACGCGAAGGAACGCAGAGAAAAGCAGGCAATCGGTGCTGTCCCGGCGCTGCGGCGGACCCGTGGGGGCAATTCCGGTCGGCGATCGTCTAACCGCGGGCAACGACTGAAGATCGCGGCTGAAGCCGCTCCCACCGGGCCCCGGCTACCGGCTGTCGCTGCCACAAACCAACAACCAACAACCAACAAACAACAACCAACAAACAACAACCATCAAGCAACAACCAGCGAGTCCGCCTGCTGCATCCCTGTGGAGCCGACTCTGTCGGCGATCTGCCCTCGCTGCTGGCAAGAGATCGATCAGAGCGGCGGATAGGCCACGCCTTCCTTGTAGGTGGTGACCGGCTTCTCCAGCACAGTCACGTCGGCAATCGGATCTCCCGCGACGACCAGGATGTCGGCGTAATGGCCGGGGGCCAGCGAGCCGATGTCGGCGCTCAGACCCAGGACCTCGGCTGCGTTGCGGGTGGCGCTCTGGATCGCCAGGTTGGCCGGCATGCCGGCGTCGACCATCAGCTTGAACTCCTTCGCGTTCTGCCCGTGCGGCGACACGCCGGTGTCGGTGCCGAAGGCGATCTTCACGCCGGCATCGACCGCGCGCTTGAAGTTCTTCGCCAGCAGCGGGCCGATGGTGCGCGCCTTGGCGGCGACGATCGGCGGCAGCTCGTCGGCCTTGCTGCCCACCCAGGCGCCGGCAAGCAGGGTCGGGACCAGCCAGGTGCCGTGCTCCTTCATCAGCGGGTAGAGCTCGGCGTCCATGTAGCTGCCGTGCTCGATGCTGGTGACGCCCGCGAGGATCGCGCGGCGGATGCCTTCCTTGCCGTGGGCGTGCGCGGCCACGGCGAAACCGTAGTCCTTCGCCGCTGCCACGATGGCATTGGCTTCCTCCTGGCTGAACTGGGGGTTCATGCCGTTCTTGGCGTAGGAGAGCACGCCGCCGGTGGCGGTGATCTTGATCAGGTCGGCGCCTTCCTTGTAGCGGTAGCGCACCGCGGTATAGGCCTCGTCGGCGCTGTTGATCACGCCTTCGCGCGGGCCGGGCTTGCCTGCCAACGAACGCCGCGTGCCATTGGTCGGGTCGGCGTGGCCGCCGGTGGTGGCGATGGACTTGCCGGCGGTGTAGATCCGCGGGCCTTCGGCGATGCCCTCGTTGATCGCGTTGCGCACGGCGATGCTGGCGCCGTCGGTGTCGCCCAGGTCGCGGATGGTGGTGAAGCCGGCGCGCAGGGTCTTCTTTGCGTTCAGTGCCCCGCGCAGCGCGTAGTCGCCGGGATTCAGGCGGTAACCTTCGGCGTAGCGCGCGGCGCCGGCTTCCATGTTGCTGATGTGCGTGTGCAGATCGATCAGGCCGGGCAGGCAGACCTGCTTGCCGTGGTCGATGAACTTGCTGCCTTTCGCCGGATTGCCGGGCTTCAGCGCGGCGATTCGTCCGTCCTTGACCTCGATGAGGTGCGGGCCGAGCAGTTTCGCGCTCTCGGCGTCGAAGACTTTTCCGCAGGCGATGGTCAGCGCATGCGCGGGAGCGCTCGCTGCAATGGCGAGGGCAACGGCGAGCAGGGCAGGGCGCATGGTCGACTCCGGGCAGCGGATGGGCCCCGGAGTATCTGGTCCGCCCAGCCGCCGGGCAATCGCCTGTGCCCGCCCTTGCGAGTTCAGTTCGCTTTCTTGACGAATTCGGACTTCAGGCCCATTGGACCGATGCCGTCGACCTTGCAGTCGATGTCGTGGTCGCCGTCCACCAGGCGGATGTTGCGCACCTTGGTGCCGACCTTGACCACCGAGGACGATCCCTTGACCTTGAGGTCCTTGATCACGGTGACGGTGTCGCCGTCCTTCAGTTCGTTGCCGACCGCATCGCGCACCACGCGGGTGGCCTCGGCGGGCGTCTCGGCGGCGCCTGGCGACCACTCGTGGGCGCATTCGGGGCAGACCAGCATCGGGCCGTCTTCATAGGTGAAGGCGGAGTTGCACTTCGGGCAATTCGGCAAAGTATTCATTCGTGAAGAATACGTCAAAGGACGTTGTCGGTGGGCTCGCCGGCCTCGAAGCGCAGCAGTGCAGGTACAAACCGTCGCACTGCGGCAGCCACTCGCGCCGCGTCCATGCCTGGCTCGCGCACGGCGCGAATGGCCAGGCCCTCGATGAAGCTCTGCAGCGCCAGCGCGCGCGTCCGCAGCTCGTCCTCGGGCACGAGCGCGCCCTGCGCCTGCGCATGGGCGCGCATCCACGCGAGGAAATGCCGGCGGCTGGCTTCGTCGGCGGCGGCCAGCGCGTCGGCAATCGCCGGATCGCGGGTGGCCTGCGCGCTCATCTCCAGGAACAACGCGGGGTTCATCAGCGTGGGGTCGCCGCGCTGCCAGCCGGCGAACAGCTCGCGGATGCGCACTTCCCAGTCGGTCTGCAGCGGCAGGCTGTCGATGCTGCTGCGCTTGTCGTCCAACTGGCGCTGGATGATCGCCAGGATGATCGCGTTCTTGCTGTCGAAGTAGCGGTAGATCAGCCCGGGGCTCATGCCGGCCGCAGTGGAGATGGCAGCCATGCCGGCGGCGTGGAAGCCGTGGCGGATGAAGCACTGCTGCGCCGCGACCAGGATGCGCTCGCGCTGCACCTCGGCACGCGGCTTCTCGCGGGCGCTCATGCGCCGGCCTGCGCGCGGGCGCCAGACAACCGGCGGATGGAAACGAAGAACAACGGGATGAAGAACAGCCCGAGGAAGGTGCCGGTCAGCATGCCGCCGACCACGCCGGTGCCGATCGCGCGCTGCGCGCCGGAGCCGGCGCCGGTGGCCAGCGCCAGCGGCAGCACGCCGAAGCCGAAGGCGATCGAGGTCATCAGGATCGGGCGCAGGCGGTCGCCGATCGCGGCCAGCGTGCCCTCGAGCAGCCCCATGCCGCGCTCCACATTGGCCTTTGCAAACTCGATGATCAGCACGGCGTTCTTGCTCGACAGTCCGACGGTCGCCAGCATGCCCACCTGGAAGTAGACGTCGCGTTCGAGCCCACGCGCCCAGGTGAACAGCACCGTGCCGAGGATGCCGAGCGGCACCACCATCAGCACCGCGGTCGGGATCGACCAGCTTTCGTACAGCGCGGCCAGGCAGAGGAACACCACCAGCAGCGACAGCGCGTACAGCAGCGGCGTCTGTGCGCTTGCCGTCCGCTCCTGGTACGAGGCGCCGCTGAACTCGATGCCGAACCCGGCCGGCAGGTCGGCCGCCAGGCGCTCGATCTCGGCCATCGCATCGCCCGAGCTGATGCCGGGTGCAGCGGTGCCGGTGATGTTGACCGCGCCGACGCCGTTGTAGCGCTCCAGCCGTGGCGAGCCGTAGTCCCAGCGCCAGGCGGCGATGGCCGACATCGGCACCATTTCGCCGGCGCTGTTGCGCACATACCAGCGGTTGAAGTCCTCCGGCACCATGCGGAAGGGCGCGTCGGCCTGCACATAGACGCGCTTGACCCGGTTGCGGTCGATGAAATCGTCGATGTAACGCCCGCCCCAGGCGATCGCGAGCGTCTCGTTGAGTTCTGCCAGCGAGACGCCGAGCGCACTCGCCTTCTCCCGGTCGATGTCCAGGCGGAACTGCGGCGTGTCCTCCTGACCATTGGGGCGCACGCCAGTCAGCAGCTTGCTCTGCCCGGCGGCCTGCAGCAACTGGTTGCGCGCGGCCATCAGCGCGGCGTGGCCGGCGCCGTTGTCGTCCATCAGGTAGAAGTTGAAGCCGCCGGTCTGGCCGAGTTCGGACACCGGCGGCGGCGCCACCGCGAAGACCATCGCGTCCTTGATCGCGCCGAAAGCGCCCATCGCACGGCCGACGATGGCCTGCACACTGGCATCGGCCCCGCTGCGCTCGGCCCAGTCCTTGAGCTTGACGAAGGCCATGCCGCTGTTCTGGCCGCCACCGCTGAAGCTGAAACCCTGCACCGCGAACACCGATTCGATGTGCGCCGCCTCATGGGTGTTGAAGTGCTGCTCGACCTGTTGCATCACCGCGCCGGTGCGCTCCTGGGTAGCGCCCACGGGCGCCTGCACGATGGTGAACAGGGTGCCCTGGTCCTCGTCCGGCAGGAACGAGGAGGGCACGCTCAGGTAGACGTAGGCGGCGACCGCCGACAGCGCGGCGAACAGCGCGAGGAAACGTCCGCCGCGGCGCAGGATGCCGCCGACCATGCCCTGGTAGCCGCGGTTGGCCGCGTCGAAGTTGCGGTTGCACCAGCCGAAAAATGCGCCAGAGCCGCTGTGCTGGCCCGGTTTCAGCAAGGTAGCGCACAGCGCCGGCGTCAGCACGATGGCGACCAGCACCGACAGGCCCATCGCGGCCACGATGGTGGCGGTGAACTGGCGGTAGATCACGCCGGTGGAGCCGGTCAGGAAGCCCATCGGCACGAACACCGCGGCCAGCACCAGGCCGATGCCGACCAGCGCGCCGGTGATCTGGTCCATCGACTTGCGCGTGGCCTCCAGCGGCGACAGGCCTTCCTCGCGCATCACCCGCTCGACGTTCTCGACCACGACGATGGCATCGTCGACCAAAAGGCCGATCGCCAGCACCATCGCGAACATCGTCAGCATGTTGATCGAGAAGCCCAGCGCCAGCAGCACCGCGAGGGTGCCGAGCAGCACCACCGGCACCGCGATGGTCGGGATCAGCGTGGCGCGCAGGTTCTGCAGGAACAGGTACATCACCAGGAACACCAGCACCACCGCTTCAATCAGGGTCTTGACCACTTCCTCGATCGAGGCGCGCACGAAGGGCGTGGAGTCGAAGGGCACCACCGCCGTCAGGCCCGGCGGGAACGAGGGCTTGAGGCGCTCCAGCAACTCGGCCACCCCCTGCGCGGTGGTCAGGGCGTTGGCATTGGTCGCCAGCGAGACCGCCACGCCGGAGGCCGGTTTGCCATTGAAGCGGCTGATGACACCGTAGCTTTCGGAGCCCAGCTCCACCCGCGCGACATCTCCCAGGCGCAGCACCGAGCCGTCGCGCTCGCTGCGCAGCACGATGGCGCGGAACTGCTCCGGCGTCTGCAGCCGGTCCTGCGCGGTGATCGGCGCATTGATCTGCTGGCCGGCGACCGCCGGCGTGGCGCCGAGCTGGCCAACCGCCACCTGCGCGTTCTGCGCGCGGATCGCGCTGACCAGGTCGGCCGGCGTCAGCTTGTAGCTCGCGAGCTTGTTCGGATCCAGCCAGATGCGCATCGCGTACTTGCCGCCGAACACCTGCACGCTGCCGACGCCGGGCACGCGGCTCAGCGGGTCGACCAGGTTGGACGACACATAGTCCGAAATGTCGTCGCGCTGCATGCTGCCGTCCTCGGAGACGAAGGCGACCACCTGGAGGAAGCCGGCGCTCGACTTGCTGACGCGCAGGCCCTGTTGCTGCACGATGGCCGGCAGCAGCACGCTGGCCACCTGCAGCTTGTTCTGCACCTGCACCTGGGCGATGTCGGGGTCGGTCTCGTTGGTGAAGGTCAGGGTCACGCCGACCTGGCCGCTGGAATCGCTGGTGGCGGACATGTAGTCGAGGCCGTCGAGGCCGGTCATCGATTGCTCGATGACCTGGGTCACCGAATTCTCCGCGGCCTGCGCCGTGGCGCCGGGGTAGCTGGCGTTGATCGTGATGGTCGGTGGCGCGATGCTCGGGTAGCGCGAGATCGGCAGCCGAGTCAGGGCCAATGCGCCGGCCAGCATGATGATGATGGCGATCACCCAGGCGAAGATCGGCCGGTCGATGAAGAAGCGCGCCATGGCCGGTCAGCCCTGCGGCGCGGAGGGCGCCGCGCCGCGTTCGACCGCGGTCACTTCGGCATCCGGGCGCACTTTCTGCACGCCTTCAACGATCACGCGCTCGCCGGCATCCAGGCCGCCGTCGACCAGCCAGCGATCACCCACGGTGCGGCTGACCTTCAGGTCGCGCCGCGCGACCTTGCCGTCGGCGCCGACCACCCAGGCGAAGGCGCCGCCCTTGGCGTCGCGCTGCACCGCGGGCTGCGGCACGAGCAAGGCGCTGCCGCTCTGGCCGAGGCCGATCTCTGCGCGCACGAACATGCCCGGCAGCAGCAGCTCATCCGGGTTGGCCACCTCGACGCGCAGCGAGTAGCTGCCGGTTGCCGGATCGACACTGAGGTCGGTGAAGGCCAGCTTGCCGTCATGCGGATAGCGGCTGCCGTCTTCCAGCAGGATGCGCACCGGCAGGCCGGCGTTCGCATCCAGCTTGCCGGCCTCGACCTGCTTGCGCAGCTGCAGCAGTTCGGCGCTGGATTGGGTCAGGTCGACATAGATCGGGTCCAGTTGCTGGATGGTCGCGAGCGCCGCGTCCTGGTTGGCGGTGACCAGCGCACCCTGGGTCACGCTGGACTTGCCGATGCGCCCGGCGATCGGCGCGAGGATCCGCGCGTAAGCGAGGTTCACCTCGCGGTGCTCGAGTTCGGCGCGCGCCACGCCCACATCCGCCTGCGCGGTGGCCAGCTCAGCCACCGCAGTCTCGTTGTCCTGCGCCGCGACCAGCTTCTTCGCCGCCAGCTCCGCCGCCCGCGCCGCGCGCAGCTTCGCCGCCTGCAGCGTGGCCTGCGCGCGTTTGAGCGCCGCCCGCGCGCTCTCCACATCGGCGCGCCAGCTGGCGTCGTCGAGTTGGTACAGCGGCTGTCCTGCGGTAACCCGCGAGCCTTCCTCGAACAAGCGCTCGCGCACCAGGCCGCCCACCTGCGGGCGCACCTCCGCCACCAGGAAGGGACTCACCCGCCCCGGCAGCTCGCGCGTCAGCGTCACCGCCTCCGGCTGCACGGTGACGACGGTGACTTCAGGCTTGCCACGCGGCGAGGGCGGAGCCTCGCTGCTGCAGGCCGCCAGCGACAGGACCAGCGTCAGGCACGCCAGCGAAGGCAAGGGATGGGGCAGGCGCATGGGCAGACACCGGGCAAGGGAATGATCGGGAGAGTGAACGATCATTCTCTTCATTGCCATATGACCTTTGGGGGGCGCCGCGATCAGACCGTTGCGCTCGCCTTCCTGTTGCTGATCGGCGTGATCCTGATCGCGGACGGCTTCGGCCAGCCGGTGCCGAAGGGCTATGTGTACTTCGCGATGGGCTTTGCGGTGCTGGTTGAGCTGCTGAACATCGGTGCGCGCAAGGCGACCGGCGCGCCGGTCCACCTGCACCAGGAGTACGAGGAGCAGAAAAAGGCCTGACCGCGGGCCGCAGGCGTCGGGCAGGCCACCGTCTGGTGCCTGCTCGACGCTGCTCGTTGTAGTCTTGCCGGCTCGCTTCCGATCGGCTCCCGGCCATGCAGACCACCTACGAACCGCGCAGCGTCGAATCCACGGCGCAGGACTACTGGCAGCGCACGCGCGCTTTCGAAGTCGTCGAAGACCCGTCGAAAGAGAAGTTCTACTGCCTGTGCATGCTGCCGTATCCCTCCGGTGCGCTGCACATGGGCCATGTGCGCAACTACACCATCGGCGACGTGGTCAGCCGCTACCAGCGCATGCTGGGCAAGAACGTGCTGCAGCCGATGGGCTTCGACGCCTTCGGCCTGCCCGCCGAGAACGCCGCGATCGCGCGCAATGTGCCGCCGGCGCAATGGACCTACGCCAACATGGCGAACATGAAACGCCAACTGCAGGCGCTTGGTTTCGCCTACGACTGGTCGCGCGAACTGGCCACCTGCAAGCCGGATTACTACCAGCACGAGCAGCGCTTCTTCACCGAGCTGTACGCCAAGGGCCTGGTCTATCGCAAGAACTCGGTGGTCAACTGGGATCCGGTGGACCAGACCGTGCTGGCCAACGAGCAGGTGGTCGACGGCCGCGGCTGGCGCTCGGGCGCCGTCATCGAGCGCCGCGAGATCCCGCAATGGTTCTTCCGCATCACCGACTACGCCGACGAACTGCTCGGCAAGCTGGATGAGCTGACCGGCTGGCCGGATTCGGTCAAGACCATGCAGCGCAACTGGATCGGCCGCTCCGAGGGCCTGGAGATCCACTTCGCGGTCGAAGGCGGCGAGGACCTGGTGGTCTACACCACGCGCCCGGACACCCTGATGGGCGTGACCTACATCTCGGTGGCCGCCGAACACCCGCTGGCGCGCCGGGCGGGCGATTCCAATGCCGAGGTCGCCGCCTTCATCGAGGAA
This sequence comes from Rhodanobacteraceae bacterium, assembly GCA_016713135.1. Taxonomy (NCBI): domain Bacteria; kingdom Pseudomonadati; phylum Pseudomonadota; class Gammaproteobacteria; order Lysobacterales; family Rhodanobacteraceae; species Rhodanobacteraceae bacterium. The sequence goes on along the minus strand of JADJPR010000023.1, from coordinate 124,536 downwards.
TGCCGCCACGCGGCGGTGGCCGAGGCGGCCGTCGAAACCATGGAAAAGAAGGGCGTGGCGCTCGGCGTGCACGCCATCCACCCGATCAGCGGCGAGCGCGTGCCGGTGTATGCCGCGAACTTCGTGCTGATGGGTTATGGCACCGGCGCGGTAATGGCGGTGCCGGGACACGACCAGCGCGACTGGGAGTTCGCGACCAAGTACGGGCTGCCAGTGAAACAGGTGATCGAAGCCCGCGAGGGCGGGGTCGACCTGTCCCAGGGCGCCTACACCGAGAAGGGCATCTGCGTGAACTCCGGGTCGCTGCTGGATGGCCTGGACTACAAGGCCGCGTTCGACGCGCTGGCGGCGAAGCTGGAGGCGGAAGGCAAGGGCAAGCGCAAGGTGAATTTCCGCCTGCGCGACTGGGGCGTGTCGCGCCAGCGGTACTGGGGCTGCCCGATTCCGATGATCTACCGCGACAACGGCGAGGCGGTGCCGGTGCCGCCGGAACTGCTGCCGGTGGTGTTGCCCGAGGACGTGCTGTTCGAGGGCGTGGCCTCGCCGATCAAGAAGATGCCGGCCTTCTACGAGACCACCGATCCGCTGACCGGCGCTCCGGCCAAGCGCGAGACCGATACCTTCGACACCTTCGTCGAGTCCTCCTGGTACTACGCGCGCTACACCTGCCCGGGCGCGCCGACCATGCTGGACGGGCGCGCCAACTACTGGCTGCCGATCGACCTCTACATCGGCGGCATCGAGCACGCCGTGATGCACCTGTTGTACTTCCGTTTCTGGCACAAGGCGATGCGCGATTTCGGCTACGTCCACAGCGACGAGCCGGCGATCAACCTGCTGTGCCAGGGCATGGTGGTGGCGGAGACCTTCTACCGCGAGCAAGACGGCAAGAAGACCTACTACAACCCGGCGGAAGTCTCGATCGTCCGCGACAGCCACGGGCGCATGACCGGCGCGACGTTGATCGAGGATGGCCAGCCGGTGACCATCGGCGCCATCGAGAAGATGAGCAAGAGCAAGAACAATGGCGTCGATCCGCAGGCGCTGATCGACGAATACGGCGCCGACACCGTGCGCCTGTTCTCGATGTTCGCCGCGCCGCCGGACCAGCAGCTGGAATGGAGCCAGGCCGGCGTCGAAGGCATGGCGCGCTTCCTCCGGCGCGTCTGGCGCATGGTCGCCGAGCACGTCGCCGCCGGGCCGGCGCCGGCGCTGGACGTGGCCGCCCTGACCGCCGCCGACAAGGCGCTGCGCACCAAGCTGCACGAGACCATCGAGGGCGTGAACCGCGACATCGGCACGCGCTACACCTTCAACACGGCGATCGCCAAGGTGATGGAGCTGTCGAACGCGATCGGCAAGTTCGAGGCCAGCGGCCCGGCCTCGCGCGCGGTGCTGCAGGAGGCCTGGGAAGCCATCGTGCTGATGCTGAACCCGATCACCCCGCACACCAGCCACGCGCTGTGGCAGGCGCTGGGGCATGCCGAGGAACTGCTGGAAGACCGCGGTTTCCCCAAGGCGGATCCGGCCGCGCTGGTGAAGGACCTGATCACCGTGGTGGTGCAGGTCAACGGCAAGCTGCGCGGCAAGCTGGAAGTGGCGCCCGGCAGCGGCGAGGATGTCCTGCGCCCGCTGGCCTTCGCCCACGCCGACGTTGCCAAGTTCACCGACGGCAAGACTGTGCGCAAGTTCATCGTGGTGCCGGATAAACTCGTCAACATTGTCGTGTCCGACTGACCCAGGAGCCCCAGATCATGAACGCCATCCGCAAGCTGGCCGTCGTCGCCGTCGCGTCGATGCTGGGCGCCTGTGGTTTCGCGCTGAAGGACAGCGCGCCCTTGCCACGGGTCATGGGCGCCATCGCGATCCAGGCGGTGGACCTCGACAGCCCGCTGGTGCAGGACCTGGAGCGCGAACTGGGCGCCGCCGGCGCCTCGCTGAAGCCGCTCAACAGCGCTGGCGCGAGCACCCTGAAGATCGAGTCCGAGACCGTCGAGCGCAATGTCATCAGCCTCGACGACCGCGCCAAGGTGGGTGAGTACGAGTTGCACTACCGCGTGCTGTACGCGGTCGACGCGCCCGACGGCAAGCCGCTGCTGCGCGACACCCCGGTGGAGCTGTCGCGCGTCTACAGCTTCGACGAGCAGCAGGCGATCGGTGCCGGCCAGGAAGAGGAGATCATCCGCACCGAACTGCGTCGCGACGCCGTGCGCATGATCATGGAACACCTGCAGCGCATCCAGGAGCCGGGTGGGGCGCTGGAGGACCGCGAGAGCGCGGGGCAACGCTGAGGAGCCGGTGTTGGTTTTTGGTGTTGGTGTTGGATTGGAGCGGGACTGAGGTGAGAGTCCCGGTCGCCCCTGGCGGTGCGCTTTTTCGCGCATCGAACTTCTTCGCGACCCGCGCCACTTTTCTTGTCCGCAAAGGACGCAAAGAACGCAGAGGAAGCGAAGCGGTTTCCGCTCTTCTTTGCGTCCTTTGCGTCCTTTGCGGACAAACTGCTCTTCAGATCAATGAGTTATCGGATGTTCGGTGAGAGCAGCGCCTCGCGCCAACCAACTGCCACAACTCACGCGAACACCTGCTTCAGTCTGGGTGTTGGTTGCTGGTGTTGGTGTTGGTTTGGAGCCGGCTGAGGCTTGTTGCGTGCGACGCGCCGCACCAACCAGCACCAACAACCCACACCAACACCAGCTTCAACCCACACCAACACCTGCCTCAATCCGGCAGGCGCTTGCGGATGTCCTCGGCGGCGTCCCAGTGATCGAACAGAAGGTCGACCAGTGAAGGATCGAACTTGCGTCCGGACTGGCCACGGATGAAGGACTGCACTTCCTCGACCGCCCACGCGCGCTTGTAGCAGCGGTTGCTGCCGAGCGCGTCATACACGTCGGCGAGTGCGACGATGCGGCCGGGAAGCCCGATCTCGGCGCCCTTGAGCGCGCGCGGATAGCCGCTGCCATCCCAGTTCTCGTGGTGCTCGCGCGCGATCTGCGCGGCCAGTTGCATCAGCGGGCGCTTGGATGAGGCCAGCATCTGCGCACCGAGGTCCGCATGGGTGCGCATCACCGCGGCCTCTTCGGCCGTGTGGGCCCCCGGCTTGTTGAGGATCGCGTCGGGGATACCGATCTTGCCGATGTCATGCAGCGGCGCGGCGAAGCGCAACATGCCGGCTTCCTGCTCGTCCATCCCGGCCACGCGACCGATCAGCTCGGCGATCAGACCCACGCGCCGAACGTGGTTGGCGGTCTCGCGCGAGCGCGTCTCGGCCGCGCCCGCCAGCAGGTAGACCATTTCCAGCTGGCTTTCGAACAGTTCCTTGTTGAGGTGCAGGTTCTCGAAGGCGATCGAGACATTGGTGCAGAACAGTTGCACCAGGCGGTAGTCGACATCGCGCAGCTTGGGCGTCTCACCGACGTAGAGCAGGCTCTCGGTCGAGTGGCTGTCGGTGAAATGCAGCACGTAGTGGTCGTCGGCGAACAAGTTCTCCTTGCGCTCGAAGGCTTTGTGCACCGAGTCCAGCAGCCGCTGCGGAAGAGCTGAGTCCACCGGCGTGTTGACGAAGCGCGCGTAGTCGCCGGTCGCCGCTGCAACCACCAGTTGCTCGCCCGACGCCACCGGTGTTTCCACCGGCTTGCAATACAACGCGCCGCGTTCCAGCCCGACGACATTGCCCAGTTGCGCCAACACCGCCGAGGCGAATTCGTGCGATTTCTGATGCGAAAAGATGTGCGCGCTGGCCGAAATCACGCGCTCCAGGCCCAGCCGGTTGCGCTCGATCAGCATCACGTCGCGGTAGGCGCGCAGGGTGGCGTACATCATGGTGCGCAACTTCTGCGCGGTGAGCTCGGTCTTGTCCTTGTAGTCGTTGATGTCGTAGTTGGTGATCACCTCGTGCTCGGGCGCCTGGCCCGGCTGCCCGGTGCGCAGCACGATGCGCACGAAGTGATTGTTCAGCTCTCCGCGGACGAACTTGACCAGGTCCAGGCCGGCCTGGTCGGACTCCATCACCACGTCCAGCAGCATCACGCCGATGTCCGGGACCGCGCGCAGCAGCTTGCGGGCCTCGTTGGCGGAATAGGCGTGGTGGAACTTGAGCGGGCGGTCTTCGAAGCGGAAGCTGCCGAGCACCAGGCGGGTCACTTCGTGGACCGCGGGTTCGTCGTCGACGATCAGCACATTCCACGGCTCGGCCGTGACCGGTTCGGCCGCGAACTCGAAGAGTTCCTCACCCTGCGCCATTACTGCCCCCGGCTCAGACCCCGATTCGTCGAAACTAGCCATCCTCGGGCGTGCTGTAAATGCGCAGGAATGTGAATGGGGGCGAACAAGTGTCGCGGTGGGGCAGGGTGGCAGCAAAGGTGGGGCAAGGGAAGAGCAAAGGCGGGGCAGGGGGCAGGGGAAAAGCTCGCTGTCCCGGAGCCTGTCCCGCGTTTGCGTGCGAGCACAGCGCAGTCTTTGGTCTGGCGCGAGGTCTCCCCTTGCCCCTTTCCCCTTGCCCCGCTTCTGCTCCTGCTCCCGTTTCCCCTATGCCTTGCCCGCGAACAACTCCCGTCCGATCAGCATGCGGCGGATCTCCTGGGTGCCGGCGCCGATCTCGTAGAGCTTGGCGTCGCGCAGCAGGCGCCCGGCCGGGTATTGGTTGATGTAGCCATTGCCGCCGAGGGCCTGGATCGTCTCCAGGCTGACGTCGACCGCCGCCTTGGAGGCGTACAGCAGGCAGCTGGCCGGATCGACGCGCGAGCGCTGGCCACGGTCGTAGGCCTCGGCCACGCGGTAGGCATAGGCGCGCGCGGACTGCAACTGGGTGTACATGTCGGCCAGCTTGGCCTGCATGATGCCGAAGGTGCCGATCGGCTGGTCGAACTGCTTGCGCTCACGCACATAGCCGAGGGTCAGTTCGAAGCCGCACTGCATCAGCCCGAGCGGGCCACCGGACAACACCAGACGCTCGGTGTCGAGACCCTTCATCAGCACCTTGACGCCCTGGTCGACTTCACCCAGGACGTTTTCCTCGGGAATCTCGCAGTCGTCGAACACCAGTTCGCAGGTGTTCGACCCACGCATGCCGAGCTTGTCCAGCTTCTGCGCGGTGCGGAAGCCCTTCATGCCCTTCTCGACGATGAAGGCGGTCATGCAGCGCGAGCCGCGGTCCTTCGGGGCGGTGCGCATGTACACCACCAGGACCTCGGCATCCGGGCCGTTGGTGATCCACATCTTCGAACCGTTCGCCACCCAGCGGTCGCCGTGCTTCTCGGCGCGGCAGGCCATCGAGCCGACCACATCCGAGCCGGCGCCCGGCTCGCTCATGGCGAGCGCGCCCACCCACTCGCCGCTGCACAGCTTCGGCAGGTACTTCGCCTTCTGCGCGGCATTCGCGTTGTTGTAGAGGTTCTGCACGCACAGGTTGGAGTGCGCGCCGTAGGACAGCCCGACCGAGCCGGATGCGCGGGAAATCTCCTCCATCGCGATCAGGTGGGCGAGGTAGCCCAGGCCACTGCCACCGTGCTCGTGGTCGACTGTGATCCCGAGCAGACCCAGTTCACCGAGTTTTGGCCACAGGTCGCGCGGGAAGCAGTTGCTGCCGTCGATCTCCTCCGCGCGCGGGGCAATTTCGCTGTCGGCGAAGCGCCGGACAGTCTCGCGCAGCATCTCGATGTCGTCGCCGTGGGAAGTGTGCATGCGGTGGCGCTCCGATGGTGCCTGGCCGCGCTGGCGCTCCGGTCAGGCTCTGGATGGGGGACGCAAAGGACGCAAAGTGCGCAAAGGACGCAAGAGGAGCCAGTAGCATTACTTCGGCATCATCCTCTTGTCAGCTCTTCTTTGCGTCCTTTGCGCTCCCTTGCGTCCTTTGCGTTCGAAAAATGCAGCCCCGTTCGGAGCGAGGCTCAGCTCTTCGAACGGCCCTTGAACAGCGGACGCGTGCTGCCCATGTACGGCAGCTTGACCTTGCCGACGGTGTTGATGCGCTCTTCGGCCATGCGGTCGGCAGCCTTCCACGTACCGATGCCATCGCGCTTGGCGATCTTGAAGATGGTGCCCACGTTGTAATAGATCGAGCGCAGCATGCGCATCGCGCGCTCGCGGTTGTAACCGTCGAGCTCGATCGACACGTTCATCAGGCCGCCCGCGTTGACCGCGTAGTCGGGTGCGTACAGGATCCCGCGGCGCTCCAGTTCGTCGCCGCAGTCGTCGGTGGCCAGCTGGTTGTTCGCGGCGCCGCAGACGATCTTGAACTTGAAGCGCGGCATGGTCTTCTCGTTGACCGTGCCGCCGAGGGCGCAGGGGCTGTAGACGTCGGCGTCGACATCGTAGATTTCGTCCAGCGCGACCGCCTCGCAGCCGAGTTCGTCGACGCAGCGCTGCACCGCGGCGCGGTTGATGTCGGTGACGAAGACCTTGGCCTTTTCCGCGCGCAGCAGTTTGGCCAGTTCATAACCGACATGGCCGACGCCCTGCACCGCGTAGCTGAACTTGCCGACTTCCTCGGTGCCGAAACGCACATTGAGGCTGGCCATGATGCCCTGCAGCGAGCCGGCGGCGGTGAACGGCGAGGGATCGCCCGAGCCGCCATGCACCTGGTGCACGCCGGAGACGTAATCGGTCTCCTGGAACACGTACTCCATGTCGTTGACGTCGATGCCGACATCTTCGGCGGTGATGTAGCGTCCGCCCAGCGAATTGACGAAGCGACCGAAGGCGCGGAACAGGCCCTCGGACTTGTCCTTGGACGGATCACCGATGATCACGCCCTTGCCGCCGCCGAGGTTGAGGCCCGCCACCGCCGCCTTGTAGGTCATGCCGCGCGACAGGCGCAGCACATCGTTCAGCGCTTCCTGCTCCGTCTTGTACGGCCACATGCGCAGGCCGCCGAGCGCGGGCCCAAGCGTGGTGTTGTGCACGGCGATGATCGCCTTCAGGCCCACATCCTTGTTCTGGCAGAACACGACTTGCTCGTGGCCCAGCAGGCCTACAGTCTCGAACACCATGGCAATGACTCTCTCTGATGGAAGAAGCGGGGGCGCACGCCGGGGCGCGCGCCAGGATCGGGGGCACGTCGTGGAGGCGGACCGGTCGCCAGTGCGGCGCGCAAGGCGAATCCGGACCTCCCCGGGTGCAGGCGGCGCGGATCATACGCGGATGCACCGCGTTGGCGCATGACACTGGGTTGACAGCACCAGCGAAAGTTCAGGTGCGGCTGCGATCAGCGGCGGGCAACGGTGGCTGCGGTAGGATCGACGCCAGTCTGTCGAGCGAGCGTGCCCATGGAAACCCAGGATGCCAGCGTGCCCCCCGTCAATGAGGTTGTGTCGGTGCCGCCGATGCGCCGCTGGTGGCGCCCAGGGCTGCGCCTCTGGCTGGGGCTGACAGGGCTGGTGGTGTTGGCGCTGCTGGCCGTGATGTTCTGGTGGTCCACCGAGCCCGCTCGCTTCAAGGTGCTGGCGACGGCGGAGGCGCGCGCCAAGGCGGCCGGACAGCAGGTGGTGCCGGGCTACGTCAGCGTGTCTACCGCCATGAAACTGGCGGAGACCTTGCTCGACAAGCGCGGCGGCTACCTGTCCAACGACATCGCGCCGCCCGGCGTGCTGATGGACAACATCCCTGAATGGGAATTCGGTGTGCTGCAGCAGTTGCGGGATTTCTCACTGGCGCTGCGCAACGACTTCTCGCGCTCGCAGAGCCAGTCGGAGGACGATGCGGACCTGCGCGAGGCGCAGCCGCTGTTCGCCTACAGCAACGACCACTGGATCCTGCCGTCGACCGAGAGCCAGTACCGCCAGGGCATCGCCCACCTGGACGGCTATCTCAAGCGGCTTGCAGACGCGGACGAGTTCAACGCGCAGTTCTACGTGCGCGCCGACAATCTCGCATCCTGGCTGCAACTGGTCGAGAAGCAGATGGGCTCTTTGTCGCAGCGGCTGTCGATGAGCGTCGGCCAGGTGCGCATCAATACTGACCTTGCCAACGAGTCCAGTGCCACCCAGTCCACGCCAGGACCGTCGGTGCTGGTGATGCGCACCCCGTGGATGCAGATCGACAATGTGTTCTATGAAGCGCGTGGCGCCACCTGGGCCCTGCTGCACCTGCTGAAAGCCATCGAACGCGATTTCCGTCCGGTGCTGCAGGACAAGAACGCCGTGATCAGCGTCAAGCAGATCATCCGCGAGCTGGAAGAATCCCAGGCAGCGATCTACAGCCCGATGATCCTCAACGGCGGCGGCTACGGCTTCTTCGCCAACCACTCGCTGGTGATGGCCAACTACATCTCGCGCGCGAACGCGGCGTTGATTGATCTGCGCAAGCTGTTGGAACGGGGGTGAATCGCGGGGGAGCAGGAGCGGGGCTGGGGACTGGGGGCTGGGGCGCCGGGATCAGCACTGGCGTACGACCGGCTTCTGGCTGCGAATCTGCAAGTCCCGGTTCATGCTCTGAGACAACGATAGGCGGCTCCCGATTAAGAGTCGGTCTTGCGCCAGTCGCTGATTTCCGCGCCCAAGCCCCCAGCCCCCAATCCCCAGCCCGCTCTTGCCCTCAATGCACCGCCTTCCCATGGCACAGCTTGAACTTGCGGCCGCTGCCGCAGGGGCAGGGGTCGTTGCGGCCGGGTTCGGGAGTGGCGCGGACGGGTTGCCGGCGCAAGCCGCCGCGCTCGCGGATGGGCTGGTAGTGCTTCCATAGCCGGTGCGCGCCGAAGGTGGCAGCGCGCATCAGGCGCAGCCGCTGGGTGCGGGTGTAGGCCAGGCCGTCCTCGGGGCCGTCCCTGCCGAGCAGGACGAAGGGCGCCAGTTCCTCGCGCAGCGATTCGTGGTCGACGATGTCCTGCAGGCCGGTGGGGTCCAGCGCCAGCGCCGCCGCGGCGCCGGCCGACCAGGACTTCGCCGTGCGCTGCTCGGCCGCTTCGTCGTTGTCGGCGTCGTCCTGCGGCAGGATGTCGAATTCCGGCAGCACGGCGGCCTTGTGCTGGGCCGGGTCCAGCCGGATACGCTGGGCCACATGGGTGCCAAGCCGATACAGCCAGCCAGTGGCCTCGTCGCGCGCGTGCGCATCGAGCGGGGCAAAAGCGGGGCCCAGCGCTACCGCGGTCCAGCGCTGCGGCGAGGGCGGATGCGGGAGCAATGCGAGCACGGTCAGGAAGCCGTCGAGCGCATCGAAGGCCAGGCCGCCGCGCGGAGTCACCTGCCCATGCCAGAAATCCCGCGCGGCGCCGATTTCGCGGCGCGACAGTCCGCCGGGAAACGAAGGCAGGTCGAGCGCGGGATCGTGCTCGTCTGGTGCTGGATTGCCCGGATCGGCAGCGTTGGTGGTATCGGTGGGAATCATGGCGCTCGCTGCGGTCATCGAATGACTGAGATGATGCACCTTGCGCTGCCCGCATCGATGTCAATCCGGGCGCGCGGGGATCGTTATGCTGCCGCTCAGGTTTCGCGCACCAATTGCGGGCATGCTCGGCGCGTCCTTCCGCCACCATTACCTGCCCGATGACGTCATGGCTGCGCTTCCTGAGTGGCTGCTGCGCGCTGGTCTGCGCGGCGGCGCCGGTGTCGGCCAACGACGGCATGCTGCAACTGTCCAACGATGTCTACCTGCTTCCCGGCAGCTTCGTGCCGGGCGCGCAGCCCGATGGCAATTCCCTGTTGCTGTCGGGCGACACCGGCTGGATCGTGTTCGACACCGGCCGCCATGCGGTGCACGCGCGGCGCATCCTGGCTTTTGTCGACGAGGACCTGAGCCGCGTCGCGGCCATCGTCAACTCGCACTGGCACCTGGACCACGTCGGCGGCAATGCGCTCATCCGCGAGCGCTTCCCGAACGCGCGGGTGTACGCCAGTCCCGGCATCGAGCATGCGCTCGGCAGCTGGCTGGCCAGCTATCGCGCGCAACTGGTGGCCATGGTCGACGACCCCAAGACCCGCGCGGCGGAGCGCGAGAAGTACCGCGTCGACATCGGCCTGATCGACCTCGGCGAGCGCTTGCTGCCGACGGAGCCGATCACGCGCACGCGCAACTGGCGCATCGCCGGCCGGCAATTGCGCATCGGCCTCGAGACCGATGCGGTCACCGAGGGCGATCTGTGGCTCTACGATCGCGGCAGCCGCGTGCTGGCCGCCGGGGACCTGGTCACCTTGCCCGTGCCATTCTTCGACACCGCCTGTCCTGCCCGCTGGTCCAGTGCGCTTGCGGGGCTGGAAGACATGCCCTTCGTGCGCCTGGTGCCGGGGCATGGACCTGACCTCACGCGCGACGAGTTCACGCGCTACCGGCATGCCTTCGATGAGCTGTTGGCCTGCGCCGCCAGCGAGCAGACCCTGGCGCAATGCGCGGACGGGTGGATCGCGCAGACCGGAAGCTTCTATCCAGAGACGGAACACACGCGGGTCCGCGAGATGCTCGATTACTACTTCAGTCAGCATTTGCGTGCGGAACCGGCGCAACGCGACCGTTTCTGCACCCAGGCGCCCACCGCCGGCTGAGCGCTGCAATCGTCTACCTCGCGTATCCCGGCAGGCGTGCTAGCGTCGGCGCCTTCCGTGAAAGCTGACGAGGGCGCGCATGATCCGTGCGGCAATCATCTCCCTGGGCCTGGTGCTGGCGATTCCCGCGCCGGTCATGGCCAAGGACAAGGAAGCCCCCAAGTGGGACGTCAACCAGCCGCCGGGTGAGCTGAAGCGGATCCGCTTCAGCGTGTCCGAGAGCACCTGGACCAACCTCGACGTCAGCCCGGACGGCCAGCGAATCGTGTTCGATTTGCTCGGCGACTTGTACGAACTGCCGATCGCCGGCGGACCGGCGAAGCGCCTGACCCAGGGCCTGGCCTTCGACGTGCAGCCGCGCTATTCGCCGGATGGCAAGCAGATCGCCTACACCTCCGACCGCGCAGGCGGCAACAACCTGTGGCGCATGACGCTCTCCGACGGCAAGTCCACCCAGGTCAGCAAGGAGAGCTTCCGCCTGCTGAACAACCCGGCGTGGACCCCGGACGGGCAGTACCTGGTGGGGCGCAAGCATTTCAGTTCCGAGCGCTCGCTCGGCGCCGGTGAGCTGTGGCTGTACCACGTGGGCGGCGGCGACGGCTTGCAGCTGACCAAGAAAAAGAACGACCAGCAGGACCTGGGCGAGCCGGCGGTCAGTCCGGACGGCCGCTACGTCTATTTCAGCGAGGACGTCAGCGCCGGCCCCTACTTCCAGTACAACAAGAATGTGCACGATCTGATCTACGCCATCCGCCGGCTGGACCGCGAGACCGGCGAGATCGAGACGCTGGTCGCCACGCCGGGCGGCGCGGTGCGTCCGCAGCCGTCGCCGGATGGCAAGACCCTGGCCTTCGTCAAGCGCGTGCGCGAACGCACCGTGCTGCACCTGCTGGACCTCGAATCGGGCGACGTGCGCCCGCTGTGGGATGGCCTGAGCCACGACCAGCAGGAAGCCTGGGCGATCTTCGGCCCATACCCGAACTTCGACTGGACCCCGGATTCGCAGTCCATCGTGATCTGGGCGCAGGGCAAGCTGTGGCGCGTGTCGGTGGCCGACGGCAAGCCGGTCGAGATCCCGTTCACGGCCGAGATCGACCAGCAGGTGGTCCAGCCGCTGCGCTTCGAGCAGCGCGTAGACGAAGGCGAGTTCAGCCCGAAGATGATCCGCGACGTGGCCACCAGCCCGGATGGGCGTACGCTGGTGTTCCACGCGGTCGGATCGCTGTGGCGCAAGGCGCTGCCGGACGGCCAGCCGCAGCGGCTGACCAGTGCGACAGGGGTGTTCGAGTACCAGCCGAGCTTCAGCGCCGATGGCAACAAGCTGCTTTACACGACATGGTCGGACGCTGCGATGGGGGCCATCATCGAGCGCGACCTGGCGAGCGGCGCCGAGCGCAAGCTCAGCAGCGAACCCGGCTTCTACTACGGCCCGCAGTATTCGCCGGATGGCACGCGCATCGTCTACGCGCGCAGCGGTGGCGGTGGCCTGACCGGCAGTCTGTGGTCGCGCGAGCGCGGCGTGTTCTGGATCCCGGCCGCCGGCGGCACGCCGACGCGCGTGGCCAAGGACGGGCAGACCCCGCAGTTTTCCGCAGACGGCTCGCGCATCTACTTCTTCACGGGAGAGGGCCTGAGCAAGAAACTGATGTCCGCAGGGCTGCATGGCGAGGATGTGCGTGAGGTGTTCAACCTCAAGTACGTCGATTTCGTCGCGCTGAGCCCGGACCGCAAGTTTGTCGCCTTCACCGAACTGTTCAATGCCTACGTGGCGCCATTGCCGGCCACCGGCGGCAGCATCGAACTCAGCAAGGACACCAGCGCAATCCCGGTGACCCGGATCAGCGGCGACGCCGGCTCCTACCTGCACTGGTCGGGCAGCGGCGAGGCGCAGCAGTTGCACTGGATGCTCGGCGACCGCTACGTCAGCCGCGCGCTGAAGGATGTGTTCGCCTTCCTGCCCGGTGCGCCGAAGGAGTTGCCGAAGGCCAGCGAGGCGAAGTCGATCGCCGTGGGCCTCAAGCAGCCGGTCTACACGCCGAGCGGCGTCACCGCTTTCGTCGGTGGCCGCGTGATCACCATGCGCGATGCGGAGCAGAGCCAGGAAGTGATCGAGGACGGCGTGGTGATCGTCGATGGCGACCGCATCCATGCGGTGGGCAGCCGCGCTGCACTGACGATCCCGAACGGCGCGCGGGTGATCGATGTCGCCGGCAAGACCCTGATGCCCGGCATCGTCGACGCGCATGCGCACGCCGCGCACTTCGGCCAGGGCGTGGTGCCGCAGCAGAACTGGGCCTACTACGCCAACCTGGCCTTCGGCGTGACTGCGATGCACGACCCGTCCGCCACCAATGAGTTCGTGTTCTCGCAGGCGGAACTGGTCAAGGCCGGGCGCATGGTCGGCCCGCGCGTCTACAGCACCGGCACGATCCTGTACGGCGCCGACGGCGACTTCAAGGCGGTGGTGGATTCGATCGACGACGCGCGCTTCCACCTCAAGCGCATGCAGGCGCTCGGTGCCTTCAGCGTGAAGAGCTACAACCAGCCGCGCCGCGACCAGCGCCAGCAGATCAACACCGCCGCGCGTGAGCTCGGCATGCTCGTGGTGGAGGAGGGCGGTTCCACCCTTAACCACAACCTGACAATGGTGCTCGATGGCGTTACCGGCGTTGAGCACAACCTGCCGGTGGCGCCGCTGTACGGCGACATCATCGGCCTGATGAGCCGCACCGATGTGCGCAACACGCCGACGCTGGTGGTGACCTACGGTGGCCTCAATGGTGAGTACTGGTGGTATGCGCGCGATCCGGTGTGGGAAGAGCCGCGCCTGAACCGCTACTTCCCGGCGGAGCAACTCGCCGCGCGCGCGATCCGCCGGGAGACCGCGCCGGACTGGGACTATTTCCACATCGAAGTGGCCAAGTCCGCCAAGCGCCTGCGCGATGCCGGTGTACGCATCCAGACCGGCGGCCATGGCCAGATGCAGGGCCTCGCCGTGCACTGGGAGATCTGGATGCTCACCCAGGGCGGCTTCAGCAACTTCGAAGCCCTGCGCGCGGCGACCATCGACGGCGCCGACTACATCGGCCTCGGCAAGAAGCTCGGTTCACTGGAAGCCGGCAAGCAGGCTGATCTGGTGGTGCTCGACGGCAACCCGCTGGCCGACATCCGCGACAGCGACAACACCGCGATGGTGATGGTCGACGGCCGCTTGTTCGACCTCAAGGCCGACATGGCCGAAGTCGGCGGCAAGGGCCTGCCGGCACCCGAGTTCTACTGGCAGCGCCACCGTGACGGCCAGACCTTCGGCATCGAATACGGCCCCACCGGCGCCTGCCACTGCCCGAAGTCCGGGGCGCACGGGCACTAAGTCGAAGCGGGTGTTGGCGTCAGAAGCTGGTGTTGGTTGTTGGTGTTGGCGTCAGAAGCGGGTGTTGGTGTTGGTTGTTGGTGTTGGTTGGAGCGGCTGGCGCGAGCTGGCAGGGAGCCGCTCTTTCCAACACCGACACCGGGAACCAACACCGGTGTTGCTGCTGGCTTCTGATGTTGGCAATCGCAGCCTGGCGCGGACTGGCGGGCATCCGCTCCTTCCAACACCAACAACCAACACCAACAACCAACACCAACAACCAACACCAACAACCAACACCAACAACCAACACCAACAACCAACACCAACAACCAACACCCGCTGCTCACGCCTACACCCGCTTTCAGGCAATGACCTGTTGCACTGTCCCCTGCCGCCGCGATCGGGACAATTCCGGCGTCTCCTGCTGACCCTGTTGCCGATCGCGTGATTGCCGGATCCACCGCCAGCCGGGCCGTGTGCCTTGCCGTGTTCGCCTGGCTGGTCCCGGCGCAGGCCGCCGACAGCGGGCTGGTTGCCGGTGACCTGGATCCCGCCGTCTCCGCCTGCCAGGACTTCAACCAGTACGCCAACGGCGGCTGGTTGGCGCGCAATCCGGTGCCGCCGGCGTACTCGAGCTGGGGCAGTTTCAACGAGATCGAGGATCGCAACAACGAACGCTTGCTGCGGATCGCGCGCGAGGCGGCGGCGCAGCGGGACGCGACCGAAGGATCGCCGCAGTGGCTGGTCGGGCGCTTCTTCCGCTCGGCGACCGACCCGGCGCAACTGGAGGCCCTGCAGTTTGCGCCGATCCAGGCCGACCTGGACGCGATTGCCGCCATCCGCGCGCGCTCGGAGCTGCAGCCGCTGATCCAGCGCCTGCACCGGGACGGGGTACCGGTGTTGTTCCACCTGGTGGCGCAGCCTGACCTGAAGGACCCCGGACAGGTCATCGCCTATGCCTTCCAGGGTGGACTGGGCCTGCCGAACCGCGACTTCTACCTGCGCCACGATGCCGAGTCGCGCCGGCAACTGGAGGCCTATCGCGAGCACATCGCGCGCATGCTCGCGCTTGCCGGCAGCAGCATGCGCCGCTCGCAGGCCGACGCGGGGCGCATCGTGGCGCTCGAAACCCGGCTGGCGCGCGCACACCTCTCGCGCGAAGAACTGCGCGATCCTGCCCGCAGCTACCACTTGCGCAGCGTGGGCGAGGCGAGCGCCACAACGCCGGGCTTCGACTGGCGCGGATACCTGGACGCCGTGGGGCTCGCCCACGCGCAGCAGTTTTCGCTGTCGCACCCGGCGCATTTTTCCACGGTGGCGCAGGGCATCGCGCAATGGCCGCTGGCGAGCTGGCGCGCGTACCTGCGTTGGCAGCTGCTGCGCCATTCCGCGCCCTTCCTGCATGCCGCGATGGTGGACGAGAGCTTTCGCTTCTACGGCGCCACCCTGCGCGGCCAGAAACGCCTGCGGCCGCGCGAGATTCGCGCCATCGAGCAGATGAACCAGCGCCTGGGAGAGCCGCTGGGGCAGTTGTTCGTCGAGCGCCATTTCCGCCCGGAGGCCAAGGCACGGATGCTGGCGCTGGTCGAGCAATTGCGCTCGGCCCTGCGCCTTCGCATCGAGTCGCTACCCTGGCTGGGCGAGGGCAGCCGCGCCGAGGCCTTGCGCAAATGGGCCAGCTTCGGCGCGAAGATCGGCTATCCCGACCGCTGGCGCGACCATTCCGGGCTGATCCTGGCGCCGGACACGCTACTCGCCAACGTGCGTGCCCTCGACCGTTTCCGCCAGGCGCAGGAGTACGCGCGTGTGGGCCGTCCGGCGGACCGCAGCGAGTGGTACATCGCGCCGCAGCAGGTCAACGCCTACTACAACCCGTTGTTGAACGAGATCGTGTTTCCGGCCGGCATCCTGCAGCCGCCGTTCTTCGATCCGGACGCCGACGACGCCCTGAATTTCGGCGCCATCGGCGCGGTGATCGGACACGAACTGATGCATGCCTTCGACGATGCCGGCAGCCGCTTCGATGCGCAGGGCCGGCTGCGCGACTGGTGGAGCACCCGGGACCGCGCCGAATTCGAACGCCGCGCGCAGCGGCTCATCGCGCAGGCCGGCGAGTTTGCAACGCCCGACGGCCTCAGGCTCAATGGCAAGGCAAGCCTGGGCGAGAACATCGCCGACCTCGGCGGCGTCAGCCTCGCCTACCAGGCATTTGTTTCGACTCTGCCCGGCAGCGGGTCTGCAATCGACGGCTACACCCCGCAGCAGCGCTTCTTCCTTGGCTGGGCCCGCGTGTGGCGGCGCAACTGGACCCCCGAAGCCTTGCGCCTGCACATCCAGACCGGGCCGCACGCGCCGGGCGCCTTCCGCGTCAACGCGCCGCTGGCCAACATGCCCGAGTTCCACTCTGCCTTCGGGTGTACGCGCGGCGATCCGATGGTGCGGATCGGGAGTGAACGGGTGGAAATCTGGTGATCCACCCCCGGCGCACCCGGTCAGGACCTGCCAGGCGCAGATGCCAACGGAATCCCGAAGGCGCCTGATCGGAGCAAACGCGGAAGAGATTCGGGTTGCTCACCCCACCAGGCGCGTGGCCTCTGCCAGGTCCACGCTGACCAGGCGCGACACGCCGGGTTCGCGCATGGTGACGCCGGCGAGCTGGCTGGCGGCTTCCATGGTGACCTTGTTGTGCGAGACGACCAGGAACTGCACGCTCTTGCTCATCTCGACCACCATCTGGCTGAAGCGGCCGACGTTGGCTTCGTCGAGCGGGGCGTCGACCTCGTCGAGCAGGCAGAACGGCGCGGGGTTGAGGCGGAAAATCGAGAACACCAGCGACACCGCGGTCAGCGCTTTCTCGCCGCCGGAGAGCAGGCCGATGCTGGCGGGCTTCTTGCCGGGCGGGCGCGCGATGATGTTGACGCCGGTCGACAAAAGGTCCTCGCCGGTCAGCTCCAGGTAGGCGTGGCCGCCGCCGAACAGGCGCGGGAACAGCTCCTGCACGCCGGCATTGACGCGGTCGAATGTTTCCTTGAAGCGCGTGCGCGTCTCGCGGTCGATCTTGCGGATCGCCTCTTCCAGGGTTTCCAGCGCCTCGGTCAGGTCGGCGTGCTGCGCGTCGAGGTAGGTCTTGCGCTGCGACTGCTCTTCCAGTTCCTGGATCGCCGCCAGGTTGACCGGCTCCAGCCGCTTGATGCGCTGTTCCAGGTCCGCCAGGCGCGCTTCCCAGACCGGCAGCGTCGCGGCCGGGTCGAGTTCGGCGATCACTGCATCGCGCTCGAAACCTTCGGCGTGCAGCGCTTCTTCTAGCGCCTCGGCCTTGATCCGGATCGCCTGCTCTCCCAGCTGCGCCTGGCTCTTCTTCTCGCGCGCCTGGGCCAGCTGGTGGTCGATGCGCTGGCGCTCGAAATCGTGCTTGCGCAGCTTCTGGTCGAGCTGCTCCAAAGCCTGGCGCGCGGCCGACAGGCGCTGGTCGACCAGTACCCGCTGGTCGAGGTGCAGCCGCAGTTCCTGCTCCAGCTTGGGCAGCGGGCCCTCGGACTCTTCCAGTTGCTGCTCCAACTGGCCGCGGCGCTGGCCGAGCTGGCCGAGCTGGACCTGGATGCGCTCGATCGCGGCGGCAAGCGAGCGCGCTGCGGTGCGCTTGGACTCCACCGACAGCGCCAACTGGCGCTCGCCTTCCTGCGCCTCGCGCGCGCCGTTGCGGGCACTCTCGCGTGCCTGGGTCAGGCGCTGGCGTTCGGCTTCCAGGCGCTCGCGCTCCTCGGCCAGGGTTTCCAGCCGCGCCATCTCACCATTCAGTTTGCCGCGCGCCTCGCGCGTCTGTTGCTCGGCCTGGTGGATCTGCTCGCCGAGTTGCTCGCGCTCGCGGGCGATGGCTTCGCGGCGCTGGCGCTCCTGCTCGACCTTGCCTTCGTGGCTCTTCACCTTGCCGGAGAAATCCGCCAACTTGCGGTGCGCGGCGTACAAACTGGTCTGCGCCAGTTCGCGCGCGCGCTCGGCCTCGGCCAGCGCGGTGCGGCTCTGGCTGAGCAACTGGTCCAGCTCGGCGGAGCGCTCGTCGCCGGCCTCGATCTCCTGCTTCAGCGCCTCGATCTCGCGCCCCCGCTGGATCACGCCCTCGTGACCCTGGCTGCCGCGATCGATCCGACGCCAGCCCGGGCCGAACCAGTGGCCGTCGGGGCTGATCGCGCTCTGGTGCGGCGCCAGGCCCTGCGCCAGCGTGCGCGCCGCATCGGCATCGGCGGCGGTACGGATGCCGCCCAGCCAGCAGACCAGCGCCGCCGGGCCGCGCACGCGCGATGCCAGGGTGCCGGGTTCCGGGGTCGCATCCGCCTGTGCCGTGTCGACCAGGGTCAGCACGCCCTTCGGCAGGGAGGCGATGTCCAGATCGCGCGTCGCGGCCTGGTCGACCACGATGGCTTCCAGCGCCATGCCGAGCGCGGTTTCGACTGCGGCCTCCCAGCCTGGCTCCACCTGCAGCAGCGTGCCGAGGCGCGGCGCCTGCTGCAGGCCGTGGCGATTCAGCCAGGCCGTCAGTTCGCGCCGGTCTTCGCCGAGCGCGGCATGCTGCAGGGCCTCCAGCGAGGCCAACCGGCCGCGCGCCGAACTCAGCTGCTGCCGCAACTGGTTCAGCTGCGCCTGGCTGCCGCGCAGCGACTGGTCGGCGCCGGCCACCGCGGCCTTGCGCGCATCCAGCTCGGCCGACAGCGTTTCGACCGTTTCTTCCTCCACCTGCAGCGATTCGCGCAGCGCGCTGAGCTCGTCGGCACTGCCGCGCGAGGCCAGCATCGCGGTCTCGGAATCGAGGATCTCGCGGCGCTTGATCGCCTGGTGCATCTGGCGCTCGAGGTAGTCGATGCGCGTGCGCTCGACCTCGGCCGCCTTGGTCGCGTCGCCCGCGGTGCGCGTCAGGGTGTCGGCGCGGCTGTGCCAGGCGGCCAGCGCGGCCTCCGCGGCCGCCAGCGCGTCGCTGCGGTCGGCAGCGGCATCGGCCAGCGCGGTCAGCCGCGGCTCCTCGCGCTCGAGCGCTTGCGCCAGCAGCGTCTGCTGGTCGCGATCCAGGCGCAGCTGCTCGTCGAGATGGCTGCGCTGCGCGCCGGCCTCGATCAGTTCGCGCTTCAGCCTTGCGACGGTGTCGCGGCGGAACGCCAGTTGTTGTTCGACCCGCGCGATCTCGGCGCCGACCTGGTAATGCTCGGCCTGCACCGCGCGGAAATTCTCGGCAGCGGTGACGTGCTCGCTGCGCGCCTGCTCGGTGTCGGCCTCGTTGCGCGTCTGGTCGGCGGCCAGTTGCTCCACCAGCAGCTCGGCCTGCTTGAGCCGCTCCATCTCGGCCGCCAGCTGGGTGGACAGCGCGCGCCAGCCCAGGGCCTTCACCTCGGCGTCCACCTTGCGCTGCTCGGCGCGCAGCTCGGTCCAGCGCTCGGCCTGCTTGGCCTGGCGGCGCAGGTGTTCGAGCTGCTTGTCGACCTCGTCCGAGACGTCCTTCAGGCGCTCCAGGTTCTCGCGCGTCGCACGCATGCGCGACTCGGTCTCCTTGCGCCGCTCCTTGTACTTGGAGATGCCGGCGGCCTCTTCGAGGTGCACGCGCAGGTCTTCGGGCGCCGCCTCGACGATCTGCGAGATCATGCCCTGCTCGATGATCGCGTAGGAGCGCGGCCCGAGGCCGGTACCCAGGAACAAATCGGTCACGTCGCGGCGACGGCACTTGGTACCATTCAGCCAGTACTGCGACTGGCCATCGCGCCCGACCACGCGGCGCACCGAGATCTCGTTGTAGGCCGCGTACTCGCCGAGCACGCTGGCGTCGGAGTTGTCGAAGATCAGCTCCACCGACGCCTGGCCGACCGGCTTGCGCTCGGTGGTGCCGTTGAAGATCACGTCGGTCATCGAATCGCCGCGCAAACGGCTGGCGGCGGACTCACCCAGCACCCATTTCACCGCGTCGATGATGTTCGACTTGCCACAGCCGTTCGGACCGACGACGGCGGTCATGTTGGTCGGCAGGTGCAAGGTCGTCGCGTCGACGAAGGACTTGAACCCGGCCAGTTTGACGGTGGCGAGGCGCATCAGGACGGTCTGGAATGGCGGACGGATGTGGGACCCGCCGCGCGGCGGGGCGCGGATCATAGCACCGCGCTTCCAGAGCACCCGATCCTCAGCGCAAGCACTTTCGCAACGCAAGGCTTGCCGGCGCGGCCATGGCGGGCCATGCTGCGGCCATCAGGCCTGCGCCGGAGCCACCGATGGATCCGATCACACTGGCAATCGCTGCCGTCATTGCCCTGGTGCTGGCCGTGGTGGGGGTTCTATGGCGTCGCCAGGTGCGTCGCCGCACCCTGGGCGAGCTGGCACTGATCCCCGCGACGGTCCAGAACCCGCGCCAGTTCTCCGGTCTGAAGCGCGTCCGCGTCTGGGAGCTGGTGGTTGCGCAACCCGAACGCGCCTGCCATTGGGCGCGCGAGTGCAGCGGCCATCGCTTTCGGGTGGAGAGCGCAATCCCGGTGCCGATCGCCGGTTGCGGCAATCGCTGCAGCTGCCGCTATCTGCCGATTACCGAGAACCGCAAGCGCAAGCGTCGGATGGATCCGATCGACCAGCCCGTGATCGACTTCGACAAGGCCGGAGGCGATCGACGGCATGCCGAAGGCCGACGGAAAGAAGACCATTGGCGCGGGAAAATGCGCTAGACCACCGCGGCGCCCGATCGGGTCGGCGGGCTTTGGCTCCTGACCGTGCGCCCCCACTTCCGGGGCACGCCAGCGCGTTTTCACCCAGACCATCGATTCCAGCCAACGGCGCACCATGCCCATCGACCTGATCAGCGACACCGTGACCCGCCCCACGCCGGGCATGCTCAAGGCCATGTGGGCGGCGGAGGTCGGCGACGATGTGTTCAACGAGGACGCCTCGGCGCATGCGCTGCAGGCGCACGCGGCAGCGATGTTCGGGCATGAGGCCGCGCTGTTCATGCCCTCGGGCGTGATGAGCAACCAGATCGCCATCAAGGCGCACACCGAGCCGATGGACGAGCTGATCTGCGAGGAGACCTCGCATGTGTTCCGCTATGAGAACGGCGGCTACGCCTTCCATTCGCAGATCGCGATCCAGACCATCCCGGGCGACCACGGGCGGCTGACGGCGGAGCAGGTGGCCGCCGCGATCAAGCCGGTCGCCGACTGGCTGCCGCGTTCGCGCCTGGTGGTGCTCGAGAACACTTGCAACGCAGCCGGTGGAAGCTACTACACGCTCGACCGCGTGCGGCCGATCCGCGCGCTCTGCCGTGAGCGTGGGCTGCGCCTGCACCTCGACGGCGCGCGGCTGTTCAATGCGCTGGTCGAGTCGGGCGAATCCACCCTGGACTGGGGAGGCCAGTTCGACAGCCTGTCGATCTGCCTGTCCAAGGGCCTCGGCGCACCGGTGGGCTCGCTGCTGATCGGCAGCGCTGAACTGATCGCCCGCGCGCGGCGCCTGCGCAAGGGATTCGGCGGCGGGATGCGCCAGATCGGCTACCTCACGGCGGCAGGCCTGCACGCGCTGACGCATCATGTCGAGCGCCTGCGCGAGGACCACGAACATGCGCGAATGCTGGCATCGACGCTGGCCGAGGCGCCCTACGTGTCCGGCTTGCGCCCGGTGCACACCAACATCGTGATCTTCGACCTGGCCGAAGGCTGGACCGCGGCGGCCTTCCTCGACAGCCTGCGCGAGCGCGATGTGCGCGCCTCGGCCTTCGGGCCGCGCACGGTGCGCTTCGTGACCCACCTGGATGTGGACCGGCCGATGATCGAGCGCGTGTGCAAGGCGCTCGCGTCGATTCCGGCGCGGCCGCGCTGACGCCGGCTTGCGCCGGCCTGGCGCCGCCGTCAGTCTTGGCGCCATCCTTTCCAGTCTGCCCGCGCATGGCCGAGAACCCCTCGCTCAGCTTCATCCTCAACCACCTCGCCGAGGAACGCGAGCACTATCGCGGGGCGGTGACGCCGCCGATCTACGAGACCAGCAACTTCGCCTTCGGCAGCGTCGCGGCGATGCGCGAGGCGGGCCAGGATGAACTGGCGAATGCCTTCTACACCCGCGGCAACAACCCGACGGTGGAGATCTTGCGGCGCAAGCTGGCCGCGCTCGAAGGCACCGAGGATGCGCTGGTGTTCGGATCGGGCGCCGCCGCGATGGCCGCCGCGGTGCTCGCCTGCGTGCGTGCCGGCGACCACCTGGTCTGCGTGCAAAAGCCCTATGCGTGGACCCGCGTGCTGGTGCGCGACTGGTTGCCGCGCTTCGGGATCGAGCTGAGTTTCGTCGATGGCGCCGACCTCGCCGCCGTCGAGGCGGCGCTGACGCCGCGCACGAAGATGATCGTGCTCGAAAGCCCGAACTCGCTGACCCTGGAATTGCAGGACCTGGCGGCGATCTCGGCCATCGCGCGCCCACGCGGCATCCGCACGCTGTGCGACAACAGCTATGCCAGTCCGCTGCTGCAGCGGCCGGCGGAATTGGGCATCGATCTGGTCATGCATTCGGCGACCAAGTACCTCAACGGCCACAGCGATGTCGTTGCCGGCGTGGTCTGCGGGCCGCAGGCGATGATCCGCGAGATCTTCCGCGGCCCGTACATGACCTTCGGCGCGATCATCGGGCCCTTCGAGGCCTGGCTGATGCTGCGCGGCTTGCGCACCCTCGGCGTACGCATGCAGCGGGTGCAGCAATCGACCGCCCAGGTCGTCGAGTTCCTTGAGCGCCATCCAAAGGTCGCGCGAGTCTACTACCCCGGCAGCGCAAGCGACCCGCAGCGCGAGCTGGCGCAGCGGCAGATGCAGGGCGGCTCCGGGATCCTGTCGATCGAAGTGCTGGCCGACGATCTCGCCGGCGTCGAGCGCTTCTGCGACAGCCTGAAGATGTTCCTGCTCGCGGTGTCCTGGGGCGGCCACGAGAGCCTGGTGTGGCCGGTGGCCGTGGTCATTCGCGGCGGCAACGCAGAGTCCAACCGGACCGGCCTGCCGTGGAACCTGGTGCGGCTGTCGATCGGCCTGGAAGACCCCGGAGACCTGATCGCGGACCTGGACCAGGCGCTGGCGCGATTGTGACCCGCCTCAGGCCGCCTGCGCGAGGTGCGGCGCGTAGGCCTTGTCGGCCACCAGGATGTGCTGGATCAGCCAGTCCTTGAGCAACTCCAGCACGCCGCTGGCGATGTCTCCGCCAGCCTCGAAATCGCTCAGTACCTGCATCAGGGTCGCGCTGAACTTGTCGTGCAGCCGCTTGTGCGCCGCGCCGCCGGGGTAGTTGCAGCGCTGGAACGGGTCACGGCGTCGGGATTCGCAATGGAGTAGCCCGCCCGGTCAGGGTCCTGGCTGCACCGTGCGACGGCCAGGCCAAAGCCGGTCTAACCACCCGGGCATTTGCGGCTGCAGGATCGCGACCAGTTCCAGGGATGGCCGACCCGCGTCGATGAAACGCGCCGACACCAGTTGCCCCTGATGTAGCCAGAGCGAGGGTGGTGGCAAGGCCAGTCGACGCGGGTCGATCGCTTGGGCTCGCCTTGCCAGCACGTCTCCGAGTTCCTCTCCCCGCAGCGCGAACCACAGGCGGGCAGCATCAGCCAGCGGCCCGCGTGCGGCCACCTGCGGGCGGCCGACGCGCAGGCGCAGGCCGGCATCATTGGCGCTGACGCGCAGCGGCAGCAGCAGGCGCACCCGCGCATGCGAGATTCTTCGCCGCAGTTCGCTGCCGTGGATGTCCACGCAGGCCCATGCTTGCGCGTCGAGCTCGAGTTCCAGCAGCAGCCAGTCTTCATCGACGCGCAGATTGAGCTGGCGCAGGTCCGCCACCCAGTTGTCGAGCCCCTCCCGCCGACAGCGGTCGCGCGGCAGGCGCTGCAGCAGCGCCTGGCGCAGGGCAGGCAGCACCGGCCCCAGGTCTACCAGGGTGGTGATCTGGGTGGCGCCGTGCTGGGCCCGGCTCAGGCGAAGTTGGAGATCGAAGTTCAGCGATCGATCACCGACCTTGACCTCGGTCTGTACTCGAATCGGAGCATCTGCTGCCGCAATCCGCAGCGCCATCAGCATCAGGATGCACGCCCACCAACGCAGGATCGCCATGCCCGGCTCCGCAGCAGTCCGTTGCTTGAACCTTACGCCCACCTCGCTGAACGGAGTTTCAGGCGCCCGCCAGTCCGGCGAGAACCCTGCGGCTGGAATGCGCGCTGCCCGGCACGGGCGTCGCGACCGCCGCCGCCGGGTGCATTGCGCGGATACGCGGGCGCGACCAGACTTGAGCCCCGACCTTGTGACCGGATGGATGGATGCCCACGCAGCATTTCGACCTGGAAGGCCCCTATATCGAGCTCAACCAACTGCTCAAGCTCGCCGGTCTCTGCCATAGCGGCGGCGCCGGAAAGCAACTGGTGGCGAGCGGCGCGGTGTACGTCGATGGCGCCCAGGAACTGCGCAAGACGGCCAAGATCCATGCAGGACAGGTGGTCACCCTCGGCCGCGAGCGCATCGAGGTGCGTGCGGGCGCCTGATCAACCAGCCTGCCCGCTGGCGTTGCGAAAGGCCTGTTACTTCGCCCGCAGCGCGGGTGCGGCGGCGCAAGCCTGTGGCTGCGCTCGCGAGAGATCGTCGCGAGCGGTTGATTCCGCGTAGCCCGTTGTGCCGCGCAGCGGCTCAGCGGGTGCTTGCCGCAAGCACCCGGGGAACGCGCTGCGCGCGTACCCCGGGCTACGCCGCTTACTTGCCCGCGCCGGGCAGTACGTTGTCGTTCGGGAAGGCGCGATCGCGCAGCAGCGCGTCGATGGTCGCGTCGCGCCCGCGAAAGGCGCGATAGGCCTCGGCCGGGTCGACCTTGTTACGCGGCGCGAACAGGTGGTCGACCATCTTGCGCGCCAGTTCCTTGTCGTAGAAGCCGCCTGGCGCCTCGGCGAAGGCTTCGGTTGCATCGGCGGTCAGCACTTCGGCCCACAGATAGCCGTAGTAGCCTGCGGCATAGCCCTCACCGGAGAACACATGGCCGAAGTGCGGCGTGCGGTGGCGCATGACGATCTCCTTCGGCATGCCGAGCGCGGCGAGCGTGTCGCGCTCGAACGCGTCGGGATCGATGCCCTTGGGGTCGACCATGTGCAGCTTGAGGTCGATCAACGCGCTGGCCAGGTATTCGGTGGTGCCAAAGCCCTGGTTGAAGCTCGCCGACTGCTTGAGCTTCTGCACCAGCTCGGCGGGCATCGGCTCGCCGCTGTCGACATGGCGGAAATACTTCTGGATCACCGGTTCGGTCAGCAGCCAGCGCTCCAGCAGCTGCGACTGGAACTCGGTGTAGTCGCGCACGCCCCAGTTCTGGCTGGGATAGTCGACGTTGGACGACAGCGTGTGCAGCGCATGCCCGAACTCGTGGAAGAAGGTCGTTGCGTCATCCCAGGACACCAGCACCGGCTCGCCGGGCGCAGCCTTGATGAAGTTCGAATTGTTGGTCGACAGCACGCTCGGTTCGCCGTGCAGGGTGTCGTGGTTGCGGAAGCTCGATGCCCAGGCACCGGAGCCCTTGCCCGGACGGGCATAGGGATCGAGGTACCACAGGCCCACATGTTTGCCACTGTTGCGACGCTTGACCTCCCAGACCTTCACGTCCGGGTGGAACACCGGAACCTGGCCCTCGGGTACCGGAGTGAAGTCGAAGTCGAACAACTCGCCGGCGACGAAGAACATCGCTTGCGTCAGCTGGTCCAGGTTGAGGTATTTCTTCACCGCCTCGCTGTCGTAGGCGTAGCGCTGGGTTCGCACCTTTTCGGCGTAGTAGCGGTAGTCCCAGGGCTCGATGGTGATCCCGGCGCCTTCGGCATCGGCGATCTTCTGCATGTCCGCGACTTCTTCCTTGACCCGCGCGATGGCTGCCGGCCACACCGCCTCCATCAGCGCGAAGGCGCGTTCCGGGGTCTTCGCCATGCGGTCCTGCAGGCGCCATTCGGCGTAATTGGCGTAGCCCAGAAGCTGCGAGCGCTCGTGGCGCAGTTCCAGGATCTTCGTGATCAGCGCGTTGTTGTCATGCGCATCGCCGTTGTCGCCACGGCTGTAGTAGGTGCGCCAGACCTGTTCGCGCAAGGCGCGTTCGGTCGAATAGGTCAGGAACGGATCCATCGACGAACGTGTGTTCAGCACCGCGTACTTGCCGGGTTGGCCCTTGCTTTCCGCCAGCGCCGCGGCGGACTTGGTGAAGGACTCCGGGAGTCCGCCAAGCTGGGTGGCATCGAGGTAGCTGACGTAGCCTTCTTCGTCGGCCAGCACGTTGTTCGAGAACTGGGTGTAGAGACTGGCCAGTTCCTTGTTGATCGCGGCGTAGCGCTCGCGCGCTTCGCCGGTGAGTTGCGCGCCCATGCTGCGGAACAGTTCGTGGGTGACTTGCACCAGGCGCTGCTGGTCAGGGCGCAGGGTGGCGAACTCGGCCCCCTCGCGCACCGCCTGGATGCGCTGGAACAGCTTCTCGTTCTGCACCATGCGCGACTGGTAGTCGGCGAACATCGGCGCCACTTCGGCTTCCACGGCGCGGAACTCGGGGGTCGACAGGCTCGACGAGTAGAGTTCGAAGAACACCTGGGCGCGGGTGATCAGCTCGCCGGAACGCTCCATCGCAACCAGGGTGTTTTCGAAGTTCGCCGGTTCGGCCTGCGCCGCGATCGCGTCGAGTTCCTTCAGGTGCGCCGCGATCGCCGTCTCGATGGCTGGCTTGACGTCCTTGACCTGCATCTGGTCGAAGGGCGGTACGCCGCCGTAGGGGCCAGTCCATTCCGCGAGCAGCGGGTTGGCAGTGGTCTCTGCCGGATGGCCGGTCTCGGCTGACGCGGCCACCTTTGCCGGATCAGTGGCCGTAGGCTGGTGGCAGGCTGAGAGGGCGGCGACCGCACAAGCGAGGGCGGCGGACAGCAGGGCAGGGCGCATCGTCAGGATCTCCAACTGGTCGGGCGGCACCGGCACGGGTCAGTGCAGGAACCTGCGCGACGCTAGCGGACGGAGACGGTGATGCAAGGGCCAGAGGTCATGTTGTGCTTCAGGGCGCTACCAGCAACTACCGTTGCTGTCGCTTCCCGAGTAACCGCGCGCTCCGACATTGTTGACGGTCAGATTGGCGCAGGCATCGGGAGCCTGGATTCCCTGCGGCGCGGCCGTCAAGGTAAAGCTCTGACCGTCGCCAGCCACGTTCACAGCCACCGCGTAGTGGCCAGCCTCTGAGGTTGCGGTGCCAAGGTTGAGCCCGGCAGCGGTGGTCAGATCGGCCGTGTAGCGCATCCGGTTGGTATAGAAGCGCTCCTGCGCGGACGCGATCCGCTGCAGCATTTCGCGACCGTCGGCTCGCCGTGCGCGGAACATGTAGTTCTGGTAGGAGGGCAGCGCGATCGCTGCGAGGACCGCAATGACCGCGACGGCGATCATCAGTTCGACCAGGGTAAATCCGCGCGTGCGTCCTTTCATTGCTTCGGCTCCGGTGGTGATGGGCGACTGAGCGCCCTGATGATGTCTGCTCTGCGTCGAGACCGGATTGGCGGGCTTGCGCCGGAACGCGCCCCGGGTTCGCCGGGGCGCGTCCGTGTTGGGTCATTGATTCAGGATCTCGCGCCAAGCGCCGCGGTGCCAGACGTCGTCAGCTTCCTCCAAGCTTTCCTCGATTGCATCCATTACGGCATCACTGATATCCGGTGGAAGCCCTGGAATCTCCACGTCGCCGCCTCCGCGAACGACCACTGGCTTACCCGGAGGCGTCGGGGTGGAAATTACGCCTCCTACAACTCCTGATGAGGAAGGAGATGAACTCGTCGGATCCAAGATGGCAGAGCCGGTTGCGGCATTGACCACCATCAAGCCATAGCGCGCGCCCGGATCGCAGGGATCCACGCCCTTCGGAATGATCGAGCGCAAAAGAACCGCGTTCGAACCGTAGAATGGGAACACCGACTCGAACGCGCGCTCGCCCGGTTCACTGGCCACATCGAGGCGAAGTCGCCAGCCCATGGGATTGCTCGGCGTCGGTTCGCTGGACGGGCCGATGCTGCGGACGGCGTTTGATGCCTGAGTGATCTTCTGCACTACCGCGTGGTCCGGAGTGGTCGGGTATGCGCTGCAGGCGGCCGGGTTGTCGGTGGTGTCGCAGGTGCCCAGATCCTTGATGCCGTAGAAGGACTGTTGCGGAATCGCCGCGGAACGGTCCGGGAGTCCAATGAACTTGCCGGTGCCGAACACGATCAGCGGGCTGCGCCGGGTACTGTCAGACATCACTCGTGGAGAGGCAGCGATAGGCTGGTCGCCGACGCCGACGCCACCCGTGCCATAGGTCTTGAACATCAGGTCCACTTTCCATTCCGCAGGGCTGCCAGTCAGGTCGAAGCGCCACATGTTACCGGCGAGATCACCGGCGAATGCGACGTCATCAATATAGTCGCCGCCCACGTCCATCACGATCGCCTGCGACAAGCCGAAGCTTTGAGTCGCCGATTGTGGTGCCGTGGAGGTGATGATCTCGCGGATCAACTGGCCGGTGGCCATGTCGATCACCAGCAGCGAGGTCTGATTGGCCTTCGGCGACAGGCTGGCGGGATCCAGCGAATCGATCGGGAAGTAGCCACTGGAGACCAGCGCAACCCATTTGTTCTGGTACTGGATGCGAGCAGTGTTGACGCCGGTGTAGGTGTAACCCAGTGACGAACAGTAACGTGCACCCGGCGCGCAGTCGACACTGGTGTCACCGGGGGGCGGCACGTTCGTGACCTCCCGCATGGGCAGTGCGGTCGGGCTGCTGTCGGTGGTCCCGGTGGGGTTGCTGATATCCAGCAGGTAGACGCCGCGTCCACCCAGGCGCAAGGAACCGAGCAGGACCGTGCGCCAGGAGCCATTGATGAAGACGTCGGTGACCAGCGGGGCATCATCCACGGTGGGCGTCAGACCGCCCTCGAACTGCGTGGAGCGCGTGAGCCGGAAATTCTCGATGACCGCATTGGGTACATAAGCGAAGCGCTCGGCGCCGGTCGAAGCATTGAACGCATGCAGCATGCCGTCATTGGCACCCACATACAGCGTGGGCGCGCGGTTGCGATTGGTGTTCTGGAAGCGCGCATAGCTGTTGCCGGCGTCGCTGGCGATGCGCTCCGGGGAGCCGTTCGGGAAGGTATCTGGGTAACCTGAGATAGGCGAGGAGACATAGACCGGCTGGCCGCGAATAACCCCACCGAGCACGGAACTGCGCTGGCGGAAGCGCGGCGTTTCCGTGGTTTCGTTGGTGCGGTCGCCACGCAAGTAAGCCACGCGCTCGTCGCCGAAGGTATCGGTGGACCAGGTCCCCAGGTCGAGGCGGATGGTGGTCGGATCGACGTTCAGACGTGCACGCTGCTGCGATGACAAGTTGGCCCAGCGGAAGGGCTTGCCGCTGCCGGACGTGCCGTTCGAGGTGATGATCTCGCGGGTATCCGGATTCCGCGCCGGGCCATAATCGGAGACCGTGGTTGGACACGGACCACCGGTCAGGAAGCAACCGGCATCCCACTCGATGCCAATGGACTCCGCGGTGTTCGGATCCAACTCGTTGCGGGTCACGAAGCCGGACCAGTCGGTAGTGTCATAGCCGGCCGCGTAGCCGGTCGTGCCGTCGGTGATGATCGGCAGGGAAACCGACACTGCCGTCGATGCACCGCGGCGCGCAATGATGCTGGCGATGATCTCCTGCAGCGAAGTAATCAGTTCTTCTGGGTTCTGGGCCGACAGGAAGCGGCCCCGACTCACCAATGCTGCATGCCAGAAATCATCAAGTTTGCGACCGTCATCGGTTCCAACCACCGGATATGGCCAGATGAATGCCGGATCATCGCCCAGCCGCAGTGATTCGTACACGTCGGGTGTCTGCGGAAGGGTGCCCTCCAGACCAAAACTGATATTGAAATTGACCAGGTGCGGCCAGGTTGCGGGGTCATTGGCCGGATTCCAGTAGACCTCCAGATTATCAAGCGCATTCTGACCGGATCCGACTGGATTGCCGAAAAGGTTGGTAGAACGATCCGGAATGAAGGGAGGCACCTTCAAGCGGGTGGAGTCCTGGCCTGCAAAATCCGGTCTCAGATCCGACGCCCAGTAGTGGAACATGACGTCCGCCAGACTCGGCTCGATCGGAGTGCCAGCGAAGCGGTTGAAGAACTTGGTTTCTGCGTTGCCGGTGTTGTAGCTGCGGCCGTCAGGCAGTGCGGCGTTGGTATCAAGGTACCTTCTTGCGGGCGGGCTACCGGCAGTGGCGGGTGCCGGGTTTCCGTTGTTCCAGAATCCGTCACTCATGTTGATATGGAAATTCTGGCGACAGCTGAGTTCGCGGGACAGGTCGCGATCCCAGTACGGGTTGGTGTCGACTGCGCCACCAGCGCGTTTGAAGAAGTCGCCGGCGCGAATGGAGGCGGCGATGTTCGGGGTACTCCCGCTGGCCGGAATCTGAAACAGCCAGTCGTAAAACCTGGTACGCACGTTGCTGTTGCTTGCTTCATCCAGAAACTTGTAGATTGGAGTGGTGGCGCCGAATATCGGTGCATCCACGCCGGCCGTGGCGGTATTCAGGCCGAGATTCTGCCAGGCAACGCGAATGTTCTCGTTGAAGGGTGCGAAGGCGCGCGACATGGCCGTGGTCGCGGAACGATTGCGATTGCGATAGTAGGAGTACCAGTTGGCGAAGTTCTGGCGCTGGCTGACCGGCAGCGGCACCCATTCCCAGTTGGCGGCATCGTAGAGCGTCGCCTGGTCGGTGGTGATGCGCCCGAAGGCATCCGTGGTCAGCGTGACCGAGTCCTTCAGGCGATAGTAACCGGCGTTTTCGTCCGTGGTCTGCTGGGTACAGGTGCCGATGAGCTTGATGTCATCGACGCCGATCATGTTGTCGTTGCCCGACGCATTGGTGGTCATCCAGCGGATCTGGACTTTTTCCTGTCCGAGATAAGCGGCATCGAGGTTGACCGAGGCGTCGATCACGCCGCCGTTGTTGGCATTGGCGTGATAGTTGATGCTGGTGAAGTTGCCACTGTCCGGCGTTCGGATCTGCACGTCGATCTGCTGGACCGCCGTGATGTTGGCCGGATTCAGGTCGCGCAACCGGTATTGCAACTGCGCGGCAGTGCAGCGCACGGTGTTCAGCCGGAGCAGGATATAGGGTGCATCGCGATTGCTCGCGCCCTGGAGGCCTATCGTCGGGTTTCCACCGACAGAGGCACCGGACAATTCGAAAATACCACCTGAGGTGGTCGCCGGATTTGTGGAGTTGGCGGTTACGTTCAGCGAGGTGGTGGTGTAACCCGTCAGTGTCTGCGGATTGATGTCGACCGTGCTGCCGGAGCGGTCGTTTGCATAACCGTAGAGATGAGGGACCCCGTTCCAGTTGTTATTGGCGCTGATGAGTCCAGTGTCTTCCCAATCCTGGGCGAAGTCACCGCCTTCCAACTGGTAATAGGTGGCATCGGCCAGTGGCTGGGCGGTGCGGCAGAAACTGCTGGTGCGCAGGTTGCGCGTGCCCAGCGTCGTGTTCGGTGAGGACGGACGATTGTGCGCGATGCCGTGATTCCAGGCGGCGGTGAAGCTCGCCTGGGGAAATTCGGTCACGCCATCTGCGTTCAACGGCGGACGGTAGGTGACGTTCGGATCGTAATACATCCCGTTCATCGGCTTCGAGCGCGGATTGGCAGGATCGCTGACCAGTCCGTCGATGCGCCCGGCGCAGAACCAGGGGTGACTGGAATTGGTCGTCACCGACGTAGAGATGCCCCAGCCACCGCCGCCGTAGGGGCGCTGATCCGGCATGTACTCCCAAGCCATCGAGCCCGAATCGTCGAAGGTCAAGACGACGTTTGGTGCAACGCTGGCCGTGATCTCGGGTGGCGTGGCGAGCAGATCGACAGTGCCGGGCGCCGCGGCGGCCAGACCGTCAGAAAAGAGCGCGAAACCGGTGGCCCAGAAAAGCAGCCGCACGCGCCCGACTGGCATCGAATGGATGGACATGTTCATGACAGTTTCCTATGGCGCCGGTTCCGGGTTGGAGTTGATATTGGTCAGGTTCATGGCCGAATAGTAGGATTCGGCTACGCGAACAACAGCATCTGTGCCACCTTGGCTGCGCGCAGTGATTCTGTACAGTACGTGCTCGCCGGGCCGCGCAGGGCCGGAGGGATCCTCGCCGCCGCTGGGGCGATATGGCCCAGGCATTAGTCCAAGATACTCGATCATGAAGCGGGGCTGTTCCGCGAGACTTGCAGTTTCACCACTTCCGGTGAGTGCTGTCAGGGCGCGCGGATAAGCGCGTGCACCGTCGGTGGCTGGATCCAGCCAGTCGCGCGAGGTGCGGAAACGCTGCACGACAGGATTCAAAGTTCCATCAGGATTAGGTTTGTAAACACAGTCGCTACCGTCGCTGGTGTCGATGCATGGCGGTAGTGGCGATCCTGCGTTGAACTCGGTATTCCAGAGGAAATCCTCAGCACCTCGCACAGCAGATTCGGCGCCCATCAGACCTAATTGCTGATTACGCATGCCACCGGTCATCCGTTCCTGCATCACCGAGGTGCTGCTCGCGGTTACTGCGAGAATGGTCAACAAGACGAGGAAAATCATCGCCAGAAAAAGAACGACGCCGCGCTGGCGCCGATACGATCGTGCGTTCATCAAGATTCTCATCGGGGCTTTCATTGACATGCTCAAGGGTTCTTGTTGCGTGCGCTGGTGTGCGCGACGAACTCCCGTCGCGGGAGGTTGTTGTGCAGCAGACCCGACGGCAGCGGCGTGTTTTGGGCCGGCGCGACGTCGACGCCCAGATAGCGATAGGAGCGCCCGATGTCATCCATCACCGGGACTTCGTCGCCGGAGTTGACCAGCAGGTACATTTCGATTCGTCGAACTGAGCGCCACAAGCAGCCCGGTTCCATGGCCGCTTGGTCGTCCGGCGATGGCGCGACACCGCCGGCCTTGGGTGGGCAGATCAGCGTGTTGCCGAGTCGCGAGTCGACCTGTGCAGCGGTCAGGTAGCGTAGGTTCCCGACGTTGTCGCGGACCCCATAGCGCACGTCCAGTCGGTCTACGCCGCGTACGAGTTCCTGCTCGACGCCGTTTTCACGTCGGATCAGGGTGGGCACCAACCGCAACCCGCCCGCGTTCGGGCGTGCGTCCGGATTGTCATTGGCCCTGAAGGCCAAATAGTAGGTGACCGTAACGAAGTCGGTGGAAAAATTGAACACGCGGATATCTCGTTCGCCGAGAGCTTGGCAGGACGCTACTGCTGATGTCCCGATGATTGTTCCCACCGTCAAGGTGTTCCCCGCTGCCGCTGAGATTGGAACAATGCTGGGTGACCCACAATCGCTCAGTAGTGCCAGCGACGGTGCCGCCGCTGGGAAGTTCAGTGGATCGTCGCCCGGTTGCGGCGCGAGCGTGATATTGCCGCCAGTCACGCAGTTGCCGGCACCGGAGATGGGCCACCCGGTTCCGCGGAGATAGCGAAGGGTCAGGATGTCACTGTTAGGGACGCGACGACCCGCGGCCAGTCCGGCCGGCGGAAACATTCCGGTGTTCCACAGCGTCGGCGTACAGGTGGTCCCGGTGGTACAAGTGAATCCCTGTTTAAAAAAGCGCGTACTTAGCGCGTAGACATTTGTGGCGTCAACGGTGGAGCGTGCGCCGGTAATCGGATTCACGCTGCGCATTCCACCGGAATCCGGCAGGTTCAAATTGGCCGCATAAACAAACGGAACCCGGTCCGCCCACAATGGCGCCACCGCATCTGTGAATCGATTGCCGACATAGTCGCTGCAGTACTGCGCGCTGGCCATGCGCAGGTCCGATTCGATCCGCATCACTGCGAACCGGCCATTCTCCTGCAGGCGCGCCAGACCCTCCTGCAGCTTGTTGGTCCGGTTGGTGCCACCGAACAGGCTGATGATGCCGAGCATTGCGATCAGGCCAATGGCCATCGCGATCATCAGTTCGATCAGGGTAAAGCCAGCGGCGCGGCGGTGAGCGGTCATGGCGGTCGTCGGCAAGGAAGTCACGGCTGGAACACCCAGGCAAAGGTCTGCAGGTCGGCTGTGGCAGCGGCAGGAGCTGCGCCGCGCTGTCCGCGCTGGAGCGTGGTTTCATCCCAACTGACAGTCATGGTGCACAGACCGTCGTAGGGAGACGCTCCCGCGTGCACGGCCGTACCGCGGACGGCGCCGTTGCAGGCAATCACGGCGGTGGGATTCGGCAGTGAATCGACCAGCAACTGGCTCCACAACACCCGGTCGCGCACCACCTGGGTCACTGGCGGGCAGGCAGCGCCGGACGCGCATGGATCGCTGCCGACGGTGCTGTAGTTGTAAGTACCGTTGTAGGCGTTGATCTGGCCCATGTTGGCGCGCATGCGGTCGGCCATCGATTGCGCCAGGAATGACGCCTGGGTGCGCAGGTAGGCGCTCTGGTTGGTCTTGACCGACAGTACCATCAGGCCCGCCATGCCCATCAGTCCGAGGCTGAAGATCAGCAGGGCGATCATTACTTCGATCAGGGTGAATCCGCGTTGGAAGTTCGTTCTTTTCATGGCGGCATCAGGTGCAGACACCGGCCGGGGAGCCGGTGGTATCGCGGCGGGAACGGACGGTGCCGGTGGCGGTGACGATGACCCGGCGCGAGCGGGTGCTGTCGGGGGAGAAGCTGGGGCGACAGATGCTGAAGTCCCAGGCGGTGGCCACGGACAGGGCACCGGTCCCGGTGAAGATGACGCGATCGGTCTGGGCGCCGGCGCCGGTGGGCGCGCCGAGCACGCGGTAATTGTCGGCCACGGCATTGCGTGAGCTGAGTACCGTGCCATCGTCCGACTGCACGGTCCAGCCGTTGCTCCAGTCAGCGCCGTTGGCAACCACGGATACCAGGCGGCCGCGCTTGACCGCTTCGGAACGCGCCAGATTGAGCGCAATGACGATGTCGTTGGTGGTCGAGGTCACATTGGCGCGGATGTTGAGTTCGCGCAAGGCCGGTGTCGACACCGCCATGAGGATGGCGATCACCGCCAGCGTGATCATCAGTTCGACCATCGTGAAACCCGCGGCCCGTCGGCGCTTGCGGGTTGGCGGGTTGTTGGCAGTGCCCATGTTGGTTCCGGGTGATTGGATTCTCACGAGCTTACGCTAGTCACGCGGTGCGCGGGTCGCAAGCCTGTGCGGTCACGAGGTAGCAGAGAGCGGACGAACGGCATGCGCGCGGCGGCTGCGCCCTTGCGGCGCGCCGATCATGGCGGCGCGGTGCCCCGGGGGGCGGCCCGGGCTGGCGGGTCCATCGGTTCCCAGCGGTCGCCGACGCGCACCTCCGCAGGGC
This sequence comes from Rhodanobacteraceae bacterium, assembly GCA_016713135.1. Taxonomy (NCBI): domain Bacteria; kingdom Pseudomonadati; phylum Pseudomonadota; class Gammaproteobacteria; order Lysobacterales; family Rhodanobacteraceae; species Rhodanobacteraceae bacterium. Next base: position 89,380 of record JADJPR010000023.1, on the reverse strand, counting down.
CGAAACGGCGCTTGTAGTCCATCTTCGGATGGCCTTCGATCCAGAATCCGAGGTAGACATGGGCGAGCCCCTGCTGCCGGCAATATGCAATCTGTTGCAGGATCGCTTGCGTCCCCAGGGATCGGCTGGATAGCTCGGGTGCGTAATAGGTGTAGACGGCGGAGATGGCATCGGCGACCACATCGGTCACGGCAACGGCGATGAGTTCCCCGGCGCATCTCAGTTCGAGATTGTGCGTGTTGGCCCATTGGCTCAGCAGGAAGCGGCTCTGGTCCTCCTGGGTGGCGTCGTCCATTCCGCCGTCTGCGTGGCGTCCTCGCAGGTAGCGCCGATAGAGCTGGTAATGCTCGACGCCAGCGCGCGCGGGGAGCCAGCTCACTTCGAGATCCTGGTTTTGCCGCATCACGCGCCGCTGGGCACGGTCGGGCTTGAAGCGGGAAACAGGAATGCGATAGGGCACGCAGGCGCCGCAGCCCGGACAATCAGGGCGGTAGACAACATTGCCGGCGCGCCGGAAGCCATGTGCCAGCGCACGTCCGTAGAGTTGCGCCAGCAGCGGTGATTCCGGATCCAGCACCAGGTTCTGCGATCGCCGCCCTGCGAAGTAACCGCATGCATGTTCGGCGGTGCGATAGAGTCGGATGCTGTCGCCGCTCATGTCGGGTGTATGCAGATCAGGCGACGGATTCCGGCAGCAGCCGGATCAGCCCTTCCTGCGCCGTCGACGCCACCAGCCGGCCCTGGCGGTCGTAGATCATCCCGCGCGAGAGCCCGCGTGCGCCCTGCGTCGACGGGCTGTCGCAGGAGTACAGCAGCCATTCGTCGACGCGGAACGCGCGGTGGAACCACATCGCGTGATCCAGACTGGCCATCTGCACATTGCCCTGCAGGTAACTGATGCCGTGCGGCAGCGTCGCGGTGCCGATCAGGTGGAAATCCGAGGCGTAGGCGAGCAGCGCGCGATGCAGCAGTTCGTCGTCCGGGATGCGGTCGACCAGACGGAACCAGACATGCTGGAACGGCGGGCGCTTGGGGCGCTTGAACTCGTCGCGCGGGTAGACGTGGCGGAATTCGAAGGGCCCCTTGCTGGTGACCCAGCGTTGCAGCTTCGGCGGAATCTTCGCCAGTGTCCCGGCGTCCAGCGGTTCGGGCTCGGCCAGGTCCTCCGGCGGCGGCACGTCCGGCATCGACAACTGGTGGGTCAAGCCGTCCTCCGGATCCTGGAACGAGGCAGCCATGGTGAAGATCGGCTGGCCGTGCTGGATCGCCACCACCCGGCGCGAGCTGAAACTCTTGCCGTCACGATTGCGATCCACTTCGTAGACGATCGGCGCTTCGACGTCGCCGGCGCGCAGGAAATAGGCGTGCATCGAGTGCACCACGCGACCCTCGACCGTGCGCTGCGCGGCCGCCAGCGACTGCCCCAGGACCTGGCCACCGAAGACGAAGCGCGTGCCGATGTCGCGGCTCTGGCCGCGGAACAGGTTTTCCTCGATACGCTCCAGCTGCAGCAATTCGACGAGCTCGCTGACGATGGCTTTGGTCATGGGGCAGGGGACAGGCGGGAATGGCGGTCAGTATAGGCAGGTGAGACTGGTGCCACGTCCGCGATACCCTGTTGTTGACGCAGAGGAATTAGAGGTCGCAAAAACTCAGGTCCGGATGGTTCTGCAGCATTTGCTCTCCTTTGCGTCCTTTCTTTTCCCCTTTGCGGACTTTGCGTCCAACGCTCTTTCGCGCCGGACGGTGCAGCCAGGATCGACGTCCGCGCTGAGGAACTCACCCGTCGCGGTGCTTGCGCGGCTGCCGGCCGCGGACGGCGATGGCGGTTTCGGTCAGGATCCCGCGCAGGATCTGCAACTCGCGTTCGTCGGGCATGGCGCGCTGGTACAGCCGGCGCAGGCGACGCATGATCTTGACCGAGACCCGGTCGCCGAAGAATCCGATCAGCTCCAGGGTCTCGTCCAGGTGCGCGAAGTAGCGCTCCAGCTGCTCGTTCGGCGCCGGCACATGCGGGTCCGGGTCGGGCGCGACCGCCAAACGCGACAGCGCCTCCTGGCGCAGTTCGTAGGCCAGCACCTGCACCGCGCTGGCGAGGTTCAGCGAGCTGTACGCCGCGTTCGCCGGAATCGTCACCAGGTACTGGCACAGTTCCAGTTCCTCGTTGGTCAGGCCGGTGCGCTCGGTGCCGTAGAGCACCGCGACCGGACCGACCGCGGCAGCGTCCAGGGCCAGGCGCGCAAACTCGCGCGGGCCGATTTCGAGCATGCGGATACCCCGCCGGCGGTCGCTGCTGCCGAAGACCATCCGCGCCTCGGCGAGGGCCTCGGGCAGCGTGGCCACCACGCGCGCATCGTCCAGCAGATCCTCGGCGCCCGACGCCAGCGCGGTGGCTTCCGGATCGGGAAAGCGCAAGGGGTCGACCAGGCACAGGCGCGAGAGCCCCATGGTCTTGAGCGCGCGCGCGGTGGAGCCGATGTTGCCCGGATGCGAGGTCTGCATCAGCACCGTTTCGATCGGGCGCAGCAGATCCTCGGCGCCAAAGGCGGGTTCCGACGATGTCATCAGCTGAGCTTGGGTAGTCGCTGCGCCACCGCCGCGGCGGCCGCCTCGAGGTCGATCTGGTCCAGCGACGAGTGTCCAGCCGTCAGTTCCTGCAGCAGCGCGCGCTGCAGCTCGCCGCGTTCACGCGCCCGGGCGTAGGGAATCGAGTTGAACATGACCATGCTGTAGCGCGGGATGAAGTGCCCCGGCAGGCGCTGGGCCAGTGCCAGTTCCAGCTGCCGCCGCAACTGGTAGCCGGGATCCGCCACCGAGTCGCGCATCTCGATGTAATTCTCGAGCGCCATCTCGGCGATCGCGTGCGCATTCGGGCGCCGGGCTGCCTCGAAGTCGGCGAACAAGCGCTCCCAGTCGACCGCCCCCTGGCGGGTACGGGTCTCGATCAAATCGAGCAGTTCCACGCAATCCTCGAAGGCGCAGTTCATGCCCTGGCCGTGGAAGGGCACGATCGCGTGGGCCGCATCGCCGATCAGCAGCGCGCGATCGCCGCGCCGCCAGTGCGGGCAGCGCAGGGTGCCGAGGATGCCGACCGGATGCTCGCGGTATTGCTGTTCGAAATCCGGGATCAGCGCCAGCGCATCCGCAAAATCCTGCGCGAACCATTCGCGCGCCGCCTGCGGATCCGACCGGCTGGCGAAACTGATTTCACCCTCGTGCGGCAGGAACAAGGTTACGGTGAAACTCTGGTCCGGGTTTGGCAGTGCGATCAGCATGTAGCCGCCGCGCGGCCAGATGTGCAGAGCATCCGGGCTCAGCGCCGGGCCGCCGTCAGCCAGCGGCGGGATGGTCAGCTCCTTGTAGCCGTGGTCGAGGAAATCGGTGTGTTGCCCGAGCGGTTTCTCCGCCTCCATCGCGGCACGCACGGCCGAGCCCGCGCCGTCAGCGCCGATGAGCACGTCGAAAGCCACCGCTTGCTGGCTTCCGTCGCGCTCGTCGACGAATAGCGCCCGGCGCGCATCGAAATCCACCGAGTGCAGTGCGGTGTGGAAATGCAATTCGGCCCCGGCTGCCGCAGCCACATCGATCAGGGTCTGGTTCAGATGACCCCGGTGCACCGACCAGATCACCTCGTCGGCGTTCAGGCCATAGGTCTGGAACTGGGTCTGGCCAGTGCGGTCGTGCAGCATGCGGCCGCGCATCGGCAGCGCGTACTCCAGCACTTGCTGCGTGGCGTTGGCGCGGCGCAAGCCCTCCCAGCCACGCGCCGCAAGCGCCAGGTTGATCGATCGCCCGGCGGCCACCGGGACGCGCCGCATGTCCCCGCGGCGTTCGTATAGCGCGACCCGGTGACCGGCGCTGGCCAGTTGCGCGGCCAGCAGCGCGCCGGCGAGACCGGCACCGGCGATCACGATGGGCGCGCTCATGCCATGCTCCCGAAATGCCGTGCCAGGCAGTCAACCAGCCGGCGACAGTCGTCGATCTCGTTGTACAGCGGCACCGGAGAGGCGCGGATGACGTCCGGCTCGCGCCAGTCGCAAACGATGCCGTTGCGTGACAGCTGGTCGAAGGCCCGCCGACCCGCATCGCGTCCCTGGCGCACGCGCAGCGAGAGCTGGCAGCCGCGCTGCCAGGGGTCGGCGGGCGTCAGGATTTCGAGGTGCGCGCGCAACTCGGCGTCTATCGCGTCGGCCAGCCAGCCGGTCAGCGCGACCGAGCGCTCGCGCAGGGCGGTCAGGCCAACCCGGTCGAACAGCGCCAGCGAGGTACGCAGCGGCGCGAGCGAGAAGATCGAGGGATTGGACAGCTGCCAGCCTTCGGCGCCGGGTGTCGCGATGAATTCCGGGCCCATCTGGAAGCGGGTCGCTTGCTGGTGGCCCCACCAACCGGCAAAGCGTGGCAGGTCCGCCTGCGCATGCCGCTCATGCACGAAACAACCGGCAATCGCGCCGGGCCCGGCATTGAGGTATTTGTAGCTGCACCAGACCGCGAAGTCGGCGCCGCTGGCGTGCAGGTCCACCGGCACATTGCCGATCGCGTGGGCGAGGTCGAAGCCGACCGCGCACCCTTGGGCATGGCCGAGGGCTGCGATCGCCTCGAGGTCGAAGCGCTGGCCGCTGGCGTATTGCACGCCGGGCCACAGGACCAGCGCGATACGCTCGCCTTCACGCTGCAACACATCGGCGACCTGTTCGATGTCGATGGTGTGCGTGCCTGGGCGCGGCGCCAGTTCGATCAGGTCGGTGGCCGGGTCGCCCCCGTGAAAGCGAATCTGGGAAGCCACTGCGTGGCGATCGGACGGGAAGGCCCGCGCTTCGATCAGGATCTTGCGGCGTTGGCGAACCGGCCGGTAGAAGCTGACCATCATCAGGTGCAGGTTGGTGGTCAACGTGTTCATCGCCACCACTTCCAACGGTTTCGCGCCGGCCAGCCGCGCCAGTCCGTCGCGCACCAGTTCGTGGTACGGCATCCAGGCGTCCGCATCGGTGAAATGCGCTTCCACCGCATGCAGGCGCCACTGTTCGGTCACTCGCTCGAGCGCCGCCGGCGTCGCGCGCGGCATCAGGCCCAGCGAGTTGCCGCAGAAGTAGGCCACCGGGTCACCCTGATGCACCGGAATCGCGAACTCGTCGCGCAGCGAGGGCAGGGGCAGGCCTGCGGCGGGGGCTGGCGGGTGGGCAGTCACGGCGTCACTCTGCAGGCGTGGGCGGCGGGATGTTACGCGTTTTGCGCCAGTGGCTCGACGTGGCATGCGAGTCCCGGTGTCGGCGTGCCATGCTTGCGCGCAGCCTGGCCAGACCGACGCAAGATGCGAAAATTTGTGAGTGCCCTGGGGTGGTGGGTCGCCCTGTCTCTGGGGGGATGGTGCTTGCCCGCCAGCCTGTCCGCGCAGCCCGCGCAGTTGATCGATGGACGCATGCCACCGCCCACGCAGGGCGACGGCGCGTCGGGGGACAACTTCGGCATCGCCAGCGTGATCGTGGGCGAATACGCGGTGATCGGTGCCTATGGAGATACCCTGCCTGCTGCCGGAATCACCTTCGGCGTCGCCCAAGGATCGGCGAGTGTGTTCCGGCGCGAGGGCAGCCACTGGATTCAGAGCCAGAAGCTCTGGCCCGAGCCTGCCGGCGGGGATGGCGACAATTTCGGCGTCAGCGTGGCCGCGGCCGGCGATCTGCTCGCGATTGGCGCGCCGCGTCGGCGCGTAGCGCTGGCAACCGAGGCCGGCAGCGTCTTCATCTACCAGCGGACCGAGCGTGGCTATCAACAGCGCCAGTTGCTGTCAGCCGAGATACCCTCGCAGGGCGAGCGTTTCGGCGCGGCCGTCGCCCTCTGGCAGGACCAGCTGGCGGTAGGCGTGCCCGCGGCCGATGCGGTCGATCTGTACCGGCATGTTGGTGGCGGTGTTTTCGAGTTTCGGCGCACGCTGATCGTCCCCGGCGGCGGAGTCGGGGCGCGATTCGGCGCCGCCCTGGCGATGGCCGATGGCGAATTGCTGATTGGCGCGCCGGACGCCGATGGAACCGGGGCGGTCTACAGCAGCCGCTTGGTCGGCGCGGTCTGGAACGATGCGGTACGCGTTCCGCTGACTGGCGCCCCGCAGTCCGAGTTGGGCGCCGCGCTGGTGATCGACAACGGCGTGGCGCTGGCCGGCGCGCCGGGTTCCGCTGCCGGTGCGACCTTTATCCTGACGAAGGACGGCGACGGTTGGGTCGCCGCCGGCGCCATGCCTGCCTCCGGCCTGGTGCAGGGCGATCGCTTCGGCAACGCGCTGGCCCTCGGGAGCCAGCGCGCGGCGGTGGCGGCGGTGGGCGCCAATGGTGCCGAGGGGCTCTTGCTGGTGTACGCGCGCAGTGGCGCGCAGTTCGTCGAGATCGACCGCGTCGAGATGCTCGACGGTGGCAATGCAGATCGGCTGGGTGCCTCGGTCGCGTTGGCCGGCGACGGGTTGCTGGTCGGCGCCGATCTCGACCAGGTGGGGCCGAACCGCGGGCAGGGCGCAGTGCACTGGATGCAGCCCCAGGGCGGTGAATACGTGGCGGTTGCACGTCTCGACAACGGCGATGGTGCGATGTTCGACCGCTTCGCCACCACGGTGGCGGTGGATGGCGACATCGCTGTCGCCGGCGCTTATGTCGAAGACACCCAGGCGGGTGCCGATGCCGGCGCCGCGCACTGGTTCCGCCGGGTCGGTGAGGCCTGGTTGCCGGGTGGGCGCCTGGTGGCGCCGGATGCAGAGATCGAAGACCGCTTTGGCATCGCGGTCGATGTCAGTGGCGACTGGCTCGCGGTCGGTGCCTATTGGGATGTGGTGAATGGCAATGTCGACCAGGGTTCGGCCTACCTGTACCGGCGGCAGGACGGCGACTGGGTATTCGACACCAAGCTGACCGATGCCACCGGCGATCCCGGGGACTACTTCGGTTTCGCGCTGGCACTCGATGGCGACACCTTGGTCGTCGGCGCGCGCGGCGACTCGGACATCGCGCTGGAGCAGGGCGCCGTGCATGTGTTCGTGCGCCAGGGCGGGACCTGGGTCGCGCAGGCGCGCATCGACCCTCCCACCCAGAACGGCCTGGGCTACTTCGGGACCAGCGTGGCCATCGACGCAGAGCGCTTGCTGGTGGGCGCGCCGGGGATGACTGTCGAACCAGGTCCGGAGGCTGCCGGCGCGGCCTATGCCTACCAGCGCGATGGCGGGGCCTGGTCCTTGACGGGCGTGCTCCGGGCACCGCAGCCGGCATCCAACGTGGCTTATGGCTTTGCGGTCGCCAGCGACCGCGAGAGGCTGATGGTCGGCGCTTTCCAGGATGGCCTGCAGGCGCGCGGCGCTGCCTATGTCTATCGCGCGGATACCCTCGCGCTGGACGGGGAATTGCGCGCTTCGCTGGCACAACCCGGCGAACTGGCCGGAATTTCCGTGGCGCTGGCCGGATCGCGTGCCTACCTCGGCGCTTCCGGGTTCGACCGAAGCGGCGCCAGCGGCAGCGGTCGCGTGCTGGTGTTCGAGCGCGATGCAGTCGGTTGGCGTGAGGTCGCCCAGTGGTTCGCCACGGATGCGGCCGGGGGCGATGCCTTCGGCCGCGCGCTGGCAGCGGACACCACCGGTAACGTCGTGATCGGTGCGCCCGCCAAGGGAATCGCCAACCCGCTCGAAGGCATGGCCTACAGCGTGCGTATCGACTCCCTGTTCGACGATGGCTTCGAGTAGATCGACCGGGTGACTTCTGGCCGGTGTGGACGAGATGTGCACGGCGTAGCGTCGCGGCGCGTCCAGCGATCGCCCACCGGCGGTCGTCCATCCTTCCCGAACCGGAGCCATCCATGCGTTCCCATCTGCTGTTGGCGCTCATGCTCGGCGCGTGCGCATCCGCCGCGCACGCGCTCACTGTCGACGAACTCGTCGCGAAGAACATCGAAGCACGCGGTGGCCTCGAAGCCATCCGCGCGATCCAGTCGATCAAGTCCACCGGGCGCATGAACTTCTCCGGCGGCGACTTCAGCATCGACCTCGGTATCGTCAGCTTCAATGAGCGCGATGCCAAGCTGCGCATGGAAGCGAGCATCCAGGGCCTGACCCAGGTCACCGCCTACGATGGCAAGGAGGCCTGGACGATCAATCCCTTCCAGGGCCGCCGCGATCCGGAACGCATGAGCGCCGAGGATTCCAAGGGCCTGCAGGTGCAGGCAGATTTCGACGGCCCGCTGGTCGACTGGAAGGCCAAGGGGCACCAGGTGGAGTACCTCGGCACCGAGGATGTCGACGGCACCGAGGCGCACAAGCTGAAGATCAGCCTGAAGAACGGCGACGTGCAGTACCGTTATCTGGATCCGGACTACTTCCTCGAGATCCTGGTGGTGGACCAGAGCAAGCGCCGTGGGGTCGAGACCGAGATGGAAACCGAACTCGGCAACTACGAGAAGGTTGGCGGCGTCTACCTGCCGTTCGCGATGGAATCCGGCCCGAAGGGCGGTCGTCGCGGGCAGAAGATCACGGTCGAAAAGGCCGAGGTCAATGTCGACATCGACGACGCGCTGTTCTGGCGCTCGCCGCACACGTGGAAGACGGCAAGACCACGATCTATGTCGGCGCCGCGAGCGGCGGCGTGTGGAAGTCGATCGACAGCGGCACCAGCTTCAAGCCCCTGTTCGACAAGCAGCCGGTGCAGTCGATCGGCGCGATCGCGCTCGATCCGCAGAACCCGAAGAACGTCTGGGTGGGCACTGGCGAGAGCTGGACCCGCAATTCGGTGTCGATCGGCAACGGCGTCTACCGCTCCACCGACGGCGGCGAGAGCTGGAGCTACCTCGGCCTGCCCGAGACTGAGCGCATCACCAAGATCATCGTGCACCCGAAGAATGGCGATGTGGCCTACGTCTGCGCGCCGGGCAAGCTGTGGAGCGACTCGAAAGACCGCGGCCTGTACAAGACGGTGGACGGCGGCAAGACCTGGTCGCTGATCCTGAAGGGCCCGAACCTCTCCACCGGCTGCTCGGGCCTAACCCTGGACCCGACCAATCCCGAGCGCCTGATGGTCGGTACCTGGGACTTCCGGCGCCAGGGCTGGACTTTCCGCTCCGGCGGCGATGGCGAGAAGGCACTCAGCGGCAGCGGCCTGTACCTCAGCGAGAACGGTGGCCAGAGCTTCAGCGAACTCGACGCCAAGCGCTTCCCGGGCCTGCCGGCCAAGCCCTGGGGGCGCGTCGAGGTGGAGATCGCGCCCTCCGATGCGAAAGTGGTCTACGCCTTCATCGAGGCGGGCAAGGACAGCGCGCTGTATCGCTCCGGCGACGGCGGCGCGACCTGGGAGCAGCGCGACAAGAGCCAGATGATGGTCTGGCGCCCGTTCTACTTCGCCAACCTGGTGGTCGACCCGACCAATGCCGACCGCCTGTTCAAGATGAACCTGCGCCTGATTGTCAGCGAGGACGGCGGCAAGAGCTTCTCCGACGCGGCCGGCTCCACCCATGCGGATTCGCACGACATCTGGATCAACCCGGCGAACCCCAAGGACCTCATCCTGGGCGACGACGGCGGCATCTGGTACAGCAAGGATGGCGGCGGACGCTGGTGGAAGGGCGAGAACCTGCCGATCAGCCAGTTCTACCACGTCGCCGTCGACAACCAGGATCCCTACCGCGTGTATGGCGGCCTGCAGGACAACAGTTCCTGGGTGGCCGAGTCCTCCTACCCTGGCGGCGTCAGCAACTCCCGCTGGGAGAACCTGTACGGCGGCGACGGCTTCTGGGTGATCCCGGATGCGCGCGACCCCAACATCGTCTACGCCGAGTACCAGGGCGGCAACATCGCGCGCATCGACCGCCGCACCAAGCAGGCGCGCGACATCCAGCCGAAATCCGACGACCCGAAGGTCAAGCTGCGCTACAACTGGAATGCGCCGATCCACCAGAGCCCGAATGATCCGGGCACGATCTACCTCGGCTCGCAGTTCCTGTTCCGCACCCGCGACCAGGGCCAGACCTGGGAGCGTATCTCGCCGGACCTGTCCACCCAGGACCCGGCCAAGCAGCAGCAGGAGAAGTCCGGCGGCATCACCGTCGACAACTCCTCGGCCGAGATGCACACGGTGATCTATGCGATCAGCGAATCGCCGAAGAACCGCAACCTGATCTGGGCCGGCACCGACGATGGCAATGTGCAGCTGACGCGCGATGGCGGCAAGTCGTGGACCAATACTGCGAAGAACCTCAAGGACGTGCCGAAGGGTTCGTGGATCTCGTGGGTGGAGGCCTCGCGGCATGACGAAGGCACCGCCTACATCACGGTGGACCGCCACACCTTCGGCGACATGCAGCCGCACGCATTCGTCACCCGCGATTACGGCCGCAGTTGGCAGCGCATCGCTTCCGCCAGCCAGGGCATCCGCGGCTATGCGCACGTCCTGCGCCAGGATCCGATGGACGCGGACGTGCTCTACCTCGGCACCGAGTTCGGCCTGTGGATCAGCATCGACGGCGGTGTCACCTGGGCCGAGTTCAAGGGCGGCAACTTCCCGTCCGTGGCGGTGCGCGACATCGCAGTCCAGGAACGCGAGCACGACCTGGTCATCGGTACCCACGGCCGCGGCATCTGGATCATCGACGACCTGACCCCGCTGCGCAGCATCGGCACGCAGACCCTGAGTGCCGAAGCGGCCTTCCTGCCCTCGCGACCGGTGCAGCAGCGCATCGGTGGTGTCGGCGGCTGGTCCGATGGCGATGCCAAGTTCGTCGGTCCGAATGCCCCCGGCGGCGCGGTGATCAGCTACTACCAGCGTACCCGCCACCTGTTCGGCGACCTCAAGCTGGAGATCCTCGACAGCAGCGGAACCGTGATCGACACGATCCCGGCGAGCAAGCGCCGCGGCATCAACCGGGTCACCTGGTCGATGCGGGTCAAGCCGCCGCGCGTGCCGAAGGCGGCCCAGATTGCCTTCGCGGGCACCCAGGGTCCGCGCGTGATGCCAGGCACGTACACCGTGCGCCTGACCAAGAACAAGCAGGTCTACGAGACACGGATCGAGGTGGGCCTGGACAGCCGCGCCGATTACACCGTTGCCGACCGCCAGCAGCAGTTCGATGCCGCGATGCGTGTGCACGCGCTGTTCGGCCGGATGACCGCGCTGACCGACCGCATCGGCTTCCTGCAGCAGATGGCGGGCGGAATCGCCGGCCAGCTGCCGGAAACGGACAAGCTGCGCAGCGGGCTGCAGACCTTTGTCGAAGATGCCGAAGCGATCCGCAAGGAAATCGTCGCCACCACCGAGGGCGGTGCGATCACCGGCGAGGAGCGCCTGCGCGAGCACACCGACATGCTCTACAGCGCGATCCTGGGCTACGACGGCAAGCCGGCCGAAACACTGATCAAGCGCATCGCTGTACTCGAAGGGGAATTGGGCCGCGTCACCGCCAGCTTCGACCAGCTGAGCCAGAAGTCGCTGCCGAAGATCAACCAGCAGTTGCAGCAGCGCAAGTTGCCGGAGCTGGCATGGCCGCCGAAGGGGCCCATGCCGGCAGCCGCCGATGCGCGCAGTTCCGACGGCAATGCGGGTGGGTTCTCGGCGCCGAAGAAGTACTACCGTCATCCGCTTTCCAACCTGCGGATGTACTGAGGAACCGAGGCGGCGCCCGCAGCGCGCGGGCGCCGCCTTTTGCTGATTGCGCCGCCTATACTCGATCCTCCGATTCCGCCGCTCCGTCCCGATGAGCCGCCCGTGCTCGGTTGATCGAATCCTGTCCCTGTCCGTGCTGGCGCTGTGGTGCTGGCTGCCCGTGCTGGCGCAGGCCGGCCAGTCCACCCTGGTTCTCGGACGGGTCAGCGACGATCCCAAGGCGCACTATGAACGCCTGAAGCCGCTGTTGGATTATGTGGTTCCGAAGATGGCCGACCTCGGCATCCGCGACGGCCGCGTGCTGATGGCGCGCGACGCGCAGCAGATGGTCAGCTACCTGCGCCAGGGCAAGGTCGACTGGATCACCGAGACGTCCGGTGCCGCGCTGGGTTTCGCCGAGCGCGCCAACGCCCGGATCTTCCTGCGCTCCCGGCGTGGCGGCCTGTTCGACTACCGCTCGGTATTCTTCGCCCGCAAGGACAGCGGCATCCATGGCATCGAGGACCTGCAGGGCAGGGCGCTCGGGCTGCAGCATCCGATGTCGACCACTGCCTACCTGGTGCCGGCGGCGATCCTGCTCAATCACGGCATTCCGCTGGCGATCCAGGCCTCACCGCTGGACAAGCCGCCGCCGGAGTTCGTCGGCTACGTGTTTGCCCGTTCCGAGAGCAACCTGGTGACCTGGGTACAGAAGGGCCTGGTGGATGCCGCGGCTTTCAGCAACCAGGACTGGGAGGAACTGCAGCAGGCATCGCCGGCGATCGCCTCCGAACTTGTGGTGTTCCACCAGAGCCGGGAGTTTCCGCGTGCCCTGGAGCTGGTGCGCGCGGGCCTCGACCCGGCCATCGAGCAGCGCCTGCGCGAGATCCTGCTGGCGGCGCACGACGACCCTGCCGCGCGACCGGCGCTGGATGCTTACCTGCGCACCGAGCGTTTCGACGAGGTCGACCAGCTCACCTGGGCAGCGCTCGAGAACCTGCGCGACGGCGTGCGTCGGGTGCGTGCGGAGATCGAATGATGACGCTCGGCCTGCGCGGAAAGTTCGTGCTCAGCCTGCTGGCGACCACGCTCCTGTGGATCGTGGTGCTCGGCTTCGCCTGGAACAGCAGCTCGCGCGCGATGGGCGATGTGCTGCGGCAGGGTGAGAGCGCGATGCGCGATCAGGGCCGCAAGGCGCTCTCCGAGCGCGGCGTACAACTCGCCAGCTTTCTCGCCGATGCACTGACCAATCCGGTCTATTACACCGATCTGATGACCGTGCGCGAGGTGGTGCGCTCGGCGCTGGACCAGCCGGATGTCGATTATGTCCTGGTCTACGATGGCCAGGGCCGCCTGCTGCATGACGGCACCCGCGACATTCCGCGTTTCGGCCAGGTGATGGACGATCCCCTGGCGGCGGCGGCGATTGCAGCCGGCGAGCCGCAGGTGCAATGGGCCAGCGTCGGCGTCGACGCGAGCGCACCGATCGCCATCGGCGACTTGCGCCTGGGCGGCGTCCGCGTGGGGCTGTCGCTGGCACGCACCGAGCATTCGCTGGCTCGCGAGGCCTCCAGCGCGCGCGAGCGCCTGCGCCAGGCCTTCGCCGGTCCGGCCCATGTCATTGCGATCTGCGTGCTGATCCTGCTGACCTGGGTGGCATTGTCCGGCTGGCTGGTCGCGCGTGGGCTCGTGCGGCCGATCCGCGAGCTGGCGGTGAGCGCGCGCGCGATCGAACGCGGGCAATTCGAGGCACACCCGGAAAGCGCCCGCCGGGATGAGCTCGGCGAGCTGATCCGCGCCTTTTCGCGGATGAGCGACTCGGTGCGTCGCCATCATCACGACATCCGCAAGCTGGCTTATCACGACAGCCTGACCGGGTTGCCGAACCGGCTCATGTTCCGCGAACTGCTCGACGAGTCGATCATCGAAAGGCGCAGCGAAGGGCAGGGCATCGCCTTGCTGTTCGTCGACCTCGACGATTTCAAGCGGATCAACGATACCCTGGGGCACGATGCGGGCGACGATGTGCTGATCGAGTTCGCCGGGCGCCTCAAGCAGGCACTCATCGGCTCGAACGGGCAGGCCGCGCCGGTCCTTGCGCGACTCGGGGGCGACGAGTTCGTCGCCCTGGTGCCCGGTGTCGATGCCCGCGCGGCAGGCCAGCAGGCTGCGCGCAGCCTGCTGGAGCAATTGAAGCGGCCCTTCGTCGTTGGCGGGCATTCGATCCTGGTCGGAGCGAGCATCGGCATCACCGTGTTCCCGGACGATGCACACAGCTCCAAACTGCTGCTGAAACATGGCGATCTGGCGATGTACCAGGCCAAGCAGCAGGGCAAGAGCTGCTACCGCTTCTTCGCCGGCCACCTGACCGAGGTGGCGGAAGAACGTCTTGGCCTGGAGCACGATCTGCGCGAAGCGCTCGAAGCGGGTGAACTGGCGGTTGCGTATCAGCCCATCCATGACCTCGCCAACGGCATGCTGGTCGGTGCCGAGGCCCTGCTGCGCTGGAATCACCCGCGACGGGGCAATGTGCCACCTTCGATCTTCGTGCCGATCGCCGAGTCCTGCGGCCTGATCGATGCGCTGGGCGAGTGGGTGCTCGATCGCGCCTGCGCCGACTGCCAGGCATGGCAGTCCATGCTTCCGGGCATGTCGGTGGCGGTGAACCTGTCCGGACGTCAGTTGCAGCGGCACGATCTGGGCCAGCGCGTGAGCGCGACCCTCGCACGCAGGCGGCTGGCACCGGGGCTGCTGCACCTGGAGCTGACCGAGTCCAGCCTGTTGCACGACGAGCAACTGGCTTTCGCCGCGCTCGGCCAGTTGCGCGCCACCGGCGTACGCGTCTGGCTGGACGATTTCGGCACCGGATTCTCGGGTTTGAGTCACCTCCGCCGCGCGCGCGTCGACGGCGTCAAGATCGATCGCAGCTTCATCACCGAGATCCTCAGCGATCCAGAAGACCTGGCGCTTGCCAGCGCAATCATCGCGATGGCGCATTCGCTGGGCATGCAGGTGATCGCCGAAGGCGTCGAGGCAGAGGCCCAGTTCGCGCTGCTGCGCGCCCGTGGGTGCGATCTGGCGCAGGGCTTCTGGATGAGCGCCGCGGTCAGTCCGGAAGAACTGGTCCGGCGCCCCGCGCGAGTGCACCTCAGCAGCGAGGCGAGCGCGACATGAGCAGCTGGCCGACCGCCGCCTGGCTGCCGATCCTGTTGCTGCTCGGTTCCAATGTGTTCATGACCTTCGCCTGGTACGGGCACCTGAAGTTCAAGACCACCACGCTGGTCACCGCAATCATGGTCAGCTGGCTGATCGCGCTGCCGGAGTACATCCTGCAGGTCCCGGCCAACCGCATCGGCCACGGCCATTACAGCGCGGCGCAGCTCAAGACCATCCAGGAAATCATCACCCTCTGCGTGTTCTGCGTGTTCTCGGTGACTTACCTCGGCGAGAGCCTGCGCTGGAACCACTTCCTTGCCTTCGCCCTGATCGCGCTGGCGGCGTACTTCATGTTCCTGCCCGGACAGCAGTGAGTAGTGAGTGGTGAGTGGTGAGTGGTGAGTGGCAAAAGCGGCCATCCGGGATCCCGTGCCTTCGCTACTCACCACTCACTGCTGAGCGCGGCGCAGCCGCGCGCACCACTCACCGCTTCTGCCTCAGACCGCCTGCGCGATGAAGCGGGTCTCGTAGAGCAACTGGTCGATCTCATCGGGCTGGCCGGATTCGAACTGGAAGGCGAGGTGGTCGTCGCCGGCACGGACGAGGGTGGCGCGGACATCGACCACGGTGTCCTGGTCGAAGATGAAGAACAGTCGGAAGGGTGGCTGCGCGGGGTCTTTCCAGGCCAATGGCCGCGCGACGCGTGCGCCGCCGCCGGAGATGTCGAGTGCGTTGGTCAGGAAGCCGCCGCGGGCGGTCGCGACGAGGATCGCCACGGCGCTGATCTCGGTGCGCGGATGCCGGCGTTTTTCGTAGCCCTGAACCATGCTGCCCTCCATGCCTGGGAGACACCATAAGCCCACCCGCAGGGCGGTACAAGCCGGCGAGCGTCAAGATGTGAACTGGGGCTCGGCCGGGGCCGCTGTGGCCCCGGTTACCCTGAGTCTCCGCCGGTCAGGCCGATCCGGCGCGCAGCGTGGTCGCCGGTGGAACTGCGTTCACGCCACGCAGCACGACCCAGCCGGCAATCAGCGACAGCAGCGCGCCGAGCGCCGCGCCGGCCACGACCAGCCACCAGGGCGCGCTGTAGCCGATGCGGAACACCCGTTCGGCGAGCGCCCAGCCGGTGACCAGCGCAGCCAGGCCGCCAAAGCCGCCGCCCAGAGCACCGACCGCGCCCAATTCGAGCCACAAAGTGCGTCTCAAGGTCTGCTGCGAGGCCCCAAGGCTGCGCCACAGCGCGCTCTCGAAGCGGCGCACACCGGCGCTGACCGAGAGCGCAGCGAGCAGCACGCAGGAGGCGGCCGCCAGGGCACACCAGAAGATCGTGGCCAGGCTGCGGATGACTGCATCGACCACGCCGAGGATGCGCGTCAGCAGGGCTTCGACATCGATCAGCGTCACGTTCGGGTATTGCCGCAGCAGCGGCCCAAGCTGGTGCCCCTGGGCTGCATCGGTGCGCACGCTGGTCACCCAGGTACTCTCCAGGCCGGCGACTGTCTGCGGCTTGTACAGCAGGAAGAAGTTGACCCGGAACGAGTCCCAGTCGACCTTGCGGACGCTGCTGATGCGCGCTTCGATGTCGCGCTCGCCGACGCGGATGGTCACGCGGTCGCCAACGATCAGGCCAAAAGTCTGCGCCCAGCTCTCGGCGATCGACACCTCATCCCCTTCACCCCACCACTGGCCGGCGACGATCTGATTGGCCTCCGGCAGGCGCTCGCTCCAGGACAGGTTGAGATTGCCGTCGAGGAAGCGTTCGGCCCGCGGATCCGGGAAGCGGTCGGCGG
Source organism: Rhodanobacteraceae bacterium (assembly GCA_016713135.1). Classification (NCBI taxonomy): domain Bacteria; kingdom Pseudomonadati; phylum Pseudomonadota; class Gammaproteobacteria; order Lysobacterales; family Rhodanobacteraceae; species Rhodanobacteraceae bacterium. The sequence continues at coordinate 72,843 of JADJPR010000023.1, read as the reverse complement.
TTGCCGGCTCGCCGTTGACCGCCACCAGCCGACCGACCGCGAACGGGAAGAACTCGGGCGCCGGCACGCCGATGCCTTCGAGTTCGGCGCGCAGAGGTTCGACCTGCTCCGGCTGGATGTTCAGCAGGAAGCGGTTCGGCGTATCGACGCCCAGGCCGCGCCGCCACTGGCTGACCAGGTCGCCGGAGACCACACCCAGCAACAACACCGCCGCCAGCGCAAGCGCCAGCGACACCGAGGACAGCAGCGTCGTGCCCGGACGCGAAGCGAACTGCCGCAGGGCCTGGCGCACCACGAAGCTGCGCCCCGGCAGGTGTCGCCGCACCAGCCGCAGCAGCAACCAGAGCACGCCCGCCAAGGCGCCTGCAAGCGCGCTCATGCCGGCCATCGCGATCAGGCCGATCTGGCCTTCGCCGGTAAGCAGGAAAACCGCAAAGGCGAGCACGCCGAGCGCCAGCGGATAGGCCACCCACTCGCGCCAGCCCAGGCGATCTTCGACCTGGCGCAGCAGGCTGGAAGGGGCCGTGCCGGCCAGGCGCGACAGCGCGGGCAGGGTGAAGCTCAGGTAGGCGAGCACGCCGACCAGCGCGCCGAGCAGCGCGGGCTTCACACCTGGCGCTGGCAGGGTCTCGGTGAACAGCGCGCCGACACCGAGCGCAATCAGCGACTGCAGGCCGTAGCCGGCGAGGATGCCGAGCGCGATCGCCGGCAGGCCGTAGATGCCGAGCGTGGCCCCCAGCTGCAGCAGGATGCGCCGGCGCGACAATCCGAAGCAGCGCAGCTGCGCCACCACCTCGCGGCGCGCCTCGGTGTAGCGGCGCGCGGTCAGCGCGATTGCCAGCGCCGCGAGCCACAACACCGCGAGTGCGGCCAGGCCGAAGAAGGCGCGTGTCTGCCGCGCCACGTTCGCCAGCTGCTGCTCGGCGTCGCGCGCGAGCGTCAGCCGCTGGCCCTTGAGTTGCGGTTTGATGCGTTCGGCGTAGCGTTCGACTGCCTCGATCGGGCCGGCCAGCAGCACGCGGTGGAAGGCGCGGCTGGCCGGGCCGAGCAGGCCCAGTTCGGCGACATCGGCGTCGCGCACCAGTGCACGCGGCGCCAGTGTCAGGAAACTGCCGGCGCCCTCCGGGTCCTCGACCAGGACGCCGGCGACGCGCAGCTTCGCGTTGCCGATCTCCACGTCGGCGCCCACCGCGAGGTCCAGCGCCTGCAGCGCCCGCGCATCCAGGTACAGGTTGCCGGCGCCCGGGGCGCTGGCGGGCTGCGGGGGCAGTTCGCCGCCGTCGTCCACCATCAGCTTGCCGCGCAGCGGATAGTCGGCACCAACGGCCTTGATCTCCACCAGCACGCTGGCTTCGCCGGCGAACAGCACGGTAGGGAAGGAGATTACCGCGCTGGTCTTGAGTCCCGCGGCCCTGGCCTGATCGACCAGCGCCTGTGGCAAGGGTTGGCGCGAGGCGATGACCGCATCGCCGCCGATCAGCTCGCCGCTGCGCTGCGCCAGGGCGCGCTCGATGCGTTCGCTGAAGGCCAGCACGCCAGTGGCCGCCGCGACGGCGACCAGCAGGGCTGCCAGGACCGGCTTCAGCTCGGAGGCGCGCCATTCGCGCTGCGCATGGCGCCACAACACTTGAAGGATCTTCATGCGACGCGGCGCCCGGCTTCCAGGCGGATCTGCCGCTGGCAGCGCGCGGCCAGGCGCGGATCATGCGTGACCAGAATCAGGCTGGTGCCGCTCTCACGGTTGCTGTCGAACAGCAAATCGGCGACACGCTGGCCGGTCTGCTGGTCGAGGTTGCCCGTTGGCTCGTCCGCGAACAGCAACCGCGGGCCGATCGCGAATGCGCGCGCCAGCGCCACCCGCTGCTGCTCGCCGCCCGAGAGCTGGCGCGGGAGGTGGTCGAGCCTGTGGCCGAGGCCCACGCGTTCCAGCGCGGAGCGCGCGCGGCCCAGCGCATCGTCGCGGCCGGCCAGTTCCAAAGGCGCGGCAACGTTCTCCAGCGCGGTGAAGCTCGGCAGCAAGTGGAAGGCCTGGAACACGAAGCCGACCCGGCCCAGGCGCAGCGCCGCGCGCCCGTCCTCGTCCAGCCCGGCGAGCGGCGAGCCGAACAGCGCGATGCGCCCATCGCTGGGCTGGTCCAGTCCCGCGAGCAGGGAAAGCAGGGTGGTCTTGCCCGATCCCGATTCGCCGACGATCGCCAGGCTCTCGCCCGCTGCCAGCTGAACGTCGATGGCCTCGAGCACCGACAGCTCTCCTGCGGCGGTGCTCACCCGTTTGCTAATGTGCTCGGCAACGACGATCCCAGCGGTGGCGACATTCATGTGGCGATTCCTGCTCCTGTTCCTGTGTCTGGCGTGCCCGCCGCTGGCGGCTGCGCCCGCGACCCTGCTGGTGCTTGGCGACAGCCTGAGTGCTGCACACAACATGCCCATCGAGCAAGGTTGGGTGCAACTGCTGGATGACAAGTTGGCCGAAAGTCACCCCGGCCGCTACCGCGTGATCAACGCCAGCATCAGCGGCGAAACCAGCGCTGGCGGCTTGACCCGACTGCCGGCGGCGCTCGCCGAGCACAAACCGGCGTTGGTCATCATCGAACTCGGCGCCAACGACGGCCTGCGCGGCCTGCAGCTTCCCGCCCTGCGCGAGAACCTGAAGCGCATGATCGAGTTGTCGCGTGACGCCGGCGCGAAGGTCGCCCTGATCGGCATCGAACTGCCGACGAACTACGGCGAGGCCTACCGCAGCCGCATGCGCAAGGTCTACAGCGACCTCGCCGCCGAACACGACCTGCCGCTGCTGCCCTTCCTGCTCGACGGCATCGCGCACGATCTGTCCAACTTCCAGGAAGACCAGGTGCACCCGACGGCAGAAGTGCAACCGAAGATCCGCGACCGGGTGCTCGCGTGGTTGGAGCCGGTGTTGCCTTGAAAGCGCGGCTGAAAAACTGAGACCGCATATCCGCTTGGGCTGTGGGGCCTCAGGACACCACTCGAAGCCGATTGACCCGCGATGCAGCAAACTCCAGGCAGGAAGCCGGGTCGAAGGAAAATGGGGCCCCTCGGGAGCGCCGAGGAGCGGAGCGAAGCGCAGGGGAAAGCGAGCATGTCCGAGCACATGGACGTGCGAGTTGCGCAGCGGCCTGCGCTTCGCGAGCACCGCAGGGAACTTGCCGCGCACGACGCGCGGCAAGCGCGGACGCGGGGTGGCCTTTCTTTTGGTGACTTTTCTTTGGCCACTCAAAGAAAAGTTACTCGGCCGCCAGGCCGAAACGCTCTCGATCTTGGAGACGAAGTCGCGAAGACGAAGCCGGCACGGGCCCACGACACGCGCCAGCAACCCAACCCTCGTGCCCCCATCGCCCCCGGCACGTATGATCCGCCCCTCACCCGCACCGACGCCCCCGCATGGAACATCGTGAGACCCTGATCCGCGTGCTTAACGAATGCGTCGAGCGCGCGGAGCATGAGCCGATGAGTCTCGGTGAGGCGCTGGACAGCCTGAAGACCTCCGCCTTCGCTCTCTCGGCCGTGCTGTTGTGCCTGCCCTTCCTCCAGCCGCTGACGCTGGGCCCGCTGTCGAGCGCCGGTGGGCTGGTGCTGACCTCACTCGGCTGGCAGTTGTTCCGCGGCCGCGAGCGCATCTGGCTGCCGGCGAAGATCTACGAGATCAAGCCGTCCACCAAACTGTGGGAGCGCCTGCTGGGGCTGTGCCGCTGGCTGATCTCGGTGCTCGCAAGACTGACCCGAGTGCGCCTGGTCAGCTGGGTCGACGGCCGTTTCGGCGAGCGCCTGTGCGGCGGCCTGATCGCGCTCGGCGGTGCGCTGCTGGTGATTCCGGCGCCCATCCTGCCGTTCAACAACACCCTGCCGGCGCTGGCCATGCTGTCGGCGGCGATTGCGCTGCTGGAGCGCGATGGTGCGATGGTGATCGTCAGCGTGTTCTGGATCGTTGCCACGATCGTCTATTTCGGCGCCTTTTTCTACGCGCTGTACTTCCTCGGCGGTGAGGCGGTCGAGTGGTTCACCGGCTGGATGCCGAAGCTGTTCTGATTCCTCAGCCGATCGCCACCAGCGCAGCGATGGCTGCCAGCGTGCCGACCATCGCGGTGCCGTAACACAGCAGCTTCGCAACCATGCCGGCGTGGATGCCGAAGTCATGCAGGGTGTGGAAGATGCGGTGCGCCGCGTGCCACAGGAACAGGGCAACGACGACGAAGATCGCCAACTTGCCGGGCCAGCTCTGGGCGACTGCCAGCGCATTCGCATGGCTCAAACTTGCCTTGGACAGGCCGATGCCGAGTGGGGCGGCAAGGCCGGTGATCCACACCAGCATCGCGCCGACAAGCGCCGAGAGCATGCCGCCGGCGCCGAACAGGGCCCAGAAGATTGGAGCGTTCGAGCGTTTCATGGGGCCAACCTCGCAACCACGATGTAGACCAGCGCGCTCGCCAGCAGGGCGGCAGCCAGGCCGGCGCGGGTGATCGTGCTGCCGGCCACGCGGGAGCCACCGATCAGGATTGGCGGAAGGGTGCGCGGCATGATGTGGAACCAGGTCCAGGTGTGGTAAACGAATCCCAGCAGCAGCACGCCATGCAGGATCAGCATCGGGGCGCTCTGCAGCAGCGAGAGCCAGGCGGTCCAGGCTGCTTCGCCGCGCGCCAGTGCAATCAGGCCAGCCAGCAACACCAGCGCATACGCGGCGACCGCCAGCGCGGTGCCTTCGTGGATCATGTATTCGACGAAGTAGGGGTTCTTCCGCCACCAGCCAGTCATCGGCCGCCGATAGGGACGTCGGGCGTTCATGGCTGTCCTCCTCGCGGACGCAGGAAGCGCAAGAAGTAGTCCTTGGCGCTCTCGGTCTTGTTCACGTTGACCGCATTCGCCGGGTCCACGCCCTTGGGACAGACCTCGGAGCAGTAGCCCACCGCGGTGCAGTTGAACACGCCTTCCTCCGCATGGATGTGCGGCATGCGCAGGGCTTGGCCGCCGTCGCGGCTGTCCATGTTGTAGCGGTGCGCCAGCGCCGTGGCCGCGGGGCCCAGGAACTCGCTGTTCAGCCCGTACTGCGGGCATGCCGCGTAGCACAACATGCAGTTGATGCAGTCGCTGAACTGTTCATACCGGGCAAGCTGCTGCGGCGTCTGCAGGTATTCGCCGTCGGCGAGGGCGCGCTTTTCCTTCGGAATGATGTACGGCTGGATCTTGTGCAGCTTGGTCATGAAGTCGTCCATGACGATGACCAGGTCGCGCTCGATCGGGAAATGCGCCAGCGGCTCGACCCGCAGCGGGCCGGGATAGAGATCGCGCAGGAAAGTGCTGCAGGCGAGCTTGGGCACGCCGTTGATCATCATGCCGCAGCTGCCGCAGATCGCCATGCGGCAGGACCAGCGGTAGGACAGGCTGCCGTCGAGTTCGTCCTTGATGTACTGCAGACCCTGCAGCACCGACATGTCGTCGCTGAAGGGGACATCGAAGGCCTGCACCGCCGGCTCGCTCTCCTGTTCCGGCCGGTAGCGCAGCACTTCGATGCGGATCGTGCGAGGGGATGCGTTCATCGGGCGCCTGCCTCCCTGGTCTGGGCCTTGCCGGCGGCATCGGCCGCTTCGCCGGCAGCGCCATAAGCGCGCACGCCGGGCGGCGAATGGGTGATCTTGACCTCGCCATAGTTGATTTTCGGCGGGTCGGCGCCCGCGGACACCGCCAGCGAATGCTTGAGGAAATTGGCGTCGTCGCGCGTGTTGAAACCGTCCAGCCGCTGGTGTGCACCGCGCGACTCGCGGCGATTCAGCGCCGACACTGCCATCGCCTGCGCCACTTCCAGCTGGTAGCCGAGTTCGATCGCCAGCAGCCACTCGGTGTTGAACACACTGGAGCCATCGTCCACCCGCACCCGTGTGTAACGCTCGCGCAACTCGACCAGCTTGTCGCAGGTCGCTTGCATGCCTTCGCCGGTGCGATAGATGCCGCAGCCGTTTTCCATCGTCTGCGCCATCTCGCGCCGCAACACCGAGAGCCTCTCGCTGCCCTGGGTGCCGCGCAGCTTGATGGCGTTCTGCTGCGCCGCCTGTGCCTGCTGCATCAGGCGTGCGGAGTTGCCCGCCGGGGCGGAGCGTGCGTGCTGTGCGGCCTGCTCACCGGCCACCTTGCCGAACACGCAGATCTCGGACAAGGAGTTGGACCCGAGGCGGTTGGCGCCGTGGATGCCGACACTGGAACATTCGCCAGCGGCGTACAGGCCCGGCAACGGACTCGCGCACTTTCCGTCCACCAGGATTCCGCCCATCGTGTAGTGCACCGCGGGGCGTACCGGGATCGGCGCGAGCGCCGGGTCGATACCCATGAACTGCTCGGCCAGCTCGCAGATCTGCGGCAGGCGTTCGCGCAGCTTCTTGTGGCCGAGGTGGCGCAAGTCCAGGTGCACGCAAGGACCATGCTGGCCCTCGATGGTGCGACCCTTCTGCTGTTCGTACCAGAAGGCCTGGCTCAGGCGGTCGCGCGGGCCGAGTTCCATCGCCTTGTTGCGCGGCGTTGGTTCCGCCGGCCCCAGGCCATAGTCCTGCAGGTAGCGGTAGCCGTCCTTGTTGACCAGGAAACCGCCTTCACCGCGGCAGGCCTCGGTGAACAACAGGCCGGTGCCGGGCATGCACGTTGGGTGGTACTGAACGAATTCCATGTCGCGCAGCGGCACGCCGTGGCGGTAGGCCAGCGCCATGCCGTCGCCGGTGACGATGCCGCCATTGGTGTTCTCGCGGAATACCCGCCCGGCGCCGCCGGTCGCGATCACCACCGCGCCGGCCTCGATCATCACGAATTCGCCGGAGGCGACATTGACCGCCACCACGCCCTGGGTGCGGCCGTCGTCGACCAGCAGGTCGAGTGCGAAGTGTTCATCGAAACGACGGATGGACGGGAATTGCAGCGAGGTCTGGAACAGCGTGTGCAGCATGTGGAAGCCGGACTTGTCGGCGGCGAACCAGGTGCGCTCGATCTTCATGCCGCCGAAAGCACGCACGTTGATGTGGCCATCAGGCTTGCGACTCCAGGGGCAACCCCAGTGCTCCAGTTGCACCATCTCCTCGGTGCAGTGGGCCACGAAGTAGTCGACCACATCCTGCTCGCATAGCCAGTCGCCGCCGGCGACGGTGTCGTGAAAGTGATGCTCCAGGCTGTCGTGCCCCTGGACCACGCCCGCCGCGCCGCCCTCGGCTGCCACCGTGTGGCTGCGCATCGGGTAGACCTTGGAGATCAGCGCGATCTTCAGGCGCGGATCGGATTGCGCCACGGCGATCGCGGCGCGCAGCCCTGCGCCGCCGGCACCGATGATCGCGACATCTGCCTTGAACGAATCCACGGATCTCCCCCGGTAGCCGACGAAGGCACTTTCCAGACTTGCCGGACGCTAGTCCCAAGCCAGTGTGTCTGCGTTGAGGGAGATCAACAGACCCATTTCATGGTGGGTGCTCGAGTGCCTCGGCAACCCACCTGGCCGCACTGCAGTTATCGTCGGGGACTTGTGTCCGAATCAGAAGGTGAACTCGCCGCCTAAATTGAAAGCGCCATCGGACGCGTCGAGATCGAACCACTCGTAGCCTGCACGCAATGCAAAGGATTCGCCGAGCAGCACGCGCATCCCCAGTTCTGCGCTGAAGCCATTATCGCTGTCGCTGTAGCCGACACCGGTGCCCGAACCCAAACCGCGGACATGACCGTCGGTGTTCGACCAGGTCCAGCCAGCGGCCACGAACGGCTGCCAGCGCTGCGTACCCAGGCGCCACGCCGCCCGCAGCGACCAGGCCTCAGACGAGAACTCGCGAGAAATGGAAATGTCCGGAGTGCATGCTTCTGGGCACGGGCTGAATTGGCCCGAAGCGGTGCCAAAGTCGTGGTAACTGGCTTCCACTGCCCAGTTTTCATGAAACTGCCAGCCAGCATGGATGCGCCAGCTGTTTTCGTTGTCCAGGTCGCCGATGACCTGGGGAGGGGAGTCGTCGACGATCGCTTCACCGAGGCTGGCGCCAGCAAAAAAGGACTGCGCATGGGCGCTGGCCGAAAGCAGCAGGATGGGCATCGCAAGCAGAGTCTTGTTCAAGTTCACAGGGTCCGTTCGTGAAAGGTTGAATGCCGGCCTCTGGCTGGCCGGTGCAATCCTTGACAATTGGTCGTCGGCTTGGTTCCGCGAGTGAATCGACCGATTGTTCCGAATCGCCGCGTCGCTTCACTGGTCCTTGTGAGTCCACATCGCAAGCCAATGCTCTCGCGACACCCGCCGCCGCGGAGACGGTGACCGACTTATTCGAAGCCGTTGCCAAACAGCAGGTCGAGTTGCGTTCGATCGCATTCGTAGGTCTCGGCGATCCGTGGCCCGGTATCGAGAACCGCGAAATCGCTGACGAAGACCTTCTGCGCGCCGGCCGTCTGGTCGAACACGCGCGAGCCGATGCCCAGGCTGGCCCAGGTGTTCGTGGTGTAGCGGTCGCTCTCCGCGTTCAGGGCCACGGTGCCGCCGTCGGCCAGCACGATGCCGTAACGCTGCATCGTGCGCAGGATGACCTGCGCGGCGGCGTTGTAGCCGGTCATCGGGAAATCGCTGCGCAGCCGCAGGCGCGCGCCGTAGGGCACGCTGGCGGCCGGGCCCGAGGGCGCGCCCGCGTGGGTGCCGGGGCGCACGTAGAGCCGGCCCGAAACGCCACCGAGCGTAGCGTCGCTGGCCATCCGTGGGTTGGGCAGGATGAAACGGATGGCGTGGCCGAGGTCGCCATCGGGCTGCGCGGCGGCAGCAGCCACCTCATCGGCGTTGAACAGCAGCGGCGCGATCGGGAAGCCGGCGGCATCCGCGCTGGTGCAATGCTCGCCGCGTCCGGTGGCCGGATACAGCGCATCCATGCGCCAGCGCGCCAGGCACTGGCTCTGCACGCCCTGTGCCGTGACGTTGGCCCGGTAGACCTCGAAGATTTCGTTGCCGTTGACCACCAGCAGATGGCAGTCGTTGCCGAACACATCGCAGCTGTAGCCGGCCTGGCCCTCGATGGCACCGCCCACCGGTAGCGGGATCGGCGTGCCGAGCGCATCGCAGTCCGGCAGGTAGTAGTCGTCGTTCGGATCCGCGCTAGGGATCTCGATCAGGGGCTGGGTCGGCGTTCCTGGCGTGGCGTACAGCACATGCATCGAGAAATCGATCTGCATGCGGTTGTTGCCGAAGCCGCCAAGTCCCGTGAGCGTCGAGATCATCGTCGCCGAGTCCGGATGCGCCGCGGCCTGGTCGATGCGCTGGTACCACGGCGAGCCCGGGTGCACGCGTGGCAGGGGTGCGGCGGCCAGCGACGCGCTGAGCGACACCAGGGTCAGGGCAAGGCCGGATTTCGGAAGCATGACGCGGGTTCCTCTTCGCATCGTGTAGAGCGCGGTGCGCGCATCATCCCGCCGATGGCCATTGCGTGCACATGTGAAGCTGTGGCCCACGCCACAGCGCGAAAGCTCCGGCACCCCGCGACGGTCCACTCCAGCGCAACCGCACAAGGAATGCCCGAAGATGTCCTCCTGGTTCCGCACCCTCACACTCTCAGTCCTGACCCTCGCCGCCATGAACACAGCCGCCGCCCAGACCCCGCAACTCGAATCGCTCGTTCTTGGAGGCGGTTGTTTCTGGTGCCTCGAAGCCGTCTACGACCAGGTGCGCGGCGTCGAGTCCGCGGTTTCCGGCTACGCGGGCGGCGAGGTGCCCAACCCGAGTTACAAGCAAGTGACGGGCGGACGCACCGGTCATGCGGAGGTGGTCGAGATCACCTTCGATCCGTCCGTGGTCAGCCGCGACACCCTGCTCGATGTCTATTTCACGATCCACGACCCCACCACCCTGAATCGCCAGGGGAACGATGTCGGCCCGCAATACCGCTCGATCGCCTTCTACGCCAACGAGGCGCAGAAGACGGCCATCGAGGAAGCCATCGCGCGCACCGCGGCCAGCGGTGAATGGCGTGGAAGCATCGTCACCGAGGTGCAGCCGTTGAAGGCGTTCTATGCAGCCGAGGACTACCACCAGGAGTACTTCGAACTGAATGGCGAGCAGCCCTACTGCAGTCTGGTGATCGCGCCCAAAGTCGCCAAGTTCAAGAAGCGCTTCGCGGCGATCCTCAAGTAGGGTCACGATCGGGACCATTCCGCGGGCCTCGATAGGGTGTAAGGTGGGGCACCCCACACCGGAATTGCCCCCATCGACGCCAACGAAGCGCTACGCCTGCCCACCGACCCGGCCCTGCTCGCATTGCGCGACATGTTCGCAGCCCACGCGCTGGCCGGGATGCTGCCCGCGCCCAAGGTGCCTGGCGTGTTGCCGATGAACGTCGATGGGACCGCGCGGATGGCCTATGCATATGCAGACGCGATGCTGCGCGCGCGGCTGCTGCCGCCCAAGCCGCCAGAACCGGAACGGCGCTGAACGCAGGGTAGGGCGCTGGCCCGGCGGATTGCCGGGCCCGAGTGTCAGCACGCCGCGCAGCGGTTATGATCCGGTCGGTCCCAATCGATCAAGCCTTCGGATCACCGCTCTGGTGCATCCGCGGGTCTTGTCGCACCCGGAGTGATGAATGGCGCGCGTATCCGCAATCCTGGCCCTGGCTGATGGCAGTGTTTTCAATGGCTTGTCGATTGGTGCGGAGGGCGCCCGTAGCGGCGAGGTGGTGTTCAACACGGCCCTGACCGGCTACCAGGAGATCCTGACCGATCCATCCTACGCGCAGCAGATCGTCACGCTGACCTATCCGCACATCGGCAACACCGGCTGCAACGCGGCGGACGAGGAATCGCGCGGGATCTATGCCACCGGCCTCGTGATCCGCGACCTTCCGCTGATGGCCAGCAACTGGCGCAGCGAGGGCGATTTGTCCGGCTACCTGCAGGCGCGCGGTGTGGTCGCGATCGCCGACATCGACACCCGCAAACTCACCCGCATCCTGCGCGAGAAGGGCGCCCAGAACGGCGCAATCGTCGCCGGACCCGACGCGAGCGCCGATGAGGCGCTCGCTCTGGCGCGCGCCTTCCCGGGCCTGAAGGGCATGGACCTGGCCAAGGTGGTTACGACCTCCGAGCGCTACGACTGGAACGAGGGCGTCTACGATCTCGGCGCGCCCGGGTTCAAGGGGGGCGCAGGCCGCTTCCACGTGGTCGCCTACGACTTCGGCGTCAAGCGCAACATCCTGCGCCTGCTGGTCGACCGCGGCTGCCGCGTCAGCGTGGTCCCGGCCCAGACGCCCGCCGAAGACGTCCTTGCGCTCGAGCCCGACGGCATCTTCCTGTCCAACGGCCCCGGCGACCCGGAACCCTGCGATTACGCCATCGCCGCCATCCGCCGCTTCCTCGCGGAACAGATCCCCACCTTCGGCATCTGCCTCGGCCACCAGCTGCTCGGCCTGGCCGCCGGTGCGAAGACGCTGAAGATGAAGTTCGGCCACCACGGCGCCAACCACCCGGTGATCGACCTGGACAGCGGCCGGGTGATGATCACCAGCCAGAACCACGGCTTCGCGATCGACGAATCGAGTCTGCCCTCCAACGCAAAGGTCACTCACAAGTCTTTGTTTGATGGCTCCAATCAGGGAATTGCCTTGAGCGATGCCCCGGCTTTCAGTTTCCAGGGTCACCCGGAAGCCAGCCCTGGTCCGCGCGATGTCGAGGGGTTGTTCGACGACTTTGTGAAGCTGATTTCGTCCGCAAAGGACGCAAAGGACGCAAAGAAGAGCGGTTGAGATGGAAGATTCACCCCTCTCGAAACGCGTCATCGGTTGTGCGATCGAAGTAAGCCGACATCTCGGATGTGGATTTGCGGAGAAGGTGTATGAGAACGCATTGATGGTTGAGCTGGTTCGCGCTGGCATCCGCGCTGAGCAGCAGAAGCCGGTGCTGGTGCGATACCGGGGCGCGGTGGTCGGCGATTACGTCGTTGACATCCTGGTGGAGGAAGGGCTGCTTGTGGAAGTGAAGGCACTGGACCGATTCAGCCCATTGCATGACGCGCAAGTAATGAACTACCTGCGTGCCACCGGATGTGCCGTCGCACTCCTGCTGAATTTCGGCAGGCCGCAGTTGGGCATTCGCCGGCTCGTGTGGCACCACAACGAATCAGACCGCATTTGATTTCCTTTGCGTCCTTTGCGTCCTTTGCGGACAAGAAGGATGCTCAATGTAGCGAGAAGCAACATGCCGAAGCGGCAAGACCTCAAATCCATCCTCATCATCGGCGCCGGCCCGATCGTCATCGGCCAGGCCTGCGAGTTCGACTATTCCGGGGCGCAGGCGTGCAAGGCGCTGAAGGCAGAAGGGTTCCGGGTAGTGCTGGTGAACAGCAACCCGGCGACGATCATGACCGATCCGGACATGGCCGACGCGACCTATATCGAGCCGCTGCACTGGACTTCGCTGGCGAAGATCATCGAGAAGGAGCGCCCGGATGCGGTGCTGCCGACGATGGGCGGGCAGACTGCGCTGAATGCGGCGCTGGACCTGGCCGACCACGGCGTCCTCGAGAAGTTCGGGGTCGAGCTGATCGGTGCCTCGCGCGAGGCGATCAAGCTGGCCGAGGATCGCGAGCTGTTCCGCCACGCGATGGCCGAGATCGGCCTGGAATGCCCGCGCGCCGAGATCGCGCGCTCGCTGGACCAGGCGCAGGCTGCGCAGGTAAAGGTGGGCTACCCGACGATCATCCGCCCCTCGTTCACCCTCGGTGGTTCCGGCGGCGGTATCGCCTACAACCGCGAGGAGTTCGTCGAGATCGTCTCGCGCGGCCTGGACCTGTCGCCGGTCGGTGAGGTGCTGATCGAGGAAAGCGTGCTCGGCTGGAAGGAGTACGAGATGGAGGTGGTCCGCGACCGCGCGGACAACTGCATCATCGTCTGCTCGATCGAGAACTTCGATCCGATGGGCGTGCACACCGGCGACTCGATCACGGTGGCGCCGGCGCAGACCCTGACCGACCGCGAGTACCAGCGCATGCGCGATGCGTCGATCGCGGTGCTGCGCAAGATCGGCGTCGATACCGGCGGGTCGAACGTGCAGTTCGGCATCAATGCGAAGGACGGCCGCATGGTCGTCATCGAGATGAATCCGCGCGTGTCGCGCTCGTCGGCGCTGGCGTCCAAGGCCACCGGCTTCCCGATCGCCAAGATCGCGGCCAAGCTGGCCATCGGCTACACCCTGGACGAGCTGCGCAACGACATCACCGGCGGCCTGACGCCGGCCTCGTTCGAGCCGACCATCGACTACGTGGTCACCAAGATCCCGCGCTTCGCCTTCGAGAAGTTCCCCAAGGCGGACGCACGCCTGACCACGCAGATGAAGTCGGTCGGCGAGGTGATGGCGATGGGCCGCACCTTCCAGGAAAGCCTGCAGAAGGCGCTGCGCGGCATGGAGACCGGCAACGACGGCCTCAATCCGCGGGTGCCGCCGCCGTACGACGACGACAGCATTGCAGTCATCCGCCGCGAGATGCGCGAGCCGCGTCCGGATCGCATCTTCTATGTCGCCGACGCCTTCCGCGCCGGCATGAGCGTGGCCGATGTCCACAGCCACTGCGCGATCGATCCCTGGTTCCTGGTGCAGATCGAGGACCTGGTGCGGCTGGAGCGCGAGGTGGCGCAGCAGGGCCTTGCTGGGCTCGACGGTGCACGTCTGCGCGAACTCAAGCGCAAGGGATTCTCGGACTCGCGCCTGGCCACACTGGTCGGCACCGATGAAGGCGCGTTGCGTGCGCTGCGCCGAGCGCTCGGCATCCGTCCGGTGTACAAGCGGGTCGATTCCTGCGCCGCCGAGTTCGCCACCAGCACCGCCTACATGTACTCGACCTACGAGGACGAGTGCGAGGCGGCGCCGACCAATCGCGACAAGATCGTCGTGCTCGGCGGCGGCCCCAACCGCATCGGCCAGGGCATCGAGTTCGACTACTGCTGCGTGCACGCCGCGCTGGCGCTGCGCGAAGATGGTTACGAGACGATCATGGTCAACTGCAACCCGGAGACCGTGTCGACCGATTACGACACCTCCGATCGCCTGTATTTCGAGCCGGTCACGCTGGAAGACGTGCTCGAGATCCTGGACAAGGAAAAGCCCAAGGGCGTGGTGGTGCAGTACGGCGGGCAGACGCCGCTGAAGCTGGCGCGCGCACTGGAGAAGGAAGGCGCGCCGATCATCGGCACCAGCCCGGATTCGATCGACCTCGCCGAGGATCGTGAGCGCTTCCAGCAGATGATCGTCGAGCTGGGCCTGAAGCAGCCGCCGAACCGCACCGCGCGCACGCCGGAGGCGGCGGTCGCGCTGGCGCGCGAGATCGGCTACCCGCTGGTGGTGCGCCCGAGCTATGTGCTCGGCGGCCGCGCGATGGAAGTGGTCTACGCCGAGGCGGACCTGCGCCGCTACATGACCGAGGCGGTGCGTGTGTCGAACGACTCGCCGGTGCTGCTCGACCGCTTCCTCGACCACGCCGGCGAGATCGACGTCGACTGCATCTGCGACGGGCGCGACGTGATGATCGGCGGGATCATGGAGCACATCGAGGAGGCTGGCGTGCACTCGGGCGACTCTTCCTGCTCGCTGCCGCCGTACTCGCTGTCGCCCGCGGTGCAGGATGAACTCCGCCGCCAGGTCACGATGATGGCCAAGGCGCTGAATGTGGTCGGCCTGATGAACACCCAGTTCGCGATCCAGGGCGAGGACATCTACATCCTCGAAGTGAACCCGCGCGCCTCGCGCACGGTGCCTTTCGTGGCCAAGGCCACCGGCGTGGCGCTGGCCAAGATCGCGGCGCGCTGCATGGTCGGCCAGACCCTGGAGCAGCAGGGGGCACTGAAGGAAGTGATTCCGGAGTACTACTCGGTCAAGGAGCCGATCTTCCCCTTCGTCAAATTCCCGGGGGTGGATCCCATCCTCGGCCCCGAGATGCGTTCGACCGGCGAGGTGATGGGCGTGGGCCGCAGTTTCGGCGCTGCTTTCGCGCGGGCGCAGATGGCTGCCAACGTCAAGGCGCCGGCGCTCGGCAAGGCCTTCCTGTCGGTGCGTGACGCCGACAAGCCGCGCCTGGTCCCGCTGGCGCGCGACCTGGTCTCGCGTGGGTTCCGGCTGGTCGCCACGGGTGGCACCTGCGACGCGCTGATCGCCGCCGGCGTGCCCTGTCAGCGGATCAACAAGGTGATGGAAGGGCGGCCGCACATCGTCGACCTGATCAAGAACGACGAGGTCACTTTCATCGTCAACACCACCGAGGGCCGCCAGGCCATCGCCGATTCCTTCTCGATCCGCCGCGAGGCGCTGCAGCACCGCCTGACCTACTCGACGACGATTTCAGGCGCGCGGGCCATTGTGCACGCGCTGGATTTTGGCAGCATCGACAGCGTGCACTCGCTGAAGGAACTGCACAGCGAGTTGGTGGGGAACGGGGAACCGGGAACCGGGAATCGGGACAGCAAGGAAGCAATCGCATGAAGCGGGCACCACTGACGCAGAAGGGCGCGAACAAGCTGCGCGCCGAACTGGAACACCTCAAGTCGGTCAAGCGGCCGCAGATCATCGAGGCGATCGCCGAGGCGCGTGCGCATGGAGATTTGCGCGAGAACGCCGAGTACCACGCGGCGCGCGAGCAACAGAGCTTCACCGAGGGACGCATCAACGAGCTGGAGAACACGCTCGCGAATGCCGAAATCATCGACACCAGCAAGCTCAAGCCGGGCTCGCGTATCGTGTTTGGCGCGCTGGTCGAGTTGCAGGACCTCCACAGCGAAGAACAGGTGCGCTACCAGATCGTCGGCGACCTCGAAGCCGACATCAAACAGCGGATGATCTCGGTCAGTTCTCCCGTGGCGCGTGCGCTGATCGGCAAGAGCGAAGGCGACACCGTGCACATCGAAACTCCGGGCGGGCGCAAGAGCTTCGAGGTGGTCGAGGTGCGGTACGAGGACTGAGCCGTCCACCCGGGAATTGGGGCGGTGCGTGGGACATCGCGCCGTCCTGCTTGAGTCCGGTTGTGGGTTCTGGGTTCTGGGTTCTGGGTTCTGGGCAGCGAGGCGCGCGGTCCGAACCACCGACGCAGCCGCTTGCGTAGCCCGTTGTGCCGCGCTTTCTGCCCGCCGGTTGTGAGTTGTGGGTTCTGGGTTGTGGGCGGCAAAGCCCGCGGCCCGCGGCATTGGGCATTGGCGACACATGCCGATCCATCCATGCCCCAAGGTGCGGGTTGCGGGCCTTGCTGCCCACAACCCAGAACCCAGAACCCACAACCGATTGCACGGGCCGGCGCCACCGACGCCGGCCCGGTGCGATCAGTTGAGCGAGTTGGTCTGCACGAACTCGATGCCGCGCGCGGTCAGCTGCATGCGCACGTCCATCGCCTTGACCGACTTGCCCATCGAGCGAATCAGTTCGCGGCCGCGCTCCATTTCCTTCGCCTGCTTTTCTTCCACCTCAGGGCCCGGGGCCGGCATGCTGTCGGCCAGCAGGGTGAAGAACTTGCCGGAGAAGCCATAGCGCAGCACGGTGCCGTCGGCGGCGTCCGGTACTGCCGCGGCAGCGCTGAAGCTCGCGTCGTCGATGTCCTTGGTCGCCACGCCCAGGCTCTTGGGTGTCATCAGCGCCTTGAACTCCAGCGGAATTGGCGCGGGAATGGCGTCGGCCGGCAACGCAACGATCTTGCCGTCGGTGCTGATCGTCAGCTGCGCCAGTGCCGGCACCCCTTGTTGCGCAAAACCCCAAAGCATCATCGGCGAGGGCGAGCCGAGTGTCACGAAAGCCGAGAGAGCGGTCGGCATCTCGCTGGCGGGATCGATACTGATGTCCTTCAGGCCGAAATGCAGCGCAGTCAGCGAACCCGCCATCGCCAGGCCGGGATTGGCGAGGTTCTGCTTGAGTTCGGTCGCACTCTGGTTGATGTCCTGGAGCTCCTCGCACTGATACGGCTTGGCCGCGATCGCATCGGCGACGCCATTGAGGAAGCGCACGGTTTCCGGCAGGTCGATCGACAGCGCCACCCGCAGCATCATCTCGTCGCCCACCGCGGCGCCCGGAATCGGGGCGGCAATCTTCTGCAGCGACTTCGCCAGTTCCGGTTCGACCTCGAGCATGCTGTTGACATTCATCTGCTTGGCGTCGAACTGGGTGGTGCCGAACACCATGCGCGGGAACTTCTGCGTCATCGCATCCAGCTCGCTGGCGCAGGCATCGCTCAGCTTCGGCACCTCACCACCAAAGGCGGCGATCACCTGATTGTCGTCCTGGTTGCGCCCGGTCAGACGCTGGGCGAGGCCGCGAATGTCGAGGTAGCCGGTGAAGTGGCCGTCGTAGCCGTTCTTCTGGTCGAGATCGGCCAGCACCTTGCCCGAGGCCAGCGAGGCTTCCGGCAGGGTCAGGCCGATCTGCGCGTTGACGCGTGCCTCGTCGGCCTTTGCCGGCAGCACGGTGGCCACCAGGAAGTTGCCGACGGGACCGAACACCACCAAGGCCTTGTCATTGGCAAACTCCCACAGGGTGTGATCGCCGACCTTGCGCGTGGTCAGCTGCTTGCCAGCCCTGCCTTCGATGCGCTTGACCGCCTCACCGAACTTGGCCGCGTCGACCAGTTCCATGCGATACACCGGCAGCAGACCGTAGCCGTAGACCGCGAAGCGGCCTTCGGCCTTCATGCCGAGCGCTTCCATGCCGCCCACGGAGGCCATCTTGCCGATCTCGGGCAGCGCAGCGCGCGCCCATTCGCCGAACTCGCCCTCGATCTTCTGCATCTCCGGATCGTTGGCCATGTCGGTGTACATTTGCTCGATGCTGACGCCGTACATGTTCAGCCAGGCATCGATCACGGCCTTGCCGGTCGGCGTGCGGTTCGCGAACACATAGGGCGTATCGGCCGGCACGTAGGCAAGCGGATCCGTGGCGGCTTCGTCCTTGCCGCAACCGGCAAGCGTGGCGGCGATCAGCGCCGCAAGCAGGGCGCGGCGGGTATGCACGAACATGGGTGACTCCTCGTGGATGACGTATGAAAGTGTGACACGCAAGCATGCCGTGACACGCGCGTGTTGTGGGCGTCCGTCGCAGGCAATTTCGGGATAAACGGACGAGCGGCGGGCTGAAGGACACCAGGCGCTGGCGCCCACGTCAGAATCCCGAGAGCTTGAAGACCAGCCAGGCCAACAACATCCTGAGGATCACCAGCAGCAACACCGCGACAGCGGGCGACAGGTCGAAAGGTCCAACGGGCGGCAGATAGCGGCGCACCCGGCGTACCAGCGGCGAGGCCAGGCGTTCGGTCAGGAACACAAAGGAACTGCCGGCTCGCGGCTGGAACAGGGTGAACAGCGCCGACAGGATGATCAGCGCGATCAGGAAGCCGGTCGCGAAGCTGATGGCGCCCACCAGGCCGCCGACCAACCAAGTTCCCGGATGTCCATAGAATCGCAGCAGGAGCGCGAACTCGAGGCTGGCCACCAGCCAGAACAGCAGCGCCGCGGCGATGCTGAAGTTGCGCCAGCGCGGGATGTGGCGCTCCAGCGGGCGCAGCAGCGGATTGGTGACCGAGTAGACCCAGCCGACCAGCGGATCGGAAAAAGGGGCACGCACCAAGGGCAGGGCGATGCGGAAGAAAAGGATCGTCAGCGGGATCCAGAACAGGAACTGGATCAGGTATCCGTAAATCGTCCAGCCCATCGCTCAGGCTCCCGCCAGTTCGCGGCCGCGCCGAGTGGCGGCATCCACGGCGGCATCGACCAGTTCGCTGAATCCGCCGCGGGCGAAGGTATCGAGCGCCGCCGCCGTGGTGCCGCCAGGCGAGGTCACGCGCTGGCGCAGTGTCGCCGCAGGCTCGCCGGATTCGACCGCCATGCGCGCGGCGCCGAGCGCAGTGTGCAGCGCGAGTTTGCCCGCGGTGGCTTCGGGCAGGCCCTGGCGTGTACCGGCCGCGGCCAGTGCCTCGATCAGCAGGAAGAAATAGGCCGGGCCGCTGCCCGAGACCGCCGTGACGGCGTCCATCAGTCGTTCATCGTCGATCCACACCGTCGCGCCCGCAGCGGCCAGCAAGCGCTCGACCTCGACACGCTCGTCGCCGGCGACATCCGCGCCGGCATACAGCCCGGTGATGCCGGCACCGATCATTGCCGGCGTGTTCGGCATCGTGCGCACCACGCGCGCCCGAGCGCCGAGTGTGTGGGTGATCCGCGCATGAGTCACCCCGGCCGCGATCGATACCACCAGCGGCGCGCAGTCAGCCGCGACCGGCGCCAGTTCGTCCAGCACCAGGCCCATCACCTGCGGCTTGACCGCAAGCACCCAGGTCCCGGCGACCAGCGCTGCCGCGGCATTCACCGAATGGGTGATGACCCCGAAGTCCTGCGCGAGCGCGGCGCGCAGATCCGCATTCGGCTCGGCCACATGGATGGCATTGCGCGCGTGGCCTTCGCGGATCAAGCCGCCGATCAGGCTGCGCGCCATGTTGCCGCCACCGATGAATGCGATGTGCTTGCTCATCCGTCTACGCTCCTGGGGTTCGCCGCGGAGCATAGAGGGTACGTGGCGCCCGGCGGCAACTGACAATGCCGCCTCCCTGGGCGAGTGCCGCCGCGTCGTCTGCCGGCGGCGTTCCCGTTTCCCCATATTTCCAATAGACTGAATCCCTTGCGCGCGATTCCTCGCGTAAGGGCTCAGGATTGACGATGGCGGTGAGCGTGGCAATGGCCGGCTGGCGGGAACGATTCCATCGGGCGCTCCGTGAGAGTGCGTTCGTGCTGCTGGTGCCGGTGGCGGCCTATCTGCTGGTGGCCCTGAGCAGCTTCGATGCATCGGATCCGGCGTGGTCGCATGCCGGGTCGAGCGCGGTGGTGCACAACTGGGGCGGTCGCGCCGGCGCCTGGCTGGCGGATGTCCTGTTGTACCTGATCGGCCGGATGGCCTTCCTGCTGCCGCTGGTCCTGCTCTGGTACGCCTGGCGCTTCCTGCGCGATCCGCCGGAGACCGGCCCCGCACCGGATCCGCTGGTGCCGCTGACGCGGTTGATCGGCCTTGGCGTGGCGCTGGTCGGTGGCAGTGTGCTCGCGCACGCGCAGATGCGCGGCGGCGGCCTGCCGGGCGGTGCTGGCGGCGTGCTCGGCAGCTTTGCCGGCGATGCGCTGATCGGCAGCGTCGGCCGTGGCAGCACCACGATGTTCGCGCTGGTGCTGTTCCTGATCGGCTCGACCTTCGCCACCGGCGTCTCCTGGTTCAAGGCGATGGACCGTGTCGGCGCGGCCACGCTGGCGTTGATCGAGCGCATCAAGGTCTGGCGCCAGCAGTACGCGGACTGGCGCGTGGGCCAGAAGGCGCGCGCCGAGCGCGAGGTGGTGCGCAAGGAAGAGGTGGTCAAGCGCAAGAAGCGCGAGCCGGTGAAGATCGAATCGCCGGCGCCGGTGATGGAGAAGAGCGAGCGGGTCGAGCGCGAACTGCAGATGCCGCTGTTCCAGAACATCCCATCGGGCGATCTGCCGCCGCTGGCGCTGCTGGACGAGCCGCGGGAGACCGGCAAACCCTACTCGCCGGAGGCGCTGGAAGCGCTGTCGCGGCAGGTGGAACTCAAGCTCAAGGATTTCCGCATCGAAGCACGGGTGGTCGGGGTCTATCCCGGCCCCGGTGATCACCCGCTTCGAACTGGAACCGGCGCCCGGCATCCGCGGCAGCCAGATTTCCTCGCTGGACAAGGACATCGCGCGCGGCCTGAGCGTGATCAGCGTGCGCGTGGTCGACGTGATCCCGGGCAAGTCGGTGGTCGGCCTGGAAATTCCGAACCAGCAGCGCGAGATGGTGTTCCTGTCCGAGATCCTGCGCTCCAAGGAATACGACAAGGCCGCTTCGGTACTGACCCTGGCGCTCGGCAAGGACATCGGCGGGCGCCCGAGCGTGGTCGATGTGGCCAAGATGCCGCACTTGCTGGTTGCCGGCACCACCGGCTCGGGCAAGTCGGTGGCGCTCAACGCGATGATCCTGTCGCTGCTGTACAAGGCCACGGCCAAAGACGTGCGCATGATCATGATCGACCCGAAGATGCTGGAGCTCTCGGTCTACGAGGGCATCCCGCATCTGCTGGCGCCGGTCGTGACCGACATGAAGGAAGCCTCCAACGCGCTGCGCTGGTGCGTGGCCGAGATGGAGCGTCGCTACAAGCTGATGGCCGCGGTCGGCGTGCGCAATCTGGCCGGCTACAACCGCAAGGTGCGCGAAGCCACCGAGCAGGGTCACCCGATCCTCGACCCGCTGTTCAACGTGGCCAAGGCCGGCCCCGGCGAGCAGCCACAGCCGCTCGACACGATGCCCTTCATCGTCGTGGTCATCGACGAATTCGCCGACATGATGATGGTGGCGAAGAAGAACGTCGAAGAGCTGATCGCGCGCCTGGCGCAGAAGGCCCGCGCCGCCGGCATCCACCTGATCCTGGCGACCCAGCGGCCTTCGGTCGACGTGATCACCGGCCTGATCAAGGCCAACATCCCCACCCGCGTGGCCTTCCAGGTGTCGAGCAAGATCGACTCGCGCACCATCCTCGACCAATCCGGCGCGGAGACCCTGCTCGGCCACGGCGACATGCTCTACCTGCCGCCCGGCACCGCGACCACCGAGCGCGTGCACGGCGCCTTCGTCTCCGACGACGAGGTCCACCGCGTGGTCAAGTACCTGCGCGAGACCCACGGCAAGGCCGAGTACCTGGACGGCATCCTTGAGGACACCCAGGAACTCGGCGATGGCCGCGTGATCGGCGAGACCGGCCTGCCCGAGGACGCCGCCGGCGGCGAAGCCGACCAGTTGTACGACATGGCCGTACGCATCGTCACCGAGACCCGCCGCGCATCGATCTCCGGCGTCCAGCGCCGCCTCAAGATCGGCTACAACCGCGCCGCGCGCCTGATCGAGGAAATGGAAGCCGCCGGCATCGTCAGCCCGCCCGAACACAACGGCAATCGCACCGTGCTCGCGCCGCCGCCGCCGAAGGATTGAAGTTCCCGCGGCCCGGCGCGGTCCTACAGCCGCGGTTCGGGGGATTCGGGTTAGGGTACGCGCATCTGTCTGCTGGAGGCTGCCGATGCGCCGTATCGCCCTGACCCTTGCCCTGCTTCCCTGGTTCGCCGCGCCGGCCGTCGCCGCGGATGCCCGCGCCCAGCTCGATCAGTTCTCTTCGGGCGTGCAGAACCTGTCGGCGGGCTTCACCCAGCAGGTGTTCTCTGCCGAGGGCGACAGTCTGGACGCGGCCTCGGGTACGTTGGCGCTGGCGCGCCCGAACCGCTTCCGCTGGGACTACCTGGAACCGGAGGAGCAGCGCATTGTGGCCGACGGCGACCACATCTGGGTTTACGATGTGGAGTTGGAGCAGGTCAGCGTGCGCCCGCAGGCCTTCGACGAGCAGCAAAGCCCGCTTGCGGTGCTGCTGGACCTGAAGGCGCTGGATGCCCAGTTCGCGACCGAGGACCGCGGCGAAGCCGATGGCGCCGCCTGGATGCGGCTGAAGCCCAAGTCCGAGGACGCGGAGTTCGACCATGTGGACCTGGCTTTCCGCGATGCCGAGCTCAAGCGCATGGTGATGGTCGACATCGTCGGCCAGCGCACCGAGATCGTGTTCCAGGACTGGAAGCGCAACGGGCAGTTGCCGGCAGGCACCTTCCGCTTCGACCCGCCGCCCGGCGTCGACGTCGTCGGCGAGATCAAGCCCGGCGCCCAGGTTGTGCCGATCGGCGACTGACCGCTCCGGACGGGGTCGGTTCAACGCGGAGACGGAGAGGACGCAGAGAGAAGCGCAGAGAGAAGCAAAGCACCTCTTGTGTGCTTCTCCTCTGCGGCTCCGCGTCACAACGTTTGTCAGTCAGCGACCGCATCTGGTTTCAACGCGGAGACGCAGAGTGGCAGAGCATTACTGTGAATGCGCCCGTTCGCTTTTCTCCGCGTTTTCCTCCGCATCCTCTGCGGCTCCGCGTCTATCGGTGTCAATCAGCGACCGCGCCAGAGACGCAGAGGATCACAGAGAAAGCGATCCTGTTAGCTCTTCTCTGCGTTTCCTCCGCGTCCTCTGCGGCTCCGCGTCTAATCGGTGTCAATTCGACGGAAGCAAGGTGATCCGGTGCTCCGCGGCCCCGGGCAGGAAGGGGCTGGGCTTGCCCTCGGCCCAGTCGGCGTGGCCGGCGCCGTAGTAGGGCGACAGCGGGTGGCCGCTCTGGCCGCCGGGCATGTGGAAATAGCCGAGTTCCTCGCGGCCGGGTGAGACTACCATGCGCTCGCTGGCGCCGAAGCGCGGGCCCTGGACGCGCGGCATGTACTGGTCGCCGTCGAGCGCCTGCGCGGGCATGTCGAGCAGCCAGCCGAGGCCGGGCAGGGCGCCGCTCAGCGGATGACGGATGGCCATGGTGTTGAGTTCGCCCCAGGTCGCATCCGCTGGCCTGAGGTCACGCTGTGCGAGGTTGGCGATCACATCGCCGGCGGCCGCGCGCAGCCAGGCGTCCCAGTCGGCGAAGTTCTGCGGCAGCAGGTGCGCAGGACGCTGCTGGATCGTGGCCCAGACCGCGCCCTCGATTTGCGGCAGGGTCGGCCAGGTCCACTCCGGGTCTTTCGCCAGCAGCGGTGATGCGAACAGTTGCAAGAAGCGCCGGTGCACGCGCAGGCGGAAGTCACGCACCAGGCGATAGGCGCGGGTATCGGCTTCGGCGCGGCCGTTCCAGTCGCCGATCGCCTCGCGCAGTTCCACCAGTTCCGGCTCGTTGCGGCCCGCCAGCGTGGCCGTCAGCAGGTCGTGCCAGCGCTGCAGGAAGATCGCGCGGTCGTCGAGCTGGATCGCAAGCAGGTCGGCCTCGGACAGGCGTTCACGGGCGTACAGGCCGTCGCGGATTTGCCGGCCGCGGGCGCCGAGGGTGTAGCCGCCGTCGCAGATCAGTGCCTGTGCGTCACCGGAAAGGTTGCGCGCATTGGCCGTCCACAGGCGGCCGGACGGAGGATCGACGACGGACGGTGTTTCTGCGTCATTCAGCCAGCCGATCCAGCCCAGCTTGTATCCCGGCTGCGGCAGACGTTCGTCGGCTTCGCCGAAGCCCTTGAATCGCTTCGGGATTGCGCCGATCAAGGTCCATGCAATGCGCCCGTCGCGGCTGCCGACCACCAGGTTCTGCGCCGGCATGCCGGTGGTGTGCGCGGCAGCCAGGGCTTCCTCGATGCTGCGCGCGCTCTCGAGCTGAGCCAGGCCGGTGTTGACGCCTTGCTTGTGGTGCGCAACCCATTGCAGCGCCAGCGGCTTGCCAGCGCTGTCCTCGCCAACGATCGGACCATAACTGGTCTCGCGAACCAGCAGCTTCTCCGATTCGCCGCCGGCCACCTCGATGACTTCCTCGCTGAGCGTCAGCGGCGCCATGATGTCGGACTCGCGGTATTGCATGGGGTCGTCCGGATGCAGCCCGATCTCGATGAAATCGAGCCAGTCGCCGTAGCTGTTGGTGAAGCCCCAGGCGATGTAGCGATTGCTGCCGACGACCATGAACGGGGTGCCCGGCAGGGTTGCGCCGGTGATTCGCTGGGCCTCGCCGCGGGCGTCGGGATAGCGCAGTTCGGCGCGGAACCAGATGTTCGGCGCGCGCAGGCCCAGGTGCATGTCGTTGGCAACGATCGCGCCGCCATGCGGCGTCACGGTGCCGGCGACGGCAAAGTTGTTGCTGCCGATGCCCTCGCTGCTGGCCGGCGCATCGAGTGCGGGATCGGCAATCGGCGTCTGGCGCAGGTCGATGGCCTCTGCGGATGGAATCGGCGGATCGGGCAGCGGGTCGCCCACCAGCGGCGCATCCCATTCGGTCCCGGCGGCGGTGAGGAAGGCGAAGACCGCGGGCGGCAGCGCCGTGTGCATGCGTTCCAGCTTCAGTTCGCGCGTGTTGCTGCCGTCCTGCAGGTTGAAGTACATCGCCAGCGGCGCCAGCAGGCAGTCCTGCGCGGTCCACGGCTGCGGCTGCTGGCCGAACAGCAGGTAGGGAAACGGGCGGACATCCAGTGCAGCGATACCGGCATTGACGCCGTCGGCGTAGCGCTGCATCTGCCGCTGGTGGTCTGGTGGCAGTGCGGCGAAGTAGCCAGCCACGCGATGGCGGAACCGATGCACGCGCGCGCCACGATCGGCTTCGAGCGTGGCCGGGCCGAACAGCGCGGACAACTCGCCGGTGGCGCGCCGGCGCAGCACGTCCATTTCGAAGAAGCGCTCCTGGCCGTGCGCGTAGCCCAAGGCCCAGGCGATGTCGTCGCGATTCGCGGCGCTCAGGATCACCGTGCCCAGCGCGTCGCGTTCGATGGTCGCCGGTGCCGCGAGCCCCGGCGCCAACACCTCGCCATCCAGTTGCGGCAGGCTACCGCGCAGCAGCAGCCAGGCCAGCGTGAGCGTGCCGGCAACCAGGGCCAGCAGGGCGAGCAGGATGCGGCGGATCCAGCGCATGGTGGGCCTTTGGGTCGGGTCAGCAATCAAGGTGAAAAGGCGAGAGCGCGAGATCGTTGGGAGCCTGTCAGCGCGCTGAGCGGGAGTAGCCCGGTGGTACGCGCGCAGCGCGTTCCCCGGGTACTTGCGACAAGTACCCGCTGAGCCGCTGCGCGGCACAACGGGCTACTCGAATCGATGCCTTGGGGCAAGTTTGTGCCCCCGCTTCAGCGCATCCCGAGTTCGTGGACCAGGAAGCTCAGCATGTCGGTCCACTCGTCGATCTGCATCGCGGTCGGCTTGCCGGCGCCGTGGCCGGCGCGGGTCTCGATGCGCGTCAGGTAGGTGCCGGGGCCGGCCTGGGCCTGCAGCGCGGCGGTGAACTTGAAGCTGTGCGCCGGGTAGACGCGGTCGTCGTGGTCGCCGGTGGGCACCAGCATCGCCGGGTAGCGCACGCCGGGCTTGATGTTGTGCAGTGGCGAATAGGTGCGCAGCGCGGCGAACTCGTCCGGCTTCTGCGGCGAGCCGTAGTCGGACTCCCAGGCCCAGCCGATGGTGAACTGGTTGAAGCGCAGCATGTCCAGCACGCCGACCGTCGGCAGCGAGGCGCGGAACAGGTCCGGGCGCTGCAGCGCGGTGGCGGCGGCGAGCAGGCCGCCGTTGGAGCGGCCGTAGATCGCCAGCTTCTGCGGGTTGGTGTAGCCGGCGGCGATCAGATGCTCAGCCGCGGCGATGAAATCGTCGAATACATTCTGCTTGTTGAGTTTGGTTCCCGCCTGGTGCCAGGTCTCGCCGTACTCGCCGCCGCCGCGCAGATTGGCCACCGCGTAGACGCCGCCGCGGTCCAGCCAGGTGGCCATCGGCACGGTGTAGGCCGGGGTCACCGGGATGTTGAAGCCGCCGTAGCCGTACAACAGCGTCGGCTGCTGCCCGTCCAGCGCCAGGCCCTTCTTCGCGGTAATGAACATCGGCACGCGGGTGCCGTCCTTGCTGGAGTAGAACACCTGCCGGGTCTCGTACTGCGCGGGGTCGAAGGCGACCTTGGGGCGGCGGAACAGGGTCGACTGGCCGGTGGCCAGATCCAGGCGGTAGATGTCGGTGGGGACGGTGAAGCTGGTGTAGCTGTAGAAGGTCTCGCTGCCATCGGACTTGCCGTCGAAACCCGCGGCCGCGCCGATGCCGGGCAGTTCGATGGCGCCGAGGTCCTTGCCGTCGATGGCGTAGCGGCGCACCTCGCTGCGCGCATCGCGCAGGTACTGGCCGATGAACTGGCGGTTGACCAGCGTGGTGCGCACCAGGGTGGCGTCGGTTTGCGCCACCACGGTGCGCCAGTTCGCCTCCGCCGGCTGGCGGGTGTCGATCGCGATCACGCGGTAGCGCGGTGCGTCCAAGTTGGTGCGGAACCAAAACACCGGGCCGTCGTTGCCGACGAATTCGTAGGCCGCCTCCAGCTCCGCGATCAGTTCCACCATCGGCGCGTTGGCCGTCGTCAGGTCGCGGTAGAACAGGCGGTTGCGCTCATCTGTGCCCTGGCTGACGCTGACGATGAGGTAGCGCCCGTCCTCGCTGACCTCGGCGCCGAAGCCCCACTTGGGCTGGTCGGGACGGTCGTAGACCAGGGTGTCTGCCGTCTGCGGCGTGCCGATGCGGTGGAAATAGACCTTCTGGAATTCGTTGACCGCCTTCAGCTTGTTCTCGCCTTTGGGCTCGTCATATCGGCCGTAGTAGAAGCCGCTGCCGTCCTTGGCCCAGCTGGCGCCGGAGAACTTCACCCACTGGATCACATCGCCGGTGTCCTGGCCGGTGGCGATGTCGCGCACACGCCATTCCTGCCAGTCCGATCCGCCGGAGGCCGTTCCGTAGGCCAGGTGCTTGCCGTCCGGCGAGACCTCGGTGCCGGTCAGGGCCACGGTGCCATCGCTGGAGAAGGTGTTCGGGTCGAGCAGCATCCGCGGCTCGCCGTCGAGGGCATCCATCACGTACAGCACGGCCTGGTTCTGCAAGCCGTCGTTGCGCGTCAGGAAGTAGCGGCTGCCTTCGCGGCTGGGCAGGCCAAAGCGCTCGTAGTTCCACAGCGCAGTCATGCGCGCGTGGATTTCGCCGCGCTGAGGCACGCTGCCGAGATACCGCTGCGTCAGCGCGTTCTGCGCCGCGATCCACTCGCGCGTGTCGGGCGCGTCCAGTTCTTCCAGCCAGCGATAGGGATCGGCCACCTGCACTCCGTGATAGCTGTCGACCTGATCGACAGTGCGTGCGGCCGGGTAGGCGAGGGTGGTGACCGCGACGCTGGCCTCGTCCTTCGCAGGTTCAGGTGCGGTGGCGCAGGCCCCGAGGGCGAGCAGGGTCAGGACCAGCAGGTTGCAGCGCATCGGCGTGTTCCGGCAAGTGGAGAGCGCCGGAGGATAACGCAGGCGGCAAAGGCGACTGTGCGGCCTCTTGCGCGCACGTACATTCGAGCACAGTCCCTAGCTCTACTCAGCGTAGCCCGGTGTGCGGCGGCAGCCGCTCAGCGGGTGCTTGCCGCAAAGCACCCGGTGAACGCGCGGGGCGCGCACACCGCGAGTTTCAGTCGTTACCGCTGATGAACTGCGGGCCATCCCCGGCGGTCTTCTCGTAGACGCCGCCGCCGGCCTTCTTGTACTGGGTGAAGCCGCGCTTGGAGAAGTGCGACTCCTGGTGCAGGTGCGCCGTGCCGCTGATCACCGACGCGGCAGAAATCAGGCGCTTGACCGGCGACCCACACTGCGGGCACTGGGCAAGGTCGGCATCGCTGATACGCGCGAACACCTCGAAGCTCGTCTGGCAATGCGGACAGCAGTGTTGCGGGTCGGCGGCAGTGTATTCGTAGATCGGCATCGGGCTTCAGTCCACGATCAGCGCAACCGCAGCATCCGCATCGGCGCCGGCAGGCGCAGCCAGATGCAGCTCGCGCCAGCGATTGACGATGGTGCAGAACAAATCGGCGGTCTGTTCGGCGTCGTACACGGCCGAATGTGCGGCCTTGCTGTCCCAGTTCAAGCCGGCGACATGCAGCGCCTTGCCCAGCACCGTCTGCCCGTAGGCCAGTCCCGCCAGCGACACCGTATCGAAGGTGCTGAATGGGTGGAAGGGCGAGCGCTTGTGGCCGGTGCGGCGGATCGCGGCGTTGATGAAGGACAGGTCGAAGGCCGCGTTGTGCCCGACCAGGATCGCCCGCGTGCAGTCGAGCGCCTTCATCGCCTTGCGCACGGGCTCGAAGATGTGGTCCAGCGCCTCGCGCTCGTCCAGCGCCGCCCGCAGCGGATGGGTGGGATCGATCCCGGTGATCTCGAGCGAGCGCGGATCGATGTTGGAGCCGGGGAAGGGCACCACGTGCGTCGACACGGTCTTGGTGCGCACCAGCCGGCCGTCCGACGTCATGTCCAGCAGCACCGCTGCGATCTCCAGCAGCGCGTCGCCGTCGCAATCGAAGCCTCCGGTCTCGACGTCCACGACCACGGGATAGAAACCGCGGAAGCGGTCGGCGAGAGACGTCGAGGGAATTTGCGATGGTTTCATCCGCGGCACGATAGCAGGGGCAGGCTGAAGCGAACGCCCAAAACACACGGGCGCCCCCTTTTCACTTTTCACTTTTCACTTTTCCCTGCCCCGTCACACCACCTCCACCCGATCCACCCGCTGCAGCCCGCGCGGCAGCAGCGCGCCGCGCTGGGCGCGGGTGCCGCGGTAGGCGTCGAGGTCATGGCCCTTGAGGCGGGTGATGCGGCCGCCCGCGACCACGACCAGTTCCTGCGAAGGCTGAAATGCGGCCAGTGCGATCAGGCGCGCGCCCGCGGCGTGCTTGCCAGCGGGAAGGTTGATGATCTTGTTGCCCTTGCCCTTGTCCAGTTCCGGCAGCTCGCCGAGCGGGAACACCAGCAGGTGGCCGTCGCTGGAAACCGCCGCGACCAGCGCGGTCTCGGCGTTGCCGGGGACCATGGTCGGCGCCATCACCTGGGCGCCGTCGGGTACGGTCAGCAGCTGCTTGCCGCTGCGGTTGCGCGAGACCAGGCTCTCGAAGCGGGTGTGGAAGCCGTAGCCCGCATCGGTGGCCAGCAGCAGGAGCGCGTCCGAGTCGGCGCAGACGGTCGCGAGGAAGCGCGCGCCGGAGGGCGGATCGAAGCGCCCGGTCAGCGGCTCACCCTGGCCGCGAGCCGATGGCAGCGAGTGCGCGGGCGTCGAGTACGCGCGTCCGGTGGTGTCGAGGAAGGCCGCCTGCAGGTTGCTGCGCCCGCGTGCACTGGCGAGGTAGCGGTCGCCCTCGCGATAGCTCAACGCAGTGGCGTCGATGTCGTGACCCTTGGCCGCGCGCACCCAGCCCTTGTCGGAGACGATCACGGTGACCGGCTCGGATGGCGTCAAATCGGCCTCGGACAGCGCCTTGGCCTGGCCACGTTCGACCAGCGGCGAACGGCGGTCGTCGCCGTACTGCTTCGCGTCGGCTTCAAGTTCCTTCTTGATCAGCGATTTCAGCTTGGATTTGGACTCCAGGATCGATTGCAGTTCGGCGCGCTCGGCGGCCAGTTCCGACTGCTCGCCGCGGATCTTCATCTCTTCCAGCCGCGCCAGCTGGCGCAGCTTGGTTTCCAGGATGTACTCGGCCTGTTCCTCGCTCAGGCCGAAACGCGCCATCAGCACCGGCTTGGGCTCATCCTCGGTGCGAATGATGCGGATCACTTCGTCCAGGTTGAGGAAGGCGATCAGCAGGCCTTCCAGCAGGTGCAGCCTGCGCTCGACCTTCTGCAGCCGGTGCTGCAGGCGCCGGCGCACGGTGTCGGTGCGGAACTGCAGCCACTCGGTCAGCAGCAGCTTGAGCGGCTTGACCTGCGGCCGTGCGTCCAGGCCGATCAGGTTGACGTTGATGCGGAAGCTCTTTTCCAGATCGGTGGTGGCGTACAGATGCCCCATCAGTTCGTCGACATCGACCCGGTTGGAACGCGGCACGATGACGATACGGATCGGTTGCGCGTGGTCGCCCTCGTCGCGCAGGTCCTCGACCATCGGCAGCTTCTTGGTCCGCATCTGCTCGGCGATCTGTTCGATGATCTTGCTCGGCGAGACCTGGTGCGGCAGCGCGGTGATGATGATGTTGCCGTTCTCGCGCAGGTAAACGGCGCGCGCCCGGACCGAGCCGTTGCCGGTCTCGTACATGCGGATCAGGTCGGCGCGCGGGGTGATGATTTCCGCGCTGGTCGGGAAGTCCGGCCCGCGGATGTGCTCGCACAGGTCCGCGGTGGTGGCGTCCGGATCGTCGAGCAGGCGGATGCAGGCGCTGAGCACCTCGCGCAGGTTGTGCGGCGGGATGTCGGTGGCCATGCCGACGGCGATGCCGGTGGTGCCGTTGAGCAGCACATGCGGCACCCGCGACGGCATCCACGATGGTTCTTCCAGCGTGCCGTCGAAGTTCTGTTCCCACTCCACCGTGCCCTGGCCAAGTTCGTCGAGCAGCAGCTTCGCGAAGGGCGTGAGCTTGGACTCGGTATAGCGCATCGCCGCGAAGCTCTTCGGATCGTCCGGCGAACCGAAGTTGCCCTGGCCGTCGATCAGCGGGTAGCGGAAACTGAAGGACTGCGCCATCAGCACCAGCGCCTCGTAACAGGCCGAGTCGCCATGCGGGTGGTACTTGCCGATCACATCGCCGACGGTGCGCGCCGACTTCTTGTGCTTGGCGGCGGCATTCAGCCCGAGCTCGCTCATCGCGTACAGGATGCGGCGCTGCACCGGCTTCAGCCCGTCGCCGACGAAGGGCAGGGCGCGGTCGAGCACCACGTACATCGAATAATTGAGGTACGCCTGTTCGGCGTAATCGCGCAGCGGGATCTGCTCGAAGGGCAGGAGTTCGCCAGTGCTCATCGGAAACGTCGCGCCGGGTCCATACGGAGGGCGGCGACTCTACAATGAACAGCCGGGTTGTCGGTTGTTGGTTCTTGGTTGTTGGCAGCAGGCACCGTGCATCGCGTGCTTTTGCCTTAACCAACAACCAACAACCCACAACCAACAACCGGCCGCGGTCCTTGGCACATCGCACGGACTCCGCTAAACTCGCGGGCTTCGCTCGTTCTGCATCAGTTTGAAGGGACTCAATCGATGGTCAAGATTCGCCTTGCACGTGGTGGCGCCAAGAAGCGGCCGTTCTATTACATCGTCGTCGCCGATGAGCGCTATGCGCGTGATGGCCGCAGCATCGAGCGCGTCGGCTTCTACAACCCGATCGCGCAGGGCAAGGAAGTGCCGCTGACGGTCGATCTGGATCGCGTGAACCACTGGGTTGGCGTCGGCGCGCAGCCGACCGACAAGGTTCGCCAGCTGATCAAGATCGCGCAGAAGCAGCAACCCGCCGCGGCCTGAGGCCCTGGTGGAACGCATCGACCTGGTCGCCGCGCCCGCGCAGCGGCTGGTGACGATGGGCCGTGTGCTCGGTGCGCACGGTGTGCGTGGGGCCCTGATGGTCGCATCCTTCTGCGAGCCCGCGCGTCGATTGCTGGATTACTCCCCATGGTGGATGGTGCGCAATGGCGTGCCGTCCATCGTGCGCGTTTTGCGCGGCCAGGACAGCACCAAAGGCTTGATCGTCGAGATCGAGGGCCTCTCTGACCGTGACCAGGCCGCCGCGCTCAAGGGCGCCGAGATCGCCATCGAGCGCGCCGCGCTGCCGAAGCTGCGCAAGGGCCAGTACTACTGGACCGACCTCGAGGGGCTGCGCGTGCGCAACCGCGAGGGCGTGGATCTCGGCGTCGTCGATCATCTGTTCGACAACGGCGCGCACCCGGTGCTGGTCATCCGCGACGGCGAGCGCGAGCGCCTGGTGCCCTTCGTACTCGACCATTTTGTGGATGCCGTGGATCTTGAGCATCGGCAGCTCGTGGTGGATTGGGATCCCGAGTTCTGAGGGAGGCCGGAGCCCTGAGTCCGGTTATCGGTTGCTGGTTGTCGGGTGTCGGCGGCGATGGCGATGGCGGCCGACAGTTTGTGGGAGCGGCTTCAGCCGCGAACGCGTGACGGCGGCCGAGGTGTGAGCTCGCGGACAGAGTCCGCTCCCACAAGAGCCGCGGTGCGCGCGCTTTGCCGCCAACAACCAAGAACCAACAACCAACAACCGGCCCAAAGGCACCCGCACTCACCCCGCCCATGCGCTTCGACGTCATCACCCTGTTCCCCGACTTCGTCCGCCAGGCGATGGGCGTGGGCGTGGTCGGGCGCGCACTGGAGCAGGGGCGGGTCAGCCTGGCGTGCTGGAATCCGCGCGACTACACCGAGGACAACTACCGGCGGGTCGACGAGCGGCCCTTCGGTGGCGGACCGGGCATGGTGTTCAAGATCGATCCGCTCAAGCGCGCGCTGGCCGATGCGCGCGAGCGCGCTGGCGCGGCGCCGGTGATCCTGATGAGCCCGCAAGGACGGCGTTTCGACCAGGACCGCGCGCGAGAGTTCGCGACGCTGCCGGGCCTGGTGCTGGTGTGCGGCCGCTACGAGGGCATCGACCAACGTTTCGTGGACCGCTACGTTGACGATGAGTTGTCGATCGGCGATTTCGTGCTCTCAGGCGGCGAGTTGCCGGCGCTGGCGGTGATGGACGCGGTAACGCGCCTGCTGCCGGGCGTGTTGCACACGGATGCCTCGGCGATCGAAGACAGTTTCATGGACGGCGTGCTCGACTGCCCGCACTACACCCGGCCGGAGCATGCCGAGGAAGGTGAGGTGCCGTCGGTGCTGCTGTCGGGCAATCACGCGGCCATCGCACGATGGCGGCGCAAGCAGTCGCTCGGGGCCACCTGGCTGCGGCGGCCGGACCTGCTGGCACGGCTGAAACTGAACAAACTCGATCGGCAACTGCTGATTGAGTTCATGGATGAACACAGGCCGAAAATCAGTGTAGACTAGTCGGCTAAGTCTGTTTGTACCCTGAGGGACGTGCCATGAGCAAAATCATTCAGCAGCTGGAAGCTGAGCAGATGAACCGCGACATCCCGGCGTTCACGCCTGGCGACACCGTCGTGGTCAATGTGAAGGTCAAGGAAGGTTCTCGTGAGCGCGTGCAGGCGTACGAGGGCGTGGTCATCGCGATCAAGAGCCGCGGGCTGAACTCCTCGTTCACCGTGCGCAAGATCTCGCACGGCGAAGGCGTGGAGCGCGTGTTCCAGACCTACAGCCCGGCGATCGAGTCGGTCCAGGTCAAGCGCCGCGGCAAGGTGCGTGCCGCCAAGCTGTACTACCTGCGCGAACTGGAAGGCAAGGCAGCCCGCATCCGCGAGGACCTGTCGGCCGCCGCCAAGGGCTGATCGGTACACCCGGTCGGTTGCAGATGAAGGCGCCTGCGGGCGCCTTCATCGTTTCTGGATTTCGCATTGATCCGCGCCATTCCGCATGCATGGGGAAGGCGTATAACCACCGCTTGGACGATGCCGACGGACGGTATCCAGACGGGAGGACGGGTCATGCGCAGCACGGGTTTGTACAGGCGACCGCTGGCGGTCGCGACGGCAATGGCGTTGTGGGCGGGCGTGGCAGCGGCGCAGTCGACGCCGACGGTGGCGCCGGGCTTGATCGCCAACGGCCAGATTTCGATCGATGCCGAGGGCGTGCCGACGGTAGTCGCGCAGAACGACCTCGACATGGCCTTCCTGCAGGGCTACATCCACGCCCGCGACCGCTTCTTCCAGATGGACTTCAGCCGGCGCGGCGCGAGCGGCACGGTGTCGGAACTGGTGGGCTCGGCGGGCCTCGCCAATGACGTGCAGATCCGCACGCTCGGCCTGCGCCGCGCCGCGTGGGAGTCTTACGCCAAGGCATCGCAGGACATGCGCGATTTCCTGCAGGCCTATTCCAACGGCGTCAATCACTGGATCCGCACCACCCCGGCGCTGCCGCCCGAATACGGCGCGCTGGAACTGACCCGTGTCGATCCCTGGTCGCCGGTGGATTCGCTGGTGATCGGCAAGGCGCTCGCCTTCCAGTTGTCTTTCGATCTGGACATCGATTTCACCCTGCGCCTGGCGGCCTACCAGCAGGCTGGCGCCGCTGGCGGCTTCAACGGCACGGCGCTGTTCTTCGAAGACACCCATCGCACCCAGCCGGGCGACAACCGGGTGTCGATCCCCGGCTTCCTGCAATCGATCGGCGGCCAGGGCGAAGCACCCAAGAGCCTCGCCGACGAAGTGCCGAGCATTTCGCCGCAGACGGTGGAACTGGCGCGCGCCTATCGCGAGCAGATCGCCGACCACCCGCTGATCGGTCCCGCGCTGAACTTCCGCGAGGGTCGTGGCGCGAGCAACTGGTGGGTGGTCGCCGGGCGCAACACCAATACCGGCCGGCCGATCCTGGCCAACGATCCGCACCTTGGCCTCGATACGCCATCCGTATTTTATGAAAACCGCCTGTACTCGACCGATTCGCGCTTTCCGGTGCCGTACACCTTCAGCGGGTCCTCGGTCGCTGGCGCGCCGGGTCCGCTGCTCGGCTGCACCGATCGTTTCTGCTGGGGCCTGACCACCAATCCGCTGGATGTCACCGACACCTACCAGGAGACCTTCCGGCTCAATACCTATGGCTTGCCGACGCACACGATCTACAACGGTGTCGCCGAGCCGGTGGTCTGGATCTTCCAGAGCTATTTCGTCAACAACGTCGGCGACGGTGTGGCCAACAACGTGGCGCGGAGCAACAGCATCGGCTACACCAACGGCGGTGTGACCATCATCGTTCCGCGCCGCAACAATGGCCCGGTGGTGCAGATTTCCGGTTCGACCGGCCTGTCGGTGGCCTACACCGGTTGGGGCGCGACCAATGAGCTGGAGACCTTCCGTCGCCTGCCGCGCTCGCGCAATGTGCAGGAGTTCCGCGACAACCTGCAGTACTTCGACGTCGGCTCGCAGAACTTCGTGTATGCGGACACCGACAACAACATCGCCTACTTCACCACCGCCGAAGCGCCACTGCGCACCGATTTGCAGACGCTCGGCCGGCCGGATGGCGGCGTTCCGCCGTTCCTGATCCGCGATGGATCGGGCGCGCTCAAGCACGACTGGCTGCCGCGCACCAGCAACCATCCGAACCAGTCGGTGCCGTTTGAAATCCTGCCGCCGGCGGAGATGCCCTTTGTGATCAATCCGACCCAGGGCTACATCGCCAACTGCAACAACGATCCGGTCGGCGTGACGCTGGACAACAACTCGCTGAACCAGTTGCGCCCAGGCGGCGGCATTTACTACCTGGAGAACGGCTATTCCGCGTTCCGCCAGGGCCGTATCGACCGCCTGCTGGCCGACCGCATCCGCGCAGGTAACCCGATTACGGTCGACTTCATCAAGCAGACCCAGGCGAACAACCAGCCGCTGGACGCCGAGAAGCTGACGCCCTTCCTGTTGCAAGCGGCCGCCAACGCCAATGCGGCGAATGCCTGGCCAGAACTGCGTGCGGTGGCTACGGACGCGCGCGTGGCGGCGGCCATCGCCCGCCTGCAGAGTTGGGACTACACCACGCCGACCGGCATTCCGGAGGGCTATGACGCCGGCGACAACCCGGCGAGCCTGCCGCAGCCCAGCCAGACCGAAATCCGCAACTCGACCGCTGCCACCGTCTTCGCGGTGTGGCGTTCCTTCGCGATCCGCGGCGTGGTGGATGCCACGCTGACGCGCATCGGGCTGTCCAGCCAGACACCGGGCTCCGAGGAATCGGTGCGCGCGCTGCTGAACCTGCTGGAGAAGTACCCGACGGCGCGCGGCGTTGGCGCCAGCGGCGTCAACTTCTTCCAGGTCAGCGGCGCGCCGAGTCCGGAGGCGGCGCGCGACGTGATCCTGCTGCGTGCGCTGCGGGATGCGCTGACGGCGCTCGCGAGCAACGACTTCGCGCCGGCGTATGCGAATTCGACCAACATCGACGACTATCGCTGGGGCCGGTTGCACCGCATCGTGTTCGACCACCCGCTGGGCGGTCCGTTCAACCTGCCGGGAGCCAACCCCTACGGCTTCAGCAACCTGTCGCCGCAGCTGCCGGGCGTCGCGCGTCCTGGCGGATACGAGACGCTGGATGTGGCTGGTCACTCGACCAAGGCGAACACGCTGAATGGCTTCATGTTCGGCAGCGGACCGGCGCGGCGTTTCGTGGGCACGATGACCGATGCAATCTCGGCTGAGAACATCCATCCGGGTGGCCAGTCGGGTGTGTTGGGTTCGCAGACCTATGCGAGCCAGCTCGGTCGCTGGCTGACCAACCGCTACAAGACGCTGATCATCAACCGCGACCAGGCACTGCAGGCAGAGCGCGAACGGCTCGAGTTCCGTCCGTAACGCGCGACCGCACCAGCTGTCATCATGACGGGGTGCCCGCGAGGGCACCCCGTTCTCATTCCAGGATGTCCATCCCATGAGCAGCGATGTCGACCGTCTCGCACGTGAGCACCTGCGCGAGCGCGATCCTAAGCTGGCGATCTGGATGACCCGCGTCGGCGACCTGCCGTTGCCGCGCCCGGAACCCTTCGCCCTGGTGCACGCACTGGCGCGCTCGATCATCTTCCAGCAGTTGAACGGCAAGGCTGCCGAGACCATCTTCGGGCGATTGCAGCAGGCGCTCGGGGGCCGCCGCGTGTCAGCGCGCGCCCTGGCTGCGGCGGACGAATCCGATTTGCGCGCGGCCGGCGTGTCAGGGTCCAAGATCCGCGCGCTCAAGGACCTGGCCGCGCACGCGCAGGCGCGGCGCCTGCCATCGCCCGACGCCCTGCACGCGATGTCCGATGAGGAAGCCATCGACAAACTGACCATCGTGCGCGGCATCGGGCCGTGGACGGTGCAGATGCTGCTGATGTTCCGGATGGGCCGCGTCGACATCCTGCCGCTCAGCGATTTCGGGGTGCGCGCCGGCGCACAGCTGGTGCATGGGCTCGACGCGATGCCGGGCACCGCCCAACTGGCAGAGCTGGGCGCGCCCTGGGCGCCTTACCGATCGCTGGCCAGCCTGTATCTTTGGCGCGCTGTCGACACTGCCCGGGAAAACAAAGACTGATGACCGCCGATGAGATGTTTCGCGCGCTGACGCTGGAGGGCCTCAGCATCCACGGACTGAGGGCAGACATGCATACCGGCGATGCCCGCGGGGTGGAATGCACCGCCCACGTCGAGTTCCAGCTCACACCGAGCGCCATCGAGGGTTCCAACCCGCCGCAGTTCGCCCTGCAGACGCGCCTGACCTGCGTCGGCACGCCGGTGCGCGGCAACCGCACCAAGCTGTTCGATCTCGAGATCCGCGCGCTGGCGACCTATCGGCAGATCGCCAGCGGTGCATTGACGGCCAACGATTTCGCGATCCACCACACCGTCTTCGCACGGCATCTGTTTCCCGCCATGTCGCTGCGCGCCCAGGCGCTGCTGCACGACCTTGGCATGCAGAACATCCGCCTGCCGGTGGACCTGCCGCAGCAGCCCGATCCGCGGACGGAACAAGGGCCGGTCGTGCTGAACTGAGGACGACGCGGACGGGAGCATCCCGGCTCGGACGTCCGGCCTTGCGATACGCACTTTGCGCCCCCCGGTGCCGCGAATCAGCCTTCCGCGGGCCTGTTTGCCAATCGCGAGGGTAGGTCGCCATCGGCTTCAATGCGCTCCCGACCACAGGCAGTCCCGACGCTGGACGTCCATAATCGGGGCCCCCCTTCCACTGCTTCCGGGCCATGCCCTTGCCCCCCTCCCGCATCAAGGGCCGCGGCGCCGCCGGCAACCCGGTGGGGCGCTTCGAGTCCACCCGGCACGAGAGCGAGGACGACGGCTGGTGGCGCGAACTGGACGCGCCATCCCCGCGCACGCAGGTGACCATCGAGCAGGCGCGCTCGGTGATCACGCGCAACGATTCGCCCGATTTGCCCTTCGACCTGGCGTTGAATCCCTACCGCGGCTGCGAACACGGTTGCATCTACTGCTACGCGCGGCCGACGCACGAGTACCTGAACCTGTCTTCGGGGCTGGATTTCGAGACCCGGTTGTACGCCAAGGAAAACGCGCCGGAGGTCTTGCGCCGCGAACTGGCCAAGCCCGGCCACAAGGTCAGCCCGATCAATCTCGGCGCCAGTACCGATCCCTACCAGCCGATCGAACGCCGCCACCGGGTCACCCGCGGCGTGATCGAAGTGCTGGCGCAAGCGCGCCATCCGCTCACCATCGTGACCAAGAACGCGCTGGTGCTGCGCGATCTGGACCTGCTGCGCGACCTGGCCCGCGATGACCTGGTGCAGGTATTCCTGTCGGTCACCACGCTCGACAACGGCCTCGCCAGCCGACTGGAGCCGCGCGCCAGCGCGCCGCATGCGCGGCTGCGTGCGGTGGCCGAACTGGCTGCGGCGGGAGTCCCGGTGGGCGTGTTCGTGGCGCCGTTGATTCCGGCCATCACCGACGCGGAGATGGAGAGTGTCATGCAGGCCGCGCGCGAGGCCGGCGCCAGCACCATCAGCTACACCCTGGTGCGCCTGCCGCACCAGGTGGCGCCGCTGTTCCGCGAGTGGCTGGAGCTGCATTTCCCGGATCGCGCCGCGCATGTCATGAGCCTGATCCAGCAGATGCGCGGCGGGCGCGACAACGACCCGCGCTTCGGCTCGCGCATGCGCGGCGAGGGGCTGTTCGCCGACCTGCTCAAGCGTCGATTCGAAATCGCGCGCAAGCGCCTGGGCTTCGCCACGCGTGAAGAGCACGTCGGCCTGCGCTGCGATTTGTTCCACGCGCCGGCCAGGGCCAAGGACGCCTCGCCGCAGGGTGATCTGTTCGGCTGAGCCCAGGCGTTACAGTTGGCGCGCGCGCAAACGACGGAATCTGCGCATTGACTGCGTTGTAATCTCCGGCTTCCCTGATTCCAAGGTCTACCGCGTGCCCGCAGCCCTTTCCTTGCGTCGCTTCGCCTGCCTCGGCGCCCTGTTGCTGCTCGCCGCATGCAACGGTCAGCCCGGCGAGAAGACCGGCTTCCGCACCGCCAAGCTCGACCGCGGTGGCGTGGCGGTGTCGATCTCGGCCACCGGCACCTTGCGCGCACTGTCCACGGTGGATGTCGGTACTCAGGTCTCCGGCCAGGTGCTCAGCGTCGAGGTCGATTTCAATGACCGGGTGACCCAGGGACAAGTGATCGCGCGCATCGATCCGGCGAACTTCCAGACGCGCCTGACCCAGTCGGAGGCGGACCTGGCGAGCGCCCGCGCCGGGCTGGTCGAGGCGCAGACCGCGCTGAAGCTGGCCGAGGCCGAGCTCAAGCGCAAGCGCGATGTGGCCGCGCGCAAGCTGATCTCGGCGAGCGAACTCGACATTGCGCAGGCTGCGCGGGACCAGGCCGCCGCACGGGTGGGTTCGGCGCAGGCGTCGATCAAGCAGCGCGCGGCGGCGGTCGAGGACGCGCAGCTCGATGTGGACTACACGGTGATCAAATCGCCGGTGGACGGCGTGATCCTGCTGCGCAGCGTGGAGCCGGGCCAGACCGTGGCCGCGAGCTTCCAGACGCCGGTGCTGTTCCGCATCGCCGAGGACCTGACGCGGATGCAGATCGATCTGTCGATCGACGAGTCCGATGTCGGCCAGGTGCGCGAGGGCCTGCCGGTGAACTTCACGGTCGACGCCTTCCCCAATCGCAACTTCACCGGCACGGTGCACCAGATCCGCCTGTCGGCCACTGCGGTCGCGAATGTCGTGACCTACCCGGTGGTGGTCGAGGTCAGCAACCCGGACCTCAGCCTGCTGCCCGGGATGACGGCGAACGCCGAGATCGAGATTGCCAGTCGCAGCGATGCCTTGCGCGTGCCCAACGCCGCGCTGCGCTTCAAGCCGGAAGGGGCCGAGGCGCCAGCCACCGGCGGCATGCAGGGCGGCGGCATGCTCGACGAATTGTCGAAGATTGCTGCCGGACTCAAGCTCAGCGCGCCGCAGCAGGCGGCGCTGGATGAGGTGCTCGCCGGAATGCGCCAACGCTTCGAACAGCGGCGCCAGGCGATGGCCGCGGGCGGCGGATCGGGTGCGCCGGCCGGTGGCGGCAACGGTGCGCCAACGGGGGCAGCGACCGGACCTACGCCGGAGATGCGCGAACGCATGCGCCGCATGTTCCAGGACGCGATGGCGCCCTTCCGCGACACCCTGGATGAGACCCAGCGCGCGCTCTGGGATGCCGAAATGCAACTGCTGGCGAATGCCCGCCGGGTGACACTGTGGCTGCTCAAGGACGGCAAGCCGAGCCCGGTCACCGTGCGCGCCGGCGTATCCGACGGCACCCACACCGAGATCATCGGCGGCGACCTGGCGCCCGGCACCGACGTGATCGTCGGCTCGGGTGGCGCGTGAGCGCGCAGGAGCTGATCCGGTGGTGATCGAACTCGACAA
The DNA here is from genome assembly GCA_016713135.1 of Rhodanobacteraceae bacterium. Taxonomy (NCBI): domain Bacteria; kingdom Pseudomonadati; phylum Pseudomonadota; class Gammaproteobacteria; order Lysobacterales; family Rhodanobacteraceae; species Rhodanobacteraceae bacterium. The sequence continues at coordinate 32,085 of JADJPR010000023.1, read as the reverse complement.
CGTCGGCAAGGTCTATTCGCCCGGCACCGCGGCCGAGGTGGTCGCGCTGCGCGGCGTCAGCCTGTCGATTGCGCGCGGCGAGTTCGTCGCGATCATGGGGCCGTCGGGCTCCGGCAAGTCGACCCTGATGAACCTGATCGGCTGCCTCGACGTGCCCACCAGCGGACGCTGCCTGATCGATGGCGTCGACGTCGCCAGGCTCGACGCCGCCGGGCGTGCGCGGCTGCGGCTGGAGAAGCTCGGCTTCGTGTTCCAGGGCTTCCATTTGCTGACGCGCATGAGCGCGCTCGAGAACGTCATGATGCCGATGGTCTACGCCGGCGTGCCGCGCGCGGAGCGGCGCCAGCTTGCGGAGAATGCCTTGCGCGATGTCGGCCTGGGAGAACGCGCGAAGCACACGCCGAGCGAGCTGTCCGGCGGCCAGCAGCAGCGCGTCGCGATTGCCCGCGCACTGGTCAACCGGCCGCCCATCCTGCTCGCCGACGAACCCACCGGCGCACTCGACACCAAGACCGGCCATGACATCCTGGTGCTGTTCAAGCAACTGCAGATGGCCGGCCACACCATCATCCTGATCACCCACGATCCGGAAGTCGCCGAAAGCGCAGACCGTGCGCTGCATATCCGCGACGGCCAGCTGGTCGAGGAGGCGCACGCATGAACAAGACCGCCGCTGCCACCGCAACCGGCCCATGGCCGCAGGCGCGTCCGCGCCACCGCGTGGGTTTCCGCGACATCGCCGAGATGGCCATGTTCGCCGTGCGCGGCAACTGGATGCGCAGCGTCCTGACCGCGCTCGGCGTGATCATCGGCATCGCCGCCGTGATCATCATGGTCTCGGTCGGCCAGGGCACCCAGGCCGAGCTGGACCGCACCATCGCCAGCCTCGGCAGCAACCGCATCGAGGTCTGGGGCGGCGCCAGCCGCATGGGTGGCGTGCGCGGCGGGGCCGGCAGCCAGAGTTCGCTGACCGACGGCGACATCGCCGCGATCCGCGCCGAGATTCCGGAGGCGGTGTACGTTGCCGGGCAGATCCGCGGCGGCACCCAAGTGGTCAATGCCGAGCAGAACTGGAGCACCCAGTGGGCCGGGATCCAGCCGGACTATTTCGAAACCAATGGCTGGGAGGTGGTCGAGGGCGCGCGCTTCGGCGAACGCGACTACAGTTCGGCGGCCAAGGTGGTGATCCTCGGCAAGACCACGCGCGAGAAACTGTTCGGCGATGCCGAGGCGGTCGGCGCCAGCGTGCGCGTAGGCCGCGTGCCGTTCACCGTGGTCGGCGTGCTGAAATCGAAGGGCCAGGGCCCGTGGGGCGACCAGGACGACCTGATCCTGGTCCCGCTGGAAACCGCGCGGCGGCGCCTGTCCGGGCCGATGTCGCTGCCGCCGGGTGCGGTGCAGTCGATCTCGGTCGGCACCGCGCGCGCCGAGGACCTGCCGGCGGCCGAGCGCCAGTTGAACGACTTGCTGCGCCAGCGGCACAAGATCGCGCCCGGCGCCGAGGACGATTTCACCGTGCGCAACCTGACCGAGATGGTCTCCGCGCGTACCCAGACCACCCGGTTGATGTCGCTGCTGCTCGGCGCCGTCGCCTCGATCTCACTGGTCGTCGGCGGCATCGGCATCATGAACATCATGCTGGTCTCGGTCACCGAGCGCATCCGCGAGATCGGCTTGCGCATGGCGGTCGGCGCCGGCCCGCGCGAGGTGCAGCTGCAGTTCCTCGCCGAAGCGATGCTGATCTCGCTCGCCGGCGGCGCCATCGGCATCGCGCTCGGCATCGGCGGCGCCCTGCTGGCGGAGGAATTCGGCTCGCTGCCGGTGGCGCTGAACCTCGAGGTGATCCTGATGGCTACAGGTTTTTCCGTCGCCACCGGCCTGTTCTTCGGCTACTACCCGGCGCGCAAGGCGAGCCAACTGGATCCGATCGAGGCTCTGCGGCACCAGGGATGACCCGGGTTCATCAGTCAGACCCGGCACCGGCCAGTTGCCCTGGAGACTGTGACCAACGGTTGCAAGCACGCTTCGCGACGCTGATAGTCGAGGACGGCTTTCGGACCCTGGGGCACATGCATGTGGCTGGACCTGCTGGCGCTGATCGGGGCGATCTGGCTGATCGTGCGTGTAGTGCTGCTGCGTCAGGTGGCGGCGCTGCCGTTCGCGCGGCAGGCAGCGCGCTTCGTCGACGCAGCGGCGCCAGCGGCGATCGCGGACCTGGTCGCGCAGGCGAATGCGGAACTGGATGAGCTGGGCTTCGAGCCGGCGCGCTGGGTGCGCGTGGTCAACGCCGACGGGGCGCAGGCGCACCTGCGGATCGTGCGCCTGCATCGCAAGTGCCACGCGGCGGTCTGGCTGGAGGCACCGACGCTGTTCGCGCCCAATCGGCCGGTGGTCTGGTACGTCACGCGCATGCTCGACGGGCGCACCCTGATCACCCAGCCCTTCGACGTCTACTTCCAGTTGCTGGCGCGCGAACAGGCGCTGGTGCAGGCTTGCGGCGAACCCAGCTTCGCTGGCCAGTGGGCGGCGCATTGCGCGCTGGTGGCCACCCACGGAGCCACCGACCCGGCCGGCATCGAGGATGCCCAGTTGCTCGGCTTTTACTCGGAATGGATGGAACGCCAGCGCCAGGCGCTGATTGCGGCGGGCGACCTGGTGCCGTCCAGCGACTCGACGGCGCGACCAAGCCTGCGCTTTGCCTGGCGCGCGGTGGCGGCGATGCGCAGGATGCCCAAGCCACCGGCCGACCCACGGCCGGTGCCGCCGGCGCGGATCGCGCTGATGGCCACTCAGCAAGAACGCATGCGCAGCCGCTCGCCTTCGCGCCAGGTCGAGTGGGCGCTGTTTGCGCTCAGCGTCGCGCTATTCATGGGCCTGGGCGCCGTGCTGTGGGATCCGATGGCGGCGTGGATGATCCTGGTGGTCGTGGTGATCCACGAACTCGGCCATTTCCTCGCGATGCGCGCCTTCGGTTACCGCAATGTGCACATGATGGCGCTGCCGCTGGTGGGCGGCGTCGCCATCGGCCAGGACGTCGATCCCAGCGCGCACCGCAGCGCGTGGATGTCGCTGATGGGGCCGCTGCCCGGGATCCTGATCGGTTGGGCGATCATGGGCGCTGTTGCGCTGGATGCCTGGCCGGCTGCGCTTGGCGACGGTTCGGCGTGGGCGACGATGTTCCTCTTGCTCAACTACCTGAATGTGCTGCCGGTGCCGCCACTGAACGGCGCGCACGTGGTGCAGGCGCTGCTGCCGCCGCGCCGGGCCTGGATCGAAGTGGGATTCATCGCCGCCGCCTGCCTGCTGGGCGCATGGGCGGCGTGGGAATTCGGTTTCGTGCTGCTGGCGGCGTTGGCCCTGCTGCAGCTGTTTTCGCTGTCCGGCCGCTGGCAGGCGCAACGCGCGCTCGCCGCCGTGGCGCAACAGCCGCCGGCGCCGGCGATGGCGCGTCCGCTACGCATCCGCGTCGTGGCCGATGCGCTCGAACGCCTGCTCGGGCCCACGCCGCACGCCAAGCATCGGGTGGAACAGGCGCTGGACGTGCTCCACCGGCTGGACCGCAAGCCCATGCGGGCCTGGCAGTCCCTGTTGGTGGGCGGCACGCTCGCGCTGTTGCTGGTGGTGCCGGTCGGGATTGCGGTGCTTGCCTGGGACCTGCAGGGATTTGGCGCACGCCAGCCGGCCATTTCTGGCGAGGCCCTCGAGTCCCGCCGCGCGCAGGAGGCGGCGCTGCATGCGACGGCAGCGGCGATGTCCGACGAGCAACTGGTCGAGGGGATTCTCGCGTCCGCGGACTGGGCCGGCGCGCCCGCAGCGCCGGCCCATGCCCAGGCCATCGCGGCCGCCGAGGCGCGCATCGGCATGCCGATGCCGCCGCCGCTGCTGGCGCTCTATCACCGGCACGATGGGTTGCCGGCCTTGGGCATCGGCCCGGCCTCAGACCTGGCGCCCGCCGCTGCGAAGGTGGACGAATGGTTCGGGTTGATTGAGGTCGACGAGTACCCGGTCGACATCCATGTGCCCGGTGCGGAGCAGCCAGACAGCATCGTGATGACAGCGTCCTTGCTGCGCACCTGGTTGCTGGCCGGTGGCGACGACGAATCGCTGCTGCTGTTCAATCCGGATCCGGCGGCACAGCCGGCGCAGTGGATCAACCTGTGGGCCGAGTCGCCGTCCGGCTATCGCAGCCTGCATGAATGGCTGCAGGACGCGTGGGTTTCCACGCAGCAGCAACAAAGCTACGCTCGGGAGATGCAGCAGCGGCAGCAGCGAGCCTACGCGCGCTTTGCGGGCGCCGATTGGGACCCCGTGCTCGAGGCGCTGCAGCCGGAGACGCCGATGCTTGTGCTCCTGTTCGCGGGCGCGCCTGAGCTGCCCGATCCGGCCACGACCGAGGCGCTGGCCGCCGCGGAGCAGCGCCTGGGGCGTGCGCTGCCGGCGGATTATCGCGAGTTGCTGCTGCGCCATGACGGCCACCCGATGCTGGGGCTGGATGCGATCGCCAAGGTGCATGTGCTCGATGCCGACGAGTTGGCCAGGAATATCTGGCTCAATGATCTGGCGCGTCCTCGCAGCGCGCAGGGCGTGCCCGGCGCACAGCCGGCCAATCTGGCCTCGCGCGAGGAGTTGGTCGGGTGCCTGGCACTGCAGGCGGATTCAGATCAGGTATCGGCGGCGACCGTGCTGTGCCCAGGCGGACACCCGCAGGCGGGCGTCTTCGACCTGCGTATGTTGCTGCGCTACCCCGACGTGCTGTCGCTGGCGCGCACGCGGGCGGCGCAGTTGTCGGTGTTGCAGGATCCGGAGGCGTAGCGTAGCCCGGAGTCCCGGGCAGCGCGTATTCCGGGCTACTTCCTCCCGCGACTCAACCGCGCAGCCGCGGATCGCGCTGCAGTTCCTCGATCATCGCCTCGATCTCGCCCAGCGCCTTCGACCTGGGGAACGCGTCGCGGGTCATTTGCAGCAGCTTCAGGGCATCCGCGGCGCGGCCCATCGGACCGGCGAGTGCGCGGGCCACGCGCAGGTGCACGGCGCCGACTGCCGGGTGCTTCGGATAAGCTCGGCTGAAGCCGCTGGCGAAGGGCAGGGAGATCTCGGGCCGTCCAAGTTCGTGCGCCTTGTCGAGCAGTTCCAGCACCTGGTCCGGATCGCTGGGCCACAGGCTGGCATCGGCGCCGCGCACCTCGGCCCAGAACTCCAGCGCCTGGCGCCAGCGCTCCTGCGCGATCATCACATTGAGCCAGGTGCGCGCGTGCTTCGCCAGCGCCTCGGTTTCGCCATGCAGGGTCAACAGCTTGCGGTAACGCTGGTGCACCGCATCGGTGCCGCCGCGCTCGTGGATGTGCTCGCCGAGCAGCGCCGCGGCGCCAGCGGTGTCGCCGTCCGCAGCCAGCTTCTCGCTCTGATCCAGGATGCTCTGGTCGCGGTCCAGTGGGCGTGGCAAGGGCTTCGCGTGGGTAGGTTTGACCTCGTAGCCCAGCGCGTCGCGGTACTGGTAGACCAGGTAGCCGAGCAGGTGGAAGGTCACCACCGTGAAGTAATGTGCGATGAAATAGTGGCCGATGATGGCCAGCGGCCCGGGCAGGAAGGGCACCAGCATGCGCTGGGCGTTGGTCTCGCTGAACATGATCACCAGGCAGAGCAGCGAGGCCCCGATGTACGGCCAGCCGATGCGTGAAAGCGTGGCCAGCCACATTGAAGGATTCAGTGCGCCCCAGGTGTCCTGGTCGATCGCCGCCGACATCAAGGCCGCAGGCGCGCCCAGGGCGACCGCGAACAGCGGCGCGTAGGACAGCACGCCGGCGCCCATGTAGGCCAGCAGGATGGTCAGACCAATGGCGAGCAGCCATAGCAGCACCTGCACCTTGAGGACGGTCCAGCCGACTTCGTCCGGAGTGGAATAGCCATTCGGCGCCTCCATGTTGCCGTTGGCCGTATTGGTCAGCACTTCGGCGGCGTACTTGAGCATCGCCACGCTGATCAGGATGTTGAGCAGCCAGCCCATGCCGGGCACATAGCCGAGCAATCGCAGCACCGCGAGCACGGAGATCGTGAGGAGTGCCTCCGAGTGCATCGGGTACCGCAGCATCGGGCGCAGTCGCTCCCAGAAGGGCAGCGTGGCAGCGGGCTTGGACGTGGACATGCAGGATCTCGACTAGGTGGATTTGCGGTTCAGGGGCACCCGTCAGGCGGCGCGTGGTTCAGCGTGCGCACGCGACCCGAATTGGCCACGATCACCTGCCTCCCGCGCGCCGGATCCTGCCGGCTGCAGAACACGAAGGTGGTATTCGCGCCTTCGGACTCGCCGAGGCTACGATAGGTCACCCAGCGCCGGCCATTGTTGCTGCGTACGCTCAGCTGCGCGCTGTCCAGCATTTGTACCTGGAGCAATGGCTCGCCCGCGTCGAAGCGGGTGTTGCGGTTCTGGTCACGGTAGATCAGCCAACCGCGCGACCAGTCGCTGCTGTCGCTGCACTGCGTTCCGTTCAGGCTGGGACAGAGCACCGTGTTGCGCCCGGTGCTGACTGCCTCGACGCGTGCGCGCTGCAGCGCGACCACCAGCGCATTGCTGGCGCTGCTCAGGCGGGTGTTGGCGTTCACCCCGCGGAGGTAGGGCACGGCGATCGACAGCACCACGCTGGTCACGGCCAGCACGGCCAGCAGTTCGATCGCACTCAGGCCACGGCTGTGGCCAGGGGCATGGCGGGGAGAGGACATCGGCGGGCTCCGGTCGGGGTTTCCGATACGCTAGGCTCGCGCCTCCCGCGCGACAGCCGGCGCATTCCGATTCGCGTGTCGGAATCTGCCTACAGCGCGCCCGACGACCGCCGGAGTGACCCTTGTCCGACCGTTTCGAACTGAAGTCCGTGTTTCCGCCTGCCGGCGACCAGCCGCGGGCGATCGAGCAACTGGTCGCTGGTTTCCGCGCCGGCCTGGCGCACCAGGTACTGCTCGGCGTGACCGGCAGCGGCAAGACCTACACCATCGCCAATGTGGTGCAGCAGGTCCAGCGGCCGACCCTGGTGCTGGCACCGAACAAGACGCTGGCGGCGCAGCTCTACGGCGAGTTCAGGGAGTTCTTCCCGGACAACGCGGTGGAGTATTTCGTTTCCTACTACGACTACTACCAGCCCGAGGCCTACGTCCCGTCCAGCGACACCTACATCGAGAAGGACGCCAGCATCAACGAGCACATCGAGCAGATGCGGCTATCGGCCACCAAGGCCCTGCTGGAACGCAAGGACGCGCTGATCGTGGCCACGGTCTCGGCGATCTACGGCCTGGGCGATCCCGACCAGTACTTCAACATGGTGCTGCACCTGGTGCGCGGCGACCGGATCCCCGACCGGGAGATCATCCGCCGCCTGACCGAGCTGCAGTACACCCGCGGCGACTACGAGTTGCGCCGCGGCAGCTATCGCGTACGCGGCGAGATCATCGACGTGCACCCGGCGGAGAGCGACAAGGAAGCGCTGCGCATCGAGCTGTTCGACGGCGAAGTCGAGAACCTGGCGCTGTTCGACCCGCTGACCGGCGAGATCCTGCGCAAGCTGCCGCGCTTCACCATCTATCCGAAATCGCACTATGTCACCTCGCGGCGCAATGTGCTGGACGCGGTGGAGACGATCAAGACCGAGCTCGCCGAGCGCCTGGAGGTGCTGTACGCGGAGAACAAGCTGGTCGAGGCGCAACGGCTCAAGCAGCGCACCCAGTTCGACCTCGAGATGATGGCCGAGATCGGCTACTGCAACGGCATCGAGAACTACTCGCGCCACCTGACCGGGCGCGCCGAGGGCGAGGCGCCGCCGACCCTGTTCGACTACCTGCCGGCCGATGCGCTGCTGGTGGTCGACGAAAGCCACGTGACCATCCCGCAGCTCGGCGCGATGTACAAGGGCGACCGCTCGCGCAAGGAAACCCTGGTGGGCTATGGCTTTCGGCTGCCGTCGGCGCTGGACAACCGCCCGCTGCGTTTCGAGGAATGGGAGCGTCGCGCGCCGCGCAGCATCTTCGTCTCCGCGACGCCGGGCCCGTATGAGCTGCGCCAGACTGACGGCGCGGTGGTCGAGCAACTGGTGCGCCCGACCGGATTGATCGATCCGGCGACCGAGATCCGCCCGGTCGCCACGCAGGTCGACGATCTGCTGTCCGAGATCCATCTGCGCGTAGCCCAGGGCGACCGCGTGCTGGTCACCACGCTGACCAAGCGGATGGCGGAAAACCTGACCGAATACCTGTCCGAACACGGCATCAAGGTGCGCTACCTGCACTCGGACATCGAGACCGTCGAGCGCGTCGAGATCATCCGCGACCTGCGCCTCGGCGAGTTCGACGTGCTGGTCGGCATCAACCTGCTGCGCGAAGGCCTGGACATGCCCGAGGTCTCGCTGGTGGCGATCCTGGACGCGGACAAGGAGGGCTTCCTGCGTTCCACCGGCTCGCTGATCCAGACCATCGGCCGCGCCGCGCGAAACCTGCGCGGCAAGGCCATCCTCTATGCCGACCGGGTGACCGACTCGATGCGCCGCGCGCTGGAGGAGACCGACCGCCGGCGACAGAAGCAGGTTGAGTACAACCTGGCCCACGGCATCATCCCGCGCAGCATCGTCAAGGCCGTCACCGATGTCATGGAGGGCGCGCGCGAGCCTGCTGCGAATGAGGTTCCCGCAACGGACACGACGCGAGGCCGCAAACGCGCCGTCGGCGTCGCCGAGCCGCGCGTCGACTACGCCGCGCTGTCGCCCGAGCAACTCGGGACCAAGCTCAAGAAGCTCGAGGACCAGATGTTCAAGCACGCGCAGAACCTGGAGTTCGAGGAAGCCGCCCGGGTGCGCGACGAGATCCGCAAGATCAAGGCGCAGGGTTTGCTCTGAGGCCGGGGGCAGTCGCGAAATGACGACGCAATGGACGCTGATGCATGCGCTATTCTCGCTCGATACGAAAAAGTGACGAATTGATATGCGTACCAGATCTCTCAGTCTTGCGGCGATCTTGCTGGTGACCGGATGTTCGGAGACATACGACCCACAGCCGCCGCTTTCGATCCAGTCAGCCGGCAATGCCTCCCCCGGCGAGAAAGTTCCGGATTGCCCGCAAAGAAGTCCGGATCTCGACGGATTTTCGATCATTGCCGCAACGCTGCGACGCAATGGCGAGGTGGAACGCTTCCAGGACTTCTTCCAGCAACTCAGGGGCCTGCTGGGTGCGCGACTGGACAAGTCCGATCCCGCCACCCGCAAGCGCTTTGATTCAGCCCTGGACGGAGTGTTCTCTGTCAGCGAGATCGAGACGCTCACCTTGTGCGCCTTCAGCGGTTTTGACATGGTCCAGCCAGCATTCGAGGCGTGGGAAGCCTGGTCGTTGGACCCACGGATGCGCGAGATCCACGCCGCCATAGTTGACATCGACGTGAGTGGCGCTATCCCGGCTCGCAATCAATCCCTGACCGAAAACCGTCGCGCGCACCTTCAGAGAGTCTCTCGTGCAGTCGATCTGCCTGGTTACCAGCATGCCATGGCCGCGCTCAGGTGGCGGATTGTCGCCGTCGCGGAGGCTGCGATGGATCCCGCGTCGTCGCTGCAGCAAGATCTGGCGATGAATCCGCGCAACCTCGGTGTGCCGCCGGAGCAAGTTCTTGTTGACCATTTCCTCGGGGGTGCGTTGAAAAACGCATCCGATGAAGAGTTGCAGCGTTTCCTCATCTTCGCGGAATCGCGGGAGGGCCAAGCGTATTACACGACCTTGCGCGAACTCCGCATGCAATTGGAGCCTTGGACTCAACGGGTTGCCGCGACGCTCAGGCCTTTTGCCGGGCAGAACACGATCATGAGAGACCCCGAGGAGGCGAGGCGCCTCCTTGTGGCAGCTCGACGGGTATTCGACCAGGTAGGTACTCGCGTGGTGGTTCCCGAGGCAAGGACACTGTTGGTTCAGGCCGAACGTCTGGATCCGGACAACGCCGAGGTACAGGTCCTGCTCGCCCGGGTTGCGCTGGCCAGTTTGCCGCCCGCTTTCATGCAGGACGATTTCCAGATCCGTCCCCTGATCGATCGTACGCATTCCGCAAACCCGGAACGCTATGCCGAGGTCGAAAAGCACTTGCGTCGTGCGCTCGAGATTGACCCGGAGAACGCTCAGGCGATCCTGTATCTCGGTCGCGTGCAGTTCATGCTGTCGCGAGATGAAGAAGCCGCCAAGTTGTATGCGCGGTCGCGGCAAATCGATCCGCAGGGCCCGGCGCTTGCGTATTTCGAGGCAGACCTTGCTTATGTCGGCGGCGATTATGCGCAGGCGGAGCGGGTGTACCGACAGATAATCGCCGCTCCGGAAGTACGGGCCTTCGATCATCACTTTTCGCTGGAAAGACTGCGGATAGTGCTCGCCAAGCAGGGGCGGGAAAGCGATTTCAGGCAACTCGCGAACGATCAGCTCGAGCGTCATCCGGACATGTGGGACTTCCGACTGAAACACGCGTACCGGCTTGTCCAGTCCGATGGCGCGGCAGCCGAGATTGAAGCCCTGATCTCGCCTGTGCCCGACAGTTGGCTCCCCACAACAAACGCGATGTGATGGTCCGTCTGCAACTGCTTCGTGCCGGCGAAGCTGTTCCCGCACAGCGCTCACGCGAAGTGCTGCGGGCGTATGAACTCGCCAAGACGTCGGCTGAGGTTGTGGAGGCGGCCTGCTCCTCTCGCGTACGTGTCCTCGTCGCTGCGGACGTAGTCGCGGGAAGTGACCAGCCGAACGCGGCCTCCGATCGACTGCTCGCCTGTGGCATTGAGAGTAACGATCATGAATTCATCAAGCAGATCCTGCCGATGGTCAAGGACATCAATCAACCCAACGTCTCGATGCACGGGGAACGACCCGTATGCAGCGCTGTCGGCCAGATGGATCCCATCGTTTTCGGCACGCTCCTGAAGGCGAAGCCTGACGTCGTGACTCCCTGTGGCGATGGCAAGACTGTACGAGAGCAACTGGCCGAGCGTGCTACACGCCCGCATGCGGAACCGTCGTTCAGAAAGGCTGCCGCAGACATGCTCCAGTTGCTGGAAGGTCAGGATGATGGCCGCTGACCTCCGTCCCGCAGGGCGCCCCCTTGCCCGATTGCACAGGAAAACCGGTGGTTTCATGCGTTATTGGTCCTTGAGTGTTGCTCTTGCCATTTTCACGCTGTCCGGGTGCACGAACGGGACGGCGCCACAGTCCGGCCAACCTGATCCGATCGCCTACGATCCGGTGAGGTCCACCGCCAGAAACTGCATGACTGATCGTGGCGTCGACTACCCCGCGTACAAGCGAACCATTGCCATCGTGAGCCAGAGCGGCGACTTGGTGCGGGCGCAAACGCACTTTCGCATCCTTCGGGGTGAAATCGAGCGCGTTCTCTCGGCCCGCAATCCAAATGCACTCGCGGATGTAGGCCTGGTGCTCGATACCCTGTTTTCCGAGGAGGTGCTGCGCAAGCAATCCGTTTGTGATTTCACTCGGTATTCGCGAATTCCTCCAATGATCGAAGCCTGGGAGGCTTGGGCCGCAAATGCGCGCCTGCACCAGGTGCATGACGCCATCATGACTGAGGCGTCAATAGCAACAACCGGACCGGCGCCGAGCGGCCGGCGGCGAGAGCTTCTGCAGAGACTCTGGACGGCCACGGGCAAATTCGATCTCGCTGCGGCGAAGCAACGGGGCATCCAGCGCATTGTCGCCGAGGTCGAGCTCGAGCTGGATCCCTTGAAGACGGGCAATTTCTTCATGATGGAGTCCCTGGCGCCTCAGCAAGAGCCGGAACAAATCGGGGTGGACGTGCGCCTTGCCCGGCGTCTATCAGAGGTTCCGGACAGCGACATCGAGGCATTCCTGGAGTGGGCCGAATCGGGTCCCGGAAAGGCCTATTATCGTGCATTGGCGGCGACCTACTCCGGTGCCCAACGAGACTGGATCGAGCTTCTCGGGGAGCAGATGAGGACGCGCATAGCGCCGGTGGTCGTGCACTTGGGCAATGATGCGATCGCTGCTCTACTGGATGAAATCGCCGACCAGATCGAAGCCGTCGGAACTTTCCACACGAAGCAGCCTTTGCGCGGCCGTCTCAACGACTTGGCCTTGCGCGATCCGGACAACCCGAGAATCGCATCACTGTTTGCGAAGTTCGAGGTCATGTTTGCATTGGAGAAGCCGGGCATCAAGCGTCCTAGGGATCCGCGCTTGGTGAGAGATTCCGACCTGCCGTCCGGTTCGCGAGACTATAGCCATGCGGAGATCGCCATCGAGCGCGCACTCGCGGTGGCACCAGATGATGCAGACGTACGTGCCCTTGCTGGGTATGTCGAATTCCTCAAGCTCGACGACAAGAAGGCGGCCGAGCACTATGCGCATGCGCGACGGATCGATCCCGCCAACGCGATGTTGGCCCAGTTTGAGGGCGACCTTGCATACGCCCAGAAGCAATATGCAGACGCCGAGAGGCTCTATCGAGCTGCCATCGTCGCCGCAGGCAACCGTCAACTGACGCGGCACCGCGCGATCATGAACCTGGCGCGCGTGCTGGACGCGACGGGACGATCGGAAGCCCTAACTGCCCGCGTCGAAGTCGCCAAGGCCGTGATCAAGGCGAGCTTCTATCCCGAGAAGATCGGATTCGCAGCCTGCAGAGCGCGCGACTCTTCGATCATCGCCGCGGTACGAACAGCGATGTCGGGCGGTACGGTTGCGGGTGAATTGGACCAGGCGCTGTTTGCTTGCGCTATCCACTATCGCCGTGCGGACTCCTTGTCGGAGGTTCTGCCATCCATCAAGGACGTGAACATTCCCATCAATTTCCTCTGGAAGGATACTGCCGTATGCGGCGCCGCCGCGCGAAACGATGACCGCAGTCTGGCCCTTTTGATGAAGGCCGGTGCCGACATCCAGAAACCCTGTGCCAATGGCGCCACGCCAAGGCAGGTCTTGTCTGCGGCAGTCGCCCGCGGCGATGCAGAAGCCGAGGCAGCGCTGGCAGTACTCGATGGCGGTGCCACAGGTCGCTGAGGGAAGCGGCTACTGAGCGAGGTGCCCGAAGCGGTCGTCTCGCTCGGCAAGGCACAGCAGGCGCTCGACGCCGGTCACCGCGCCGTTGGCGGGCCCAGGCCGACATCAGGCCGCGCACCAGTGGCGGAGACATCGCTGCCGTCCACGCGCAGGCAGCCGCGCGCGAGGTCAAGCTCGACCCGCCCGAAGCGATAGCCGACGATGTCGGTCTGCATCTCCATGGCCGGATGCTCCCGAGTTCGACACCTTTTGCCCGTTTCGCGGTCCCTCGTTGCCGGGTTGGTCTTGCAGGATCAATGGCTTGCGCTGTCTGAGGATGCCGATTCCGCAACTATCGTGTAGTGGCACGCGTTCAGCTTGAACACCATGGAATACGCTGTTGTGGCGTGATACCGTGGCGGCATGTTCGCGAAGATCACCAAGTCCGGCCCGAGGCAGTACATCCAGCTCGTCGAGGCCTTCCGGGATGCCGATGGCGTTGCTCGCCACCGGCATGTCGCCAACCTCGGCCGGGTCGAGGACTCACAGGACAAGCTCGATCGCCTTATCGCCAGCCTGAGCCGCGCGGCCGGTCGCGGGCCGCCGGCGGCGCCAACCTTCCAGCGATCGCTGGAAGTGGGCGGACCGTGGCTGCTGTCGGCGCTCTGGGATCGCCTGGGTCTTTCGCGCTGCCTGCGCGGGCTGACGCGCTCGGACGCCAAGCTCGATGTCGACACGCTGACGCGGCTGATGGTGATCAATCGCCTGTGCGACGCGGATTCCAAGCTCGGCGTGCTGCGTTGGCTGGAAGAAGTCATCGTCCCTGGCGTGGTGCCAGACGAAGTGACCCACCAGCGTCTGTTGCGGACCATGGATGTGCTGGATGCCCATGCGGGCACGATCCTGTCGCGGCTGGCTGGGCTGGTGCGACCGCTGCTGGATCAGGACCTGAACCTGGTGTTCTACGACCTGACCAATGTGCGCATCCAGGGCGAGACCAGACTGGCGGACGATGTGCGTGCCTTTGGCATAAACAAGGACACCGGCGGCATCGCGCGTCAGTTCGCGCTGGGGCTGGTGCAGAGCGGCTGCGGGATGCCACTGGATTTCGAGGTGTTCCCCGGCGATGTCGGCGAGGTGAGCACCTTGTTGCCGATGATCCAGCGCAGTCTGGCGCGCTATGCGGTCAAGCGCGTGGTGCTGGTGGCCGATCGCGGCATGCTGAGTCTGGATCAGATCGCGGCCCTGGAGGCGCTGAAGTTGCCGAAGGGTGTCGAGCTGTCCTGGATCATCGCGGTGCCAGCGCGCCGTTACGGCGACTTCATGGATCGGTCGTGGAACTGGCGCGAACGTGCGTCGATGCGACCGCGCCCAAGGTGCTGGAGACCGAAGCGGGCGGCTATCGCATGGTAGTGGCGCACGACCCTCTCGTGGCAGCCGAACAGACTGCGCAGCGCCGCGCCCGGATCGCGGCCATCGAGGCGCAGGCGCAGTCTGCGGTGGACAAGCTGGAGCGCCAGGATCAGGGCAAGAAGGCCCGCGGCCGCAAAGCCAGCGACCGCGGCGCCTACCTGCGCTTCATCACAGCGGTGAGGGAAGCACATCTGTCGAAGATCCTCAAAGCCGACTTGCGCGCCGACAGCTTCAGCTGGCACCTGGACGAAGCGGCGCTGGCACGCCAGGAAGCCTTCGACGGCAAGCTGATCCTGTTGACCAACGTGCGCGACCTGAAAGCCGTCGAGGTGGTGGAACGCTACAAGCGCCTGGCGGACATCGAGCGCGGCTTCCGTGTGCTCAAGCAGGACATCGCGCTGGCGCCGGTCTATCACCGGCTCCCCGAGCGCATCCGCGCGCACGCGTTGATCTGCTTCCTCGCGTTGCTGTTGCACCGGGTCATGCGTCCGAAACTGACCGAGTTCAGCCCGGCAGCCGCGCTGCGCAAGCTCAAGGCCATCCAACTGCACCGGTTCACCGCCGACGGCAAGACCGTGAGCGGACTGACCGCCACCGGCGAGGAAACCCGCTCGATCTTCCAGCAACTGGACCTGCCGTTGCCCGACACCAAAGCCCTCCAGACGAGCTGATCGACGCCATCGTAGTGGCAACCGGGGATACCGGATGCGCTACGAATCAATTACTTAAGTCGGATAAGTGTCGAACTCGGGGATGCTGACATGGCCTGCGATGGGTGCGTGAGCCCCGCGCGTCAGCAAAATGTCCGCGCTGCCGCCGCGCGTACAGGCGAGAATCCGCGCTTCGCGGTCGGACCTGATGCGCATGGATGCGTGGACTTTCGTGCTGGCCATGCTGGCCGGCTTTGGTGCGGGCCTGCTCGACAGCATCGTCGGCGGCGGCGGACTGATCATGACCCCGGCGATGGTCAACCTGTTCCCCGAATGGGCGATCCTCAACATCATCGCCACCCAGCGCACCAGTTCGATCATGGGCACCTCGGTGGCGGCGTGGAACTACTTCCGCCACGTCAGCCTGCCGTGGCCGCTGGTGCTCGCCGCCTGCGGCGCGGCGCTGCCGTGTTCGGCGCTGGGCGCGATGCTCGCCAGGCGCACCGACCCGCAGTTGCTGAAGTGGTCGATCCTGGCGATGTGCGTGCTGCTGGCGGTCTACACCTTCGTGCGCAAGGACCTCGGCCAGCACCATGAGCCGCGCTTCGCCGGGCGCGTCCAATGGATGGTCGCCGGATTGGTCGGCGCAGCCACCGGCTTCTACAACGGGCTGATCGGCCCGGGCACCGGCACCCCTGATGGTGTTCGCCTTCGTCAGCGTCATCGGTCTCGACTTCCTGCGTGCGTCGGCGGTGTCAGGCGGCCAACGTGGCCGCGGACCTGAGTTCCTGGACGGTCCTGCTGCTCGGCGGCTATGTGCGCTGGATCGTGGTGCTGCCGCTGATCATCGGCAACATGGCCGGCAGCCAGATCGGCAGCCGCATGGCCATCCTGCGCGGCAGCCGCTTCATCCGCTGGGTCTTCCTCGGCGTGGTCTGCGCGCTGACCGCCAAGGTGGCGGTCGACCTGATCCGCGGCTGAGCCGGCGTAAGATGGCGGCCATGCCCACGCATCGGAGAATCCCATGTGTCGATACCTGCTGGCGGCGGTCTGCGTGCTGATCGCGGCGCCCGCCTGGGGCGATGCGCCGAACGACTCGCCGCAGGCCTTGATGCGCGAGTTGTACCGGGTCCACGCCGAGGGCGACGGTCCGCTGTTGCGCAGCGAAGGCAAGGCGGAGCGGCGGGTGTTCTTCACTGCGTCGTTGGTGGAGGCCCTGGAACGCGAGATCGACCGGCCCGATCCGGAGGAACTCGGCAACCTGGACTTCGATCCTTTCTACAACGCGCAGGAAACCGATCTCGGAACGATGGACGTCGCGGTCGCCAAGGTCAGCGGCAACGCCACCGTCGCGCTGGTGCGCTTCGAGAACGCCGGTAATCCGGTCGAGATCGCCTACCGCGTGGTGCTGGATGGCGAGGCCTGGCGGATCGACGACATCGAGTACGGCGAGGACAGCACGCTGCGCAAGACCCTGCGCGGGGAATGACCATGGCCACATCTGCGCTGATGCTGGCGGGCGCGACCGGGCTGGTGGGCAAGCAGGCGCTCGAGCGGCTGCTGCGCGCCGGGAACTGGACGGTCTGCGTGCCGGCGCGCAGCGACCTCGGCGTGCGCCACGCGCGTCTGCAGGTGGCGGTGGGCGACCTTGACAATGCGGCGACGCTGGCGCGCATCGAGGGCGACCTGCCGACCCTGGACGCCTTCGCCTGCGCGATCGGAACCACCCTGAAGAAGGCCGGTTCGGCCGCTGCCTTCGCCGCAGTCGACCGCGACCTGGTGCTGGCGCTGGCCAAACTGGCGCGCCGCCGCGGCGCACGGCATGCCGTCGTGGTGTCGTCGGTCGGCGCTGTGGCAGGCTCGTCCAACCTGTACCTGCGGGTCAAAGGCGAGATGGAGGCGGGCATCGAGGCGCTCGGATTCGAACGCTGCGATTTCCTCCAGCCGGGGCTGCTGCTCGGCGCGCGTGGCGAGCGCCGTCCCGGCGAGCACTTCGCCCAGCGCCTGGCGCCGCTCTACAACCCGCTGTTGCGCGGGCCGTTGCGACGCTACCGGGCGGTCGAATCGGCTGCTGTTGCCGCGGCGCTGGTGGTGCTGCTGCAAGACGCCGGGCCGGGCACCCGGCGCTGGGACAATGTGGGGATCGAAGACCTGGCCCGGCGCGGCTGAGCGCACCGTTCGGCGCGCGACAGACACCGTTCGGCGCCAGGGTGGAACTGCGAGACACGGTGTTCACTCCATCGCCACGTTGCCGCTCCGGCAACCTTCAGGAGTGATCCATGCGAATCTTGCTCAGTCTCGGGCTGGCCGCTGTTGCGTTTACCGCCACGACGTCTGCGGAGGCCGGCGACGATGCCAAGGCGCGGGCCGCCGTCGCCCGCCTCGTGCCCGACGCCACCATTGAATCCATTGCGCCGGCGCCGATGGCGGGCTGGTACACCGCCGTGGTGAACGGCTCCGATGTCTACGTCAGTGCCGATGGCGAATACCTGCTGTCGGGTGCCCTGGCGCGGGTGGCGAAGAAGGAGAACCTGACCGAACTGGCACGCACGGACCGCCGCCGCGAGGCGATCGCGGCGCTCCCGGCAGACCACAAGATCAGTTTTGCTGCGGAACAGCCGCGGCATGCGGTGACCGTGTTCACCGCCATCGACTGCGGCTACTGTCGCAAGTTGCACGAGCAGGTGGGTGCCTACAACCAGGCCGGCATCAGCGTCGAATACGTGTTGTTCCCGCGCGGCGGCCTGCAGTCGCCGGCCTACCAGGAATCGGTGTCGGTGTGGTGTGCGGATGATCGCCGCAATGCGCTGACCCTGGCCAAGCGCGGTGAGCCCGTCGAACCGAAGATCTGCCCGAACCCGATCGCCGACAACCTGGCGCTGGCGCAGAGCTCGGCCTGACCAGCACACCCACGATTGTTGCCAGTGACGGCACCGTCATGCTCGGCTTCGTGCCACCGGCGGAACTGAGCCAGCGGCTGGATGCGGCGATGTAGGCGCGCCGCGCGGAGATCCCGACGAGGAGAACCAACAGCGGCACCGCTCCCGCGTCGCCGCTTCTGCTTCGCTGCCCAAAACCCAGAACCCACAACCCACAACCCAGATCAGGCACACCGCTCCAGGGTCACGATGGTCAGATCGTCGTGCTGGCGCGCCGAGCCGGCGTGCTCGGTAATGGTCGACTGCAGGCGCCGCGCGGCATCGGCGGCGCCGGCGGCGGCTTTCAGCACTTCGAGCACGCGCTCGCGGCCGAGTTCGCGGCCATCCGGGCTCTGCGCTTCCTCGACGCCGTCGGTGGTGACCATCAGCACCTCGCCGGTTGCCATCGCCCGGTGCAGCACGCCGATATCCGGATCGCGCTCGGGGCCGAGCGCGAGGCCGGGGTCGATGCCGAGTTCGATCACCTCGCCGCCAGCCAGCTTGAGCAATCCCGCCGGATGCCCGGCGCAGGCAATCTCGATGGTGTGCTGGTGCGGATCGAGCATCACCGCCATCGCAGTGATGAACAAACCGGGTTCGACCACCTTGTGCAAGGAGCGGTTGAGCCGGCGCAGGATCGATTCCGGCGAGCCGCAGGCGGGCACGATCTCGAACAGCATGCCACTGACGAAAGCCATGTACATCGCGGCCGCGACGCCCTTGCCGCAGACATCGCCCATCACGACGGCCTGGCGGCCGTCGTTGGCGATCGCCCAATGGATGAAGTCGCCACCGACGCCGAGCGCCGGCACGATCACCTGGCCTACTTCATAACCCTCGATTGCCGGGGGCGGGTCGGACAGCATCCGCCGCTGCGAGATCCGTGCGAGCAGCAGTTGCGGCTCCACCCGCGAGCCGCCGGGCACCGTGGTCTGGTCGCGGCTGGATGGGACGTGCGTCATCGCCAGCGGGCTCAGGGCCTCGCCGCCGGGTGAGATGAACACCCGCAGGTGCAAATGACCCAGACGCAACTGGTCGCCGTCGGCGAGCAACACCGGGCGCTGGTCGAGCGGGCGGTTGTTGACGAAGGTGCCATTCGCGCTGCCGAGGTCCTGTACCTCGATCTCGTCCACGCGCACGCTGAAGCGCACGTGCTTGCGCGAAACGGTCGGGTGCTCGAGCACGATGTCGCCCGCCGGATCGCGCCCGGCAACTCCGCCGCTGGTGATGTCGAGCAGTTGCGTGGCGCCCAGCGCATCGGTGCACTGCAGGCGGACTCGGATGGACAACATGGAAACCCGTGCACAATTCGTGATGGTGCGCAGGTTACCAGTGTTGCGCCGTTGCGGGAGGTTGTGCGGGGGATGAGGCTTGCGGTTCAGAAGTGCAGGGGACCTGACCGTCGGTTGTCGGTTGTCGCCATTGGATCCGGTGTGCCGAGGACCTGCGGGAGTTCCGTCCCTGGCGCTGCGCTTGTTCGCGCATCGAACTGGATGGCATGAGGGCACGAGGCCACGAGGGCACGAGGGCACGAGGGCACGCAAGAGCCTGTTTGGTGCGATAGAGCGCTTTTGCGTGCCCTCGCGCCCCTTGTCATCCGGATGTTTCCAAGCAAAATCAATGTCATAATGATTGTTCGATGGTGGGAACGGCTTCAGCCGCGACCTCTTCCGGCGGCCGTTGGAAAGGTCGCGGGCAAGGCCGCGGTGTGCAGGCTTTGCTGGCGACCACCGACCACCGACAACCGGAAATCAATCCGACACTCGCGCCATGCCCCCTTGGCGAACGCAATTCCCTTCGCTATAGTTCCGGGCTCTCTTGGGCGCATAGCTCAGCGGTAGAGCACTACCTTGACATGGTAGGGGTCACAGGTTCGATCCCTGTTGCGCCCACCAAGAGTTCGGCAAACGCAGCGAGGTGGCACATGAGCACTAAGACGGCGATCAACCACTGACGGCCTGAGTGTCCTCGATGCAGCAATCAAAGGCGCTCGGCGCCTTTTTTTGTGCCCGGATTTGCCCTTCGATCTGTTCCAGCCGTGTGGCGCTGTGCGCGCGGCGGCAGGAGAGTCCCATGTTGAATGTCCAACTCCCAGACGGTTCCATCCGTTCCTTCGAACAAGCGCTGTCGATCGGCGATGTCGCCGCCAGCATCGGCCCGGGCCTGGCCAAGGCGGCCTTGGCCGGCAAGATCGACGGCAAGCTGGTCGACTTGAGCTTCCGCATCGAGCAGGACAGCAAGCTCGAGATCGTCACCGAGAAGCACCCCGACGCGCTGGAAATCGTGCGCCATTCGACCGCGCACCTGCTGGCGCAGGCCACCCAGCGCCTGTTCCCCGGCGCGCAGGTGACGATCGGCCCGGTGGTCGACAACGGCTTCTACTACGACTTTGCCTTCGAGCGCGCGTTCACGCCGGACGACCTCGCAGCGATCGAGGCCGAAATGGCGAAGATCGTGGCCGAGGCGCTGCCGGTGCAGCGCAGCGTGATGGCCAAGGACGCCGCGATCGACTTCTTCAAGGCCAAGGGCGAGCTGTTCAAGGCCGAGATCATCGACGACATCATCCCGCCGGGCGAGGAGATCTCGCTGTACGGACAGGGCGACTGGGTGGACCTTTGCCGCGGCCCGCACGTGCCCAACACGGGCAAGCTGGGTTCCTTCAAGCTGATGAAGGTGGCCGGCGCCTACTGGCGCGGCGACTCGAAGAACCAGCAGCTGCAGCGTATCTACGGCACGGCCTGGCTGAACAAGAAGGATCTCGCCGCCTACCTGACCCAGCTGGAGGAAGCCGAAAAGCGCGACCACCGGCGCATCGGCAAGCAGCAGGACCTGTTCCACATGCAGGACGAGGCGCCCGGCATGGTGTTCTGGCACCCCAAGGGCTGGGCGCTGTGGCAGGCCATCGAACAGTACATGCGCGGGGTCTACCGCAGCGCCGGTTACCAGGAAGTGCGCTGCCCGCAGATCCTGGACGTGTCCCTGTGGAAGGCATCGGGCCACTGGGACAACTATCAGGAGAACATGTTCTTCACCGAGTCGGAAAAGCGCGAGTACGCGCTCAAGCCGATGAACTGCCCCGGCCATGGTGTTCAACCACGGCCTGCACAGCTACCGCGATTTGCCGATCCGCTACGGCGAGTTCGGCTCCTGCCATCGCAACGAGCCTTCGGGCGCGCTGCACGGCATCCTGCGTGTGCGCGGATTCACCCAGGACGACGGCCACATCTTCTGCACCGAGTCGCAAGTCGAATCCGAGGTCTCGGCCTTCCACGCACAGGCGCTGAAGGTCTATGCCGACTTCGGTTTCGGCGAGCCGCAGATCAAGATCGCGCTGCGGCCGGAGAAGCGCCTGGGCGACGACGCCACCTGGGACAAGGCCGAGGAGGCCCTGCGGGCAGCTCTGCGCAGCGCCGGTGTCGCCTGGGAAGAACTGCCGGGTGAGGGCGCCTTCTATGGTCCGAAGATCGAGTACCACCTGAAGGATGCGATCGGGCGCACCTGGCAGCTCGGCACCATGCAGGTGGATTTCATGATGCCGGGGCGCCTGGGCGCCGAATACGTCGACGAGCACAGCCAGCGCCGTCACCCGGTGATGCTGCACCGCGCGATCGTCGGGTCGATGGAGCGCTTCATCGGCATCCTGATCGAAAACCACGCGGGCGCACTGCCCGCCTGGTTGTCCCCGGTGCAGGCGGTGGTGATGGGAATCACCGACGGACAGGCCGAATATGTCGCTGGCGTGGCCAAAAGCCTGTCAGATCAGCATTTCCGCGTCATTGCGGACTTGAGGAACGAGAAGGTCGGCTATAAAATCCGCGAGCACACGTT
The DNA here is from genome assembly GCA_016713135.1 of Rhodanobacteraceae bacterium. Classification (NCBI taxonomy): domain Bacteria; kingdom Pseudomonadati; phylum Pseudomonadota; class Gammaproteobacteria; order Lysobacterales; family Rhodanobacteraceae; species Rhodanobacteraceae bacterium. Next base: position 10,268 of record JADJPR010000023.1, on the reverse strand, counting down.
GCAGAAGATCCCGTACCTGCTCGTCGCTGGTGAGCGCGAGAAGGAATCGGGAAGCGTCTCCGTCCGCCTGCGCACCGGTGAGGATCTCGGTGTCATGACGGTTGCGGAGTTCGCCGGACGCTTGCGCGCAGACTTGGCGCACAGCGCCCGTTGACGGTGCCGATGCCGGACCCATCGGTTTGATTTTCAAGGAGTTGCCGCCATAGCTGTCCTGGAACGCCCCACCCGGAAGAATGAAGAAATCCGTGTCCCGCAGATTCGCGTGATCGGCCCTGACGGCGAGCAGGTTGGAATCCTGTCCCGCTTCGAGGCCTTGCGCATGGCGCAGGACGCCGGGCTTGACCTGGTCGAGATCGTGCCGAATGCCGCTCCGACGGTCTGCCGCATCATGGATTTCGGCAAGTACAAGTTCGAACTGCCGAAAAGGCCAACCTGGCCAAGAAGAAGCAGAAGCAGGTCGAAATCAAGGAAATGAAGTTCCGGCCGGGTACCGACGACGGCGACTTCGACGTCAAGATGCGGGCGATCCGCCGCTTCCTCGAAGAAGGCGACAAGGTCAAGATCAATCTGCGCTTCCGCGGACGCGAGCTGGCGCACATCGACCTTGGCGACGCGATGCTCTCGCGGATCGCCAAGGAGGTGGGTGAGGACGGCGTGGTCGAACAGCGCTCGCGCGTCGAAGGACGCGTGATGAGCATGATGATCTCGCCGAAGAAGAAACCAGTGCAGGCCTGATCGCCTGCTCTATGGGCGACAGTCTATCGTCGCCGACCGGCCTGCCAGGGTAAGGCGGGCCGCTGCTCCTCCGGCCGCTGACGGCCGGGCAACCTCCGGGCAACCGGAATCACGCAGCCAAACGGGTACGGATCAGGAAAGTACCAGTGGCAACACTGGTCACCCGCTGGCTCAACCAAGTGAGTGAAGGAAAGACAATGCCGAAGATGAAGAGCAACCGGGCGGCGGCCAAGCGCTTCCGCAAGACCGGTGGCGGTAAGTTCAAGTGTGGTCACGCGTTCAAGAGCCACATCCTGACCAAGAAGTCCACCAAGCGTAAGCGTGGCCTGCGCGCTCCGAACCTGGTTCGGGCGGAAGACGCAGGTCGCGTGGCACGCATGCTGCCTTACGCATAAGGGAGGATTTCGAAAATGGCACGAGTGAAGCGTGGTGTAACGGCGCGTGCGCGCCACAAGAAGCTGCTGTCGCGCGCGAAGGGCTACTACAACGCCCGCCGCAAGGTCTATCGCGTCGCCAAGCAGGCGGTGACCAAGGCGCTGCAGTACGCCTACATTGGTCGCAAGCTGAAGAAGCGCGAGTACCGCTCGCTGTGGATCGTCCGCATCAATGCAGCGGCCCGTCTGTGCGGCATGAGCTACAGCCGTCTGATCAACGGCCTGTCGAAGGCCGGGATCAAGATCGACCGCAAGGTGCTGGCCGATCTGGCGGTGCACGACATGGTCGCGTTCAAGGCGGTTGCCGACCAGGCCAAGGCGAAGCTCGCCGCCGCCTGAGGCATGAGCTGAAAGCGGGCGCGCCGGATCGTCGGCGCGTCTGCCAACCATGCGCAAGCGTTCGACGAACGGGGAGAAGCTCGCTTTTCCCCGTTCGCGTTTCCGGGATCCCCATGAGTCTCGATCAACTGCTTTCCGGTGCGCAGGCGCGCATCGAATCCGCCGCCGACCTCGCGGCGCTCGACGCCTTGCGCGTCGAACTGCTCGGCAAGTCCGGCAGCGTCACCGCAATGCTGAAGACCCTCGGCAGCCTGTCGCCGGAAGAGCGCAAGACGCGCGGCGCGGAAGTGAACCGCGTGCGCGATGCGATCAGCGAAGCGCTGAACCAACGCAAGTCGGCGCTCGACCAGGTGGCGCTGGCCGCCAAGCTGGAGCGCGAGCGCATCGACATCAGCCTGCCGGGTCGCCAGATCGGGCTGGGCGGCCTGCATCCGATCACCCGCGCGCTTGACCGCATCGTCGGCATCTTCGAGCGCCTGGGCTATACCGTGGCCGACGGCCCGGAGATCGAGAGCGACTGGTACAACTTCGAGGCATTGAATTTCCCGCCGGACCATCCGGCGCGGACGATGCACGACACTTTCTATTTCCCCGACGGGCGCCTGCTGCGCACCCACACCTCGCCGGTGCAGATTCGCGTGATGCAGCAGCAGCAACCGCCGATCCGCGTGATCATGCCGGGCAAGGTCTATCGCAGCGACTCGGACCAGACCCATTCGCCGATGTTCCACCAGGTCGAAGGCCTGGTCGTCGGCGAGGACATCAACTTCGCCGACCTCAAGGGCACGCTGCTGAACTTCGTGCGCGCCTACTTCGAGCGAGAACCGAAGCTGCTGTTCCGCCCGTCGTATTTCCCGTTCACCGAGCCGTCCGCGGATGTGCTGATGAACTGGGAACTGCCCGATGGCAGCGAGCGTTGGCTGGAGGTGCTGGGCTGCGGCATGGTCCACCCGAATGTGCTGCGCAACTGCGGCATCGATGCCGAGCGCTACACCGGCTTCGCCTTTGGCCTGGGCGTTGAGCGCTTCGCCATGCTGCGCTACGGCGTCACCGACCTGCGCGCCTTCTACGAGAACGATTTGCGGTTCCTTGGGCAGTTCGCCTGAGACCAACCCATTCAACGCGGAGACGCGGAGGACGCGGAGAGAAGCGAAAGAGGGGGCGCGAGACTCGATGCGAACCCGGGACCAGCTCTCCTTTGCGTCCTTTCTTTCCAACTTTGCGTCCTTTGCGTCCTACGCTTTTCCAGCCCGATCGAAGCGCAAAGTTCACGCGCCAGGGCCCCAGAGAAGACTGAACAGATATGAAGTTTTCCGAGAACTGGTTGCGGCAACTGGTTGATATTCCTGCCACGCGCGCAGAGCTGACGCATCGGCTGACGATGTGCGGGCTGGAGGTTGAGGCTACCGAGGTGCTGGGCGAGTCGCTGGATGGCGTGGTCATCGGCGAGATCGTCGAGGCGGTGCAGCATCCGAATGCTGATCGCCTGCGTGTGTGCACGGTCAACATCGAGGCGGGTACGCCGCTGCAGATTGTCTGCGGCGCGCCGAATGCGCGAGTGGGCCTGAAGGCGCCGGTCGCGACCGTCGGCGCCAGGCTGCCGGGCGGGCTGGAGATCAAGGCGGCCAAGCTGCGCGGTGTCGAGTCCTTCGGCATGCTGTGCTCGGCCAAGGAACTCGGCACCGATGCAGACGCCTCCGGCCTGCTGGAACTGCCGGGCGATGCGCCCACTGGCACGGGTTTTGCGGCTTACCTCGGTCTCCCCGACGCGATCATCGAACTCAGCCTGACCCCGAACCGCAGCGACTGCCTCGGCATGCGCGGGCTGGCGATGGAAGTCGCCGCAGAGCTCGGCACGGCGGCGAATTTGCCTGCGATCACGCCAGTCCCGGCGGCGCACGCCGAGGAACTGAAGATCTCGCTGGTGCCGGGCGCCGGTTGCCCGCGCTATTGCGGTCGCGTGATCAGCGGCCTCGACAGCGCCGCGCGCACGCCGGGCTGGATGGTGGAGCGCCTGCGCCGCGCCGGCCTGCGCCCGATCAGCGCGCTGGTGGATGTCACCAACTATGTGATGCTGGAACTCGGCCAGCCGCTGCATGCCTTCGACGCCGACCGCATTCAGGGCGGCATCCAGGTGCGCCGCGCCGCCGCCGGCGAGCCCTGCACCCTGCTCGATGGCCGCGAGGTGACGCTGGATCCGGAGTTCCTGGTGATCGCCGACGACGCTGGCGCGGTGGCGCTCGCCGGTGTCATGGGCGGCTTCGGCAGCCGCATCACCGACGGCACCCGCCGCGTGTTTCTCGAAAGCGCACACTTCGCACCGGGTGCGATCAGCGGCCGCGCGCGCCGGCTGGGCATGCACACCGATGCGTCGCACCGCTTCGAGCGCGGCGTCGACCCGGAGCTGCCGCGCCTGGCGCTGGAGCGCGCCACTGCGCTGTTGCTCGAGATCGCCGGCGGCAGCGCCGGTCCGGTGGTCGAGGCGGTGCTGGACGCCGAACTGCCCCAGCGCAAGCCGGTCGGCCTGCGCCACGCGCGCCTGACCCGCGTGCTCGGCATCGAGATTCCGCGCGACGCGGTGCAGCGCATCCTTGCCACGCTCGGCATGCAAGTGGAGGCCACGGCGGATGGCTGGCAGGTGGTGCCGCCGAGTTGGCGCTTCGACATCGGGATCGAGGAAGACCTGATCGAGGAAGTGGCGCGCATCCACGGTTACGAGCAGATCCCGACCGTCGCCCCGCGCGGCGAGCTGGTGGTGCTGCCGGTCAGCGAATCGCGCCTGCCGCTGACTCGCCTGAAGGAACGCCTGGTGGCGCGGGATTACGCCGAAGCGTTGACCTTCGCCTTCCTCGGCGCCGATGAATTGGTGCGCTGGGGCCTCGACGCGAATGCCATCACCCTGGCCAACCCGCTGTCGGCGGAACTGGCCACGATGCGCACCTCGCTGCTGCCTGGGTTGGTGTCGGCGCTGGTGCGCAACCAGAACCGCCAGCAGGCGCGGGTGCGCCTGTTCGAAATCGGTCGCCGCTATGTGCTCGGTACAGACGGTGCACCGGTGGAGACCGAGTTGCTCGCGATCGTCGCCAGCGGCGCTGCGCGTCCCGAGCAATGGGGCGAGCGCGCGCGCAATGTCGACTTCTACGATGTGAAGGGAGATATCGAGGCCCTGCTGGGCGACGACCACGGCGCCAGCTGGCATGCCGGCGGTCCGGATTACCTGCATCCCGGCCGGCGCGCAGAACTGCGCCGGGGCGACCGGGTCATCGGTTGCCTGGGCACGCTGCATCCCGAGCTGGCGCGCAGGCTGGATGTGGACGGCGAGTTATTGCTGGCCGAACTGGATCTCGAGGGCGTGCGTGAGCGGCGGATGCCGCTGGCGCGCGAGCTCTCGCGTTTCCCGTCCGTCCGCCGCGATCTGGCGCTGGTGGTGGCCGAATCGGTGGCCCACGCCGCGCTGGAGCGGGTGGTCCGCGAGGCAGCTGGCGGCTTGCTGCGCGAGCTGCGCCTGTTCGACGTATACCGCGGCGCTGGGATCGAAACCGGCTGCAAAAGTTTCGCTATCGGCTTGATTTTCCAAGACGACTCGCGCACTCTAGGGGACGCGGATGTGGACCGTCTGGTGGCCGCTGTGGTTGAGCGTGCAGCGGCGGAACTCGGGGCTCAGTTGCGGAGTTAGGGGATGGCGCTGACCAAGGCCGAGATGGCCCAGCGGTTGTTCGAGGACGTAGGCCTGAACAAGCGCGAGGCCAAGGAGTTCGTCGACATCTTCTTCGACGTCATCCGCGATGCGCTGGAGAAGGGGGAGAACGTCAAGCTGTCCGGTTTCGGCAATTTCGACCTGCGCCAGAAGAACCAGCGCCCGGGCCGCAATCCGAAGACCGGCGAGGAGATTCCGATCTCCGCGCGGCGCGTAGTGACGTTCAGGGCAGGGCAGAAGCTCAAGGCGCGAGTAGAGGCTTATGCTGGATCCGGGCAGTAACAGCGAGCTACCACCGATTCCAGCGAAGCGCTACTTCACCATCGGTGAGGTCAGCGAGCTGTGTGGCGTGAAGCCGCATGTGCTGCGCTATTGGGAACAGGAGTTCCCCAGCCTGAAGCCGGTCAAGCGCCGCGGCAACCGTCGTTATTACCAGCGCCACGACGTGCTGATGATCCGGCAGATCCGCTCCTTGCTGTACGACCAGGGGTTCACCATCGGCGGCGCGCGCCAGCGTCTGGAAGGCGAGGCCACGCGAGCGGCGGCTGCCGCCGCTGCGCCGCCACCCATTGAGACCAAGGTCCCCGCGGAACTGGTGCGCCAGATGCGTATCGATCTGGAGGCGGTGCTGGAAATCCTGCGCTGACGGTTTGAAGCGGTGTTGGTGTGGGTTGCTGGTGTTGGTTTGGGCGGCGGAGACGCCGACTCGCACCGTCTGCTCTGACCAACACCAACACCAACACCAACACCAACACCAACACCAACAACCTGCACCGGGATACACCTACCCATCCCGCCCACAATGCGCTAGTCTCCGCGCTCCTTCGGTCGGGGCGTAGCGCAGCCTGGTAGCGCACTACAATGGGGTTGTAGGGGTCGAGAGTTCGAATCTCTCCGCCCCGACCAACGAAGGATCCATTCGACGGCGACCGGCCTGACCGTGTCGCCGTTTTCGTTTGCAGCCGGAGAAACGCCATGGATCGCCGCCAGCTCTATCCCGAGATCGAACCGTATGCAACTGGCACCTTGCCGGTGGGCGATGGCCACGAGATCTACTACGAGCAGTGCGGCAACCCGGCCGGCAAACCGGTGGTGTTCCTGCATGGCGGCCCGGGCGCGGGTTGCAATTCGAAGGCGCGGCGCTTCTTCAACCCGGACAGATACCGCATAGTGCTGTTTGACCAGCGCGGTTGCGGCCGTTCCACGCCGCATGCCTGCCTGGAAGCGAACACCACCTGGCACCTGGTGGGTGATATCGAAAAGCTGCGTGTGGCGCTCCAGATCGAGCGTTGGCAGGTGTTCGGCGGTTCCTGGGGCTCCACCCTGGCGCTGGCCTATGCGCAGACCCATCCGCAGCGCGTCACCGAGCTGGTATTGCGCGGCATCTTCATGCTGCGCCGCTGGGAACTCGAGTGGTTCTACCAGGCCGGCGCGGACGCGCTGTTCCCGGATGCCTGGGACACCTACCTCGCGGCGATTCCGGAAGTCGAGCGTGGCGACCTGATGAGCGCCTACCACCGGCGACTGACCTCCGCCGACCCGCAGGTTCGCCTGGATGCGGCCAAAGCCTGGTCGGTGTGGGAAGGGAGCACCAGTTTCCTGTACCAGGATCCAGCGCACATCGAAGCCTCCGCTGGCGATCTGTTCGCGCTGGCCTTCGCGCGCATCGAGTGCCATTACTTCGTCAACGGCGGCTTCTTCGATCGCGACGACCAGTTGCTGGCGAACGCCTACCGGCTCAAGGGCATCCCGGCAGTCATTGTCCAGGGGCGTTACGACGTGGTGTGTCCGATGCGTTCCGCCTGGGACCTGAAGCAGGCCTGGCCGGAAGCCGACCTGCGTATCGTGCCGGACGCCGGTCATTCCGCCTTCGAGCCCGGTAACCTGCACGAACTGATCCTGGCGACGGATCGATTCGCCGGCGTTTGACCGGCGACAAGGCCGCGGCGGTAATCAGGGCGTCTGCTTGATCCGACGGCCGTGCAGGGGCGGCAAGAAATGAGTGGTCGACGCGGACGCTTTCGCCGAGGCACCGGACAGGCCATCGCGGCGCTGCTGTGGGCAGTGGCGCTGGTTTGCCTGGTGTGGACGTGGCCGCCGTTGGGCGCGAAGTTCGCCTTGCTGGCGGCCGCGCTGGCGCAACTGTTCTGGTGGCGTGCGGTGAAGCCGCGCTCCGGACGCGAGTTGGAGCGCATGCGATTGGCAGCCACGGTGTTCAAGCACAGTCGCGAAGGCGTGATCATTGCCGACGCCGACCACAATATCGTGATGGTCAATCCGGCGTTCACCACCATCACCGGTTACCCGGAATCCGAGGCGCTCGGCCGCAACCCGAGGATGCTGTCGTCGGGGATGCAGGAAGCCGCGTTCTATCGCGAGATGTGGGAGGCCATCGAGCGCGAAGGAAGCTGGCGCGGCGAACTTTGGAACCGGCGCCGCGATGGCAGCCTGTACGCGGAGAGCCTGTCGATCACCCGGGTGGCGGACGACGACGGGCAGACTCGTAACTACGTCAGCATTTTCAGCGACATCACGGAACGACGCCGAGCAGAGCAGCAGATTCAGCGACTAGCGCACTACGACTTACTGACTGGTTTGCCCAACCGCGCCCTGCTGGTGGACCGTGCCACGCAGGCCTTGAGCCTGGCCCGGCGCACCGAGGCGCCGTTGGCATTGATGTTCCTCGACCTGGATCACTTCAAGGAGATCAACGACACGCTGGGGCATCGGGTTGGCGATCTCCTGCTGGTGGCCGTCGCCGAACGCCTGCTCTCGGCAGTGCGCGAGCATGACACGGTGTCCCGCCAGGGCGGCGATGAGTTCGTCATCATCCTGCCGGATACCGCGGCCGATGGCGCGGCGCACGTCGCGGCCAAGATCTGCCAATTGATCGCTGAGCCATTCGAGATCGAGCAGCATTCACTGCAGGTGACCACGTCGATCGGCATCGCGATGTTTCCCGGACACGCCAGCGACTTCGATACGCTGGCGCGCGCCGCTGATGCGGCGATGACCGCGCCGCGCCGCGCGGGAGACAAGTTGAAAGGGGGCAGGGGCGGGGATGTGCGTGAAGATCATGGGCCGGGCGGCTGTTCCGTCCGAGACAGGTGGGAACCGGCCAGCTGGCAGGGGTCGGTGCAGGAGGTGCCCTGACGAGAAGAGCGGGCAGGGGCAGGGGCAAGGGACCAAGCGGACGCAGAGCGTCGGCTGCAGGAGCAACAGGGAACCGGCGTCGCTCAGCCGGCGATAGCGAACCACCGCATGGGCCCAAGGCCAGGCCTGCGCCCCGCTTTTGGCGATCCCCGCCGACTTCTCCCCGCGCTAGATCCGCCCGCACCTCGATCTCCTCGACGCCCATCAGGCGGTCGAGTTCGCCGATCACCTGCTGGAGCGCGGGCTTGACCGCGGGCGCATGCAGGTGGTCGCGGTCCAGGTTTTCGATCCAGCCGAACAGGCTGGTGCGCAACTGGTCAAGGCTGCGCACGCGGACCAGCAGGTCGTCGAGGATGCGCTGGAATTCGCTGGGCGTAGGCGATTGTCCGATCTGGCGGAACAGGTCCGTCAGCGCGACGAACAGGGAGCGTGCCTCGACCCCCAGGCCGAAATCCTTCGGGTCGAACTCAAGCGCGCCGCCGGCGGCGTCGGCCCAGACGCGGAAGCTGATCTTCTGCAACGAGTGGTACAGCGGCTGCTCCGAGATCAGCACCAGCAGTAGGGTCGCCGGATTGGCGGTCACCGTGCCTACCACGCCCTGCCACTCGCGCGACTGGGCAAACTGGTACAGCGCGATCTGGTCCTGGAAATCGCTGGCCTGGATCTGGTCCAGGATCAGGATCACCCGCGCGCCCTCGGAATAGGCGCAGGCCTCGGTCATGACCCGGTCGAAGGCGCTGGCGGCGGCCTCGGCGGTCTGGGTCTCGCCGCTTTCAGCGTCGACCACCAGCGCCGGCACCGGCGCTTCGTTGCGCGAGAAGTCGTGGTAGAGCACGTGCGGGTAGTCGAGCGCCGCCGCAAGCGCGTGCGCGAAGGCGGTCTTGCGCCGGCCGGATTCGCCGGCGACATTGAGACAGCGCACGCCGGCCGGCTGCGCCTCGAACAGCAGGCGCAGCGCGAACTCGTAATCGTCGTTCGACTCGAAGCCGTGGCTGGCGAGTCGACGACGCAGGCCGACGGGCGCGCTCGACACGCGCGAGGACTCAGGCCGCCTGGGCGGCCGGCTGGCGCAGGCGCGGGCCCTCGGTCAGCGCCTGGCGCACCGCGTCGATGACCAGGTCGACTTCATCCGAGCGCACATTGAAGTAGGGCGTGAAGCGCAGGCTGTTGACGCCGCCGTGGATGACGCCGACGCCGTGCTCACGCATGTATTCCTCGGTGCTCTGGGTGCCGTAGCACTTGAAGTCCGGCGCCAGCTCGCAGGAAAACAGCAGGCCGGTGCCCTGCACGCCGGTGGATCATGCCGGGCAGTTCGCGCGAGACGGCTCCCAGCTTGCGCATGACTCGGCGCCGCGCTCGCGGATGTTCGCGCGCAGCGCCGGCGTCAGTCCGTCCAGCACGGCGCAGGCGACATCCATCGCGCGCGGGTTGGTGGTCATGGTGTTGCCGTAGATGCCCTTGCGGTACAGCTTGGCCGCGCGCTCGCCGACCGCCAGCACCGACAGCGGATACTGGCCGGCATTCAACGCCTTGGAATAGGCCTCCATGTCCGGCGCTTCCATGCCCTCGAAGCCCGGGTAGTCGACGATCGACAGCACGCCGTGGGCACGCAGGCCGGCCTGGATCGAGTCGACCAGCAGCAGCGTGCCATGCGCCTTGGTGAGCTCGCGCGCGGCGGCGTAGAACTCGGGCGTGACCGCGCGACCGGGGTTGCCTTCGCCCATCACCGGCTCGAGGAACATCGCCTCGATGTGCCAGCCGTTGGCTTCGGCATCGGCGAAAGCCTGGCGCAGCCCTTCGACGCTGTAGGGCTCGATGGTGATCGTGTGGTTGTGGTGCGCGAAGCTCGCCGGAGTGGTCGGCATAGGCCTTGCGCGAGGAATCCGAATACAGCGCCGGCAGTTCGGTGC